>CAZZYO010000132.1:0-9569 GCA_964658255.1 Candidatus Babeliales bacterium
CCGGTTGTTCGGAAGGCGGCAAGCGCCGGGTCATCGGGGTTGTAGCGAGCCAGCGTCACCAGGGTCTCAGCAGCGCGAGCCTGATCGTTGAGGCGGCATGCAATGAACGCGAGGTTGAGCCCGGCAGAGGTCTGGGTAGGGTCATTGGCGATCAGACGCTCGAGCAGGATGAGGGCTTGCTGCGGGTGACCCGCGGTCGCCTCGAGAACCGCGAGATTGCTGAGTGCACTGGGCTCGTCGGGGTTCTGCCGCAGGGCCGCCTGGTACTCAGAGCGAGCGGATGTCCGGTCGCCCGAAATCTGCAGCAGGAAACCGAAGCGAGCGTGCAGGGTTGGGTCAGCGGCGCCTGGGGCTTCGGCTGCTTCTGCCCGGCCGAGCAGTCTGAGAGCGCGCTCGGCGGCCGCGTGATCGCCGTGCTCGGCCATCTGCGCATAGGCCAGGCCAAGCTCGCGGTCTGAGTCGTGCCAGTTCCCTACGGGCAGGAGCGTCTCGCCTGTTCTGGGCGTGCTTGCGGTCGTGGTCGCGGGGAGGCGCTCTATGTCGTGATCCACGGTTTGCTCGTGGGAGATGTCGGTGGTGGAGCGCGTTGGCATGTGGCAACTCGCGCAGTCCGGCTGCTCGGGATGATGCGTTGTGGCAAGTACCGGGCTGGTGTGGCAAGCCAGGCACTTGTTGCGGTAGAAGGCCACGCGCTCAGCAGCGGTCGGACTGGCGTGCGGGTCGTGGCAGCTGGTACAGGTGAGGCGATCGCCTGCGGCGCGCTTACAGGCGCTACGCAGCAATGCCTCGTATTGGCTTGCGGCACGTCCGCCACCGCCGCTGCGGCTGGCGCGCACATAGTAGATCGCCGTGTCGGACAGATCCTCGCCGGGTTGGAACCGGGCCAGCATCTTGCCGGGACGGAAGACAACCGAGTCGCCCTCAAGGTGGCATGCCAGGCAGGCGCTGTCTCGCCGGGTCGGCGAGAGCTTGCCAGGGTTGGTGATCGGTGCGTGGCCGTTCGCGGCCAGGTGAGCCGTGGCGTCGCCGTGGCAGGCACTGCAGCCAATGCCTCCCTGAGCAAACGGCGCTGCGGCGTAGTGGCTGCGCGACCCTGGCAGCGCCTCGGCGACGCCAGTGGCGTGGCAGTGCAGGCAGCCAGGGTCGGTCGGCAGGTCAGACGGCATGCTGGTCGCGTTGTCAAAAGCCGGAGCCATATCCCACGCATCTCGGCGGGTGTAGTAGTTGATCGGCAGCTCAAACCAGATGCCGTCCACCTGGTAAAGGTAGGTGCGCCCATGCTTGCCGGAGCCGATGTAATAGGCCAGCGGATGCTCGCCGTGGAGCGGCTCTCTGGCAGTTGAAGACGAGATCCCCGGGTGGCCGGCGGCAACTGGCGCCTCCGGCAGTTGCGCGCCTGGAGCGGAACCCGCTCGTCGGTCAAAGGAAATCCAGCTCTGCCCATCGCGTGCAAACACGGCGTAACGAATCCCGGAAGGCTGATGCCCAAAGACACCTGGCGGTGGCGGCACGAGTGCGGCGGGGCCACTTCCCTGAGCCATCGCTGTTCGCTCGTAGCTTGCATAGATGGCCTGGTGACATGCGGCGCAAGCCTGGTCCGGGTTTGCAGGGGGAGCAGAGGCGGTGTGAGCAGGGGGATCTGCAGCGGATGCCAGGCCTACCAGCAGCAGCAGGCAAAGAGAAAAGGCGCAAGCGGCGGGCGCGAGGCGTGTCGAGGCAGAGGGAGACAGGCTCATCGGGCAGATTACTTGGGCGTTGCCAGCTTGGGCTCGCTGGCGGCCTGTAGCTGCTGAGCGGCCTCTGTTTCACTGGCGGCCTGGTCGCGGCGGCCCATCGCGCGGTAGGCCTGCCCCAGCAGACTGCGGGTCATGTAGTTGGATGGGTCCATCGATTTGGCGCGCTCAAGGTAGGTGGCCGCGCCTACAGCGTCACCCTGCTTGAGCATCACCTTGCCCAACAGGATGTAAGGGCCGGTCGACTGCGGCTCGAGCAGCAAGGCACGCTGCAGGGCGGCCTGTGCCTCGGCGTAGTTCCCGGCGCGACTGTACGCGTCACCGAGGCGATCGTAGGTGCTGGGCTGGAGCGGATTTCGCGCCTCTTCCTGCTTGAATTGCTCGATCGCCTCATCGAGATGGTTGCCGGCGAGTGCGATCTCGCCCAGCAGCGAGTGTGCAAGCGGCAGCTGCGGGTCGAGCTGGACAGCCTTCTCAGCGAAACCCTGAGCAACCGGCAGGTACTCGCGCCGCAGCAGCATGCGCGCGGCAAGCAGGTAGGCGGCGGCGGAGTCGGGCGGGAAGCCGTACTGCGCGGCGAAGGCGTGCCGGGCGTCCTCGTAGCGGCGCGTGTCGATGTAGCACAGGGCGAGAACGTAGTTCGGATCAGCCTTGGCCTGGGCGTAGGACGAGCCTGCATGTTCAAGGACCGGAATCGCATCCGCGGGGCGACCCATGCGGAACAGGGTAAGCCCGCGCATCTGGGCTGCCTCGGTTTCCTGCGGGTTTGCGAGCGTCGCAGCGGCAAAGGCAGCTTCGGCCTGGGGAAACCGCTCGAGTGTGTACAGGGCCAGCCCGCGAACAGTCTGCAGCCCCGCTTGCGGCACACCAGCCTGGAGCATTGCGTCGAGCTGCGGCAAGACCTCAGCGGCGTGACCCGTCTCCACCTGGTGCCGAAGGGAAGACAGGGTTGCCGAAGCAGTTGCCGAGGTGCCTGGCGCGGCGTTCCCGGATACCTGCCCGATCAATGCGGGAGCGCAAAGAGCGGTGACAAGCGCCGCTGCCACGAAGACTCTACGCGTGCGCTTGGAGATAAGCATCGGGAATCCAAGTGTAACCGGCTAGCAAGGTGAAGGGGGAGCCCGCAGGCTCCCCCTTTTTGTTGGCGAGTCGGCCTTCGTTAGAAGGTCACGCGACCGGAGAACTGCAGTTGACGCGGACTTGGCAACTGCGTGCTGCCAGGTCCCGGTCCGCCGCTGATCGAGCCACCCTGGTCGATGTTGCCGTTCGGCAGGCCGAAGTTGATGTGATTGAAGGCGTTGTAGCCGTCCACTCGAAACTGGGCGACAACCCCTTCCCTGACAGTAAAGTTCTTTATGGCCGCAAGGTCGCCATTGAAGTAGTTCGGTCCAAAGGCACTGTTCCGTCCCGTATTGCCGATCTGGTCAAGACCCGGCTGCGAGAATGGACCATTGCCCAGGGTGTACTTGTCGTAGTAGGAGAGGCCGCTGCCCGGCAAGCCGGTAACGTGCTTCTTGAAAGACTTCGGATCACCGTTCACGTAGCAGGGTGCGCTTCCCGGGATGTCCAGGCTGCAAGTGCTGTAGCCGAGGGTAAAGGGCAGACCGCCCGAGTAGGTGACGACAGGGTTTATCTGCCAGCCGCCGATGAACTCGTCGACCAGCCGATTGTCGTGGCTCAGGATCAGGTGGTTACGGCCAAAGGGCAGCTCAAACAATCCGTACACGATGACCTGCTGTTCGCGGATGCTCTCGTTACGACCCTTGGTGACGCTCTTGTTCCAGGTGGCAAAGCTCGAGTTGAAGTCGTACGCCCGTTGCCATGCATAGCTCGCATTGAAGGAGTAGCCGTGGGTGAAGGTCTTGGCGACTGTCACCTGCAACGCGTTGTAGTGGGTGTCCTGGTCATCCCCGTAGTTGCCGATGCCGTTCGACCAGCCGCAAGAGCCTGCAGGTAAGGTGGCCAGAGGATTGGAACCGCCTACCGCAGCCGTATACGCTGCAGCCTGCGCGGCGTATGTCGGATCAGAGCATGCAGGGAGGTTGCCGCCGTAGTAGCGGGTCAGGTAAGTCTGGTTAGACGTTCCACCGTTTGCATCAACGTTGTCGATAATGTTGCCGGCACGGTCCAGTACACCGTGATATCCCGCCGCTGCTGGATCGTAGTGGAGCGGAGTACCGGTGATGCTGAACTGGGCAGGTAGAACGATGGCGGCCTCGTTCGGATTGGTGTTGTTGTTATCTCCAGCGCTGAGGGTGTGTGTCCCCTTGTTGCCGACGTAAGCGATGGTGAAGGACAAGGTTGGCGTGACTGACTGCTGCAGGCTGGCATTCCAGGCGTCAATTGTAGGCAGCCGCACCGTGATGGGACGTGTCTTGGGCGAGACCTCGTACCCAGGAGCCGGCAACAGGCCATTGCTGGGAACTGCGTTGAAGTAAGGAGCGGAAGGACCGGTCGCCAGGTCAAACACATGTCCCTGGTTTCCTGATGTTGTCGAGAGCTGCTGGTTGACGAGCACCGGCAGATCCTGGGTAGCGACGTGGCCGAACACGGATCCGAAGACACCCAGATCGAAGCTGCGTCCGTAGCCCGCGCGGAGTACGGTCTTGTCACTGACCTGGTAGGCAACGCCCAGGCGTGGGTTATAGGGATTTCCCGCCTTTTTGAAGCCCATGTTGGTGCCGATGCTGCCGTTGCCTGCTACCTGGAAGTAGCCGGTGGAAAGATTCATGATCGAACCGTTGTTCTTGGCGTTCACGGTCTCAGGGAAATAAAGCTCGTAGCGCAGCCCGGCATTAATCGTCAGCTTCTGCGTAGCGCGCCATGTGTCCTGAGCGTAGAAGAAATCGCGTTTCTGGAATTCCTTGGCATTGGTCGAGGTGCTGGCATACCGGTTGTAGCTGGTGACATCTCCCAGCACAAAGGTGGCCATACCCAGGCCGCCGCTATTGGTGCCCGCCTGCGAGGTTGGCCCCGTACCGAACTGGTTTACACCGGTTCGATCGTTATCGCTGGGTACACGCAGGTTGCGCGCGTAGCGTAGATCAGCCCCAAACTTGACTAAGTGATTGCCCAGGGTCTTGGTCCAGTTGTTCACGAGCTGGAACTGGTCCTCGCGCTGGATCAAAGGGCAGTTGCAACGATCGACGTTGAGGCCGGCACCATACTGCGGCCCCGCCCCCTGGCTATTGGTGACGCTCAGGAGTTGATTGCTCGCACCCACTTCAGCCAGCTGGAACGATGGCGCCCCGCCGGTGATCGCCGTTCCAAGATTTTCACCCGGAATCCCAAGCTGGGTCGCGAAGTCTGTTCCCTGGTCGTACTTGGTATCGCCAATGTTATAGCGGTAGTAGCCAAGACGAATGTCCGTCAGCAGCTTGGAGTTGACCGCGATGTCGAGGCCCGCAGCTGCGCTGTCGTTGGCTCCGGTGGAGTTGCCCCCGTAACCGCCGAGACCGAAGCCAGTGCCGCCCGCAGGGCCGAAGATGGTGGAGCCGGTCAAGGTGTCAGTAAAGCGGCTAAAACGTCCGAAGGCATGCGTGTTGGTGGACACCTGGTAATCGCCACGCACATCCCATTGATCGCTATTGAAGAGGCCATTGCCGCTATGAGAGTAGTTGTTCCGCAAGCCCGGATAGACTGAGTCCCTGGTGTTCGGCGCGTAGGGCTGCAGGAGTTTGAAGAGGTTGAGAGCGGGCTGCGACAGGCGGTCATTGGGGATAACGGCATTCGGGAAGGGCTGGCCGGTCGTCTGGTCATAGATCTGGATGCCCTTGTCTGTGTACTCACTGAAGTCGCAACCCGTACCGCTCAAGCAGGTCGAAATCAGTCTAGCCGTCGGTACCGTCTGAAGGCCGGCCAGACCGACCTTCTGGCGAACGCCCTGGTAGTCGCCAAAGAAGAAGATCTTGTCTCTGAGGATTGGGCCGCCGATCGAGCCGCCAAACTGGTTACGCAGCGCGCTTGGAACACCCTGTGCCGGGGACTGCGTAAAAGGATCGCGAGCCAGGTTAGCCGCGCTCTCACGATAGTCAAACGCCGAACCGTGGAAGGCGTTCGAGCCGGATTTGGTCTGCGCCGTGACGACCGATGAGACCGCCTTGCCGAACTCGGCGTCGAAGTTCTGCGTGGTGATCTTGGTTTCGGAGAGCGAATCGATGTTCGGGTTGATGACGATGATGCCGAGGATGGGATCCTGATTGTCTGTACCGTCCAGCTGGAAGGCTACGCCGCCAAAGGCCTGTCCATCGACGTCAATCTGCTTGGAGCCCTGCGGGTTTTCGTCCGCCGCGTGCGACCAGCCAAGCTCCTGCGCGCCAGGGAGCAGCAGCTGAAGGTTGGTGAAGTTGCGATCGCCTATGGGCAGGTCCTGTATCTGTTGCGCTGCGAACTCGGTTGAAACATCGGCGCGGTCCGTCTTGAGCTGCGGAATGGCGTCGGCGCTGACCTCAATCGTCTCTCCAGCCCCGCCCACAGGCAGGCTGGCTTCGATCTTTGCCGAGGTGTCCGCGAAGACGACCAGGCCCTTGGTCTCGAAACTCTTGAAGCCGGCTGCCGTCACCTTGACGTCGTAGGTATCAGGGATCAGATGTTCGGCGGTGAACTCGCCGCTTCCGTTTGAAGTGAGCGTGACAGCGGTTCCCTTGGCTTCATCCGTCACGGTGATGGTGGCGTTAGGAATCACCGCACCGGTGTTATCGGTGACCGTTCCGAAGATATTGCCATAGACCGCCTGGCCGAATGCTGCGCCGCCGGATGCCAACAGGCACGCGGAGGCTAGCAATGGCAGCCTGATCCTCTTGATAAACGTCATAGCGTCATGCCTCCTGAAAAACTGCTGCAGTGTGCCATGCAGGTGCGGCCAGCTCTCCATGCGTCTAACTTGAGCAACTCCGCACGATATACGCGCAGCATTCTCAAGCTAGCCGCACTCGGCTCGGCCTGTACCTACCTCTACTACCGACGCGACCGTAACTGAGCATAGATAGCCGTGTCAATGATGAACCGCGTGACAGGCAGGCTTGCGTGAATTACAAATTACGTCGATGACATAGGGTCAATCCGAGTAACAGTCCCCGTAAACGGTTACTCGTCACATGGTAACGATCATCACGGCATGGTGTGCATCTTTTAAGCAATTTCCATCCTTAAGTACTGTTCGAGTACCTCTACCCAGTTTTTCGCGCGGCGGCAACCTGAGTGCCGCTCGCGCCCGGCACCTGCAGCAGCGAGCCGACCGGAAGTCTTCACCTCGCGCATCGAGCCATACCTTTGCGAGTGCCTGCGCTCCGCGTCCTTCGACTCGCCGATGCCAGCACGCCGATGCTATAGTTGGCCTGATTTCCGAGGAGGCCTTGCGTGATCGTTCCATGTCTCAGAAAGATGTATGCGCGGCGCGTGCTGGCCTCACTTACCCTGCTTACTGCCCTTGCGGCCTCCGCAGTCTGCCCGGCGCAGGCGCAGCAGCAAAGTACCCAGGGTTCCGCCCCGTGGTGGAAGCACGCACTTATCTATGAGATCTATCCGCGCAGCTTCCAGGACTCGAATGGCGACGGCATCGGCGATCTGAACGGGATTACGCAGCGACTCGACTACCTCAAGGATCTGGGGATTGACGCGATGTGGCTCTCGCCCATGTACCCCTCGCCGCAGGTTGATTTCGGCTATGACATCTCGGACTACGAGAACGTGGACCCGCAGTATGGCACGCTCGCGGACATGGACAGGCTGATTGGCGAGGCGAAGAAGCGAAATATCCGCGTGATCCTCGACATGGTGATGAATCACACCTCGGACAAACATAAGTGGTTTGAGCAGTCGGCAAGTTCGCGCACCAACGCGAAAGCAGACTGGTATGTATGGAACTCGGGCGTGCCTGTCTCCTCGGCTGGTGTGACCGACTACCAGAAGAAGTTTGAGCATGATGGCATGGTGCCGCCAAATAACTGGGTAAGCACCTTTGGCGGCTCGGCGTGGGAGTGGGTGCCGGCGCGCAAACAGTTTTACTACCACTATTTCTACAAGGCGCAGCCGGATTTAAACTGGCGCAACCCGGCTGTCGAAGCAGCGATGTTTGCGACTATTCGCTTCTGGCTCGATCGCGGCGTGGCGGGCTTTCGATTTGACGCCGTGCCAACGCTGTTTGAAGATCCCTCGCTTGCGAACGAGGAGCCAGCCGGTGCGGGCGTGAACGCGCAGGGCGATCCGAAGTTCAGCACGAAGCTGCAGGAGAACCTGCCCGAGGTCCACGACGTGATGCGCCGCTTGCGCGCGATGACAGACAAGTATCCTGGCGACCGAGTACTGATCGGCGAGACATATTTGCCGAATGTACAGGAGCTCTATAAGTGGTACGGCGGCGACAAGCAGGATGAATTGCAGCTCCCGATGGATATGCGCCTCGGCTTTACCAATCACCTGGACGCGAACCTGCTTAGGCAGGAGCTGAACGCGGCCGAGACCGAGATTGGACCCAACCAGCCGCTGTTTGTCTTTGACAACCATGACAATGCCCGCAGCTGGGATCGCTACGGCGACGGCGTACACAACGAGGCGATCGCAAAGATCGTCGCAACGCTCCTGCTGACATCGCGGGCCACTGCGCTGACATATTATGGTGCCGAGATTGGCATGGTGACCAGCACGCCTACCCGAAAGGAAGACGTGAAGGACCCGATCGGCATCACTGGCTGGCCGAAGGAAAAGGGTCGCGACGGCGAGCGTACCCCGATGCAGTGGGACGCCGGCAAAAATGCGGGCTTCTCCGTGGCGAGCACGACCTGGTTGCCGGTGGCCTCGGACTATAAAACGGTCAACGTCGCCGTCGAGTCAAAGAAACCTGACTCGCTGCTCACGTGGCATGAGCAGCTGATCCGCATGCGCCGCATGAACCCGGCAATGCGCGATGGCAAGCTGACCATGCTCAATCCGTCCGACGCTTCGGTGATCTCCTACGTGCGCGCCGGGGTAGATGGCAAGCCTGCGGTGGTGGTTGCGGTGAACTGTTCAGGCGAGGCGCACACGGTTTCGCTTGATGCAAGCGCGGCTGGAGTGGCCGGGTCCCGGGTGAAGACACTGCTGACAGACGCGCCCTCTCTGCAAGGCACTACAGGCACAAGTCTCACGCTGCCGGCATTTGCCAGCTGGGTGGGCAGCCTGGAGTAGCCCTTGTTTTTTGCACCACAGTCTCTAACCGCTAGCCGGAGACGTTCCATTGCCTGGCTGCTCAACTTCGACTCAAGGATTGCCTGCCTGATGAAATCCAATTGCCGAAAACGTTTGGTTACAGCCGTGTTGCTCGGCGTGCTGCTTGCTGTACCCGGCGGTGGCGCACACAGCCTCGCGCAGATGGCGGCCGCGCCCGCCCGGCCTGCGGCTGACACCACCCCGGGCTTGCTGGCCAGGGATGCGCTGAGCACGCTTGTGCCACCGGCGGTCTTCTTTGCCGGGCAGGTCGCGCCGACGCAGCTGCGCAACGCGGTCGGGGCACGTCTTGTCGGCAATCACCTGGTAGAAGCAGTGCTGGTCGACACCAGCGGCTACTCGAGCAGCGTGCAGCAGAAGTACCAGGCTTACCTGATCACCGAAGCAGCGCTCACAATCGACGGTCATGCGCTGCCGCCGGGCGCGTACGGCTGCGGCTTTCTCGCCGACGATCAGTTCATCGTCATGGACATCGGGGGAGCGACGCTGTTCACCGCGCACTCGGCGTACGATGCTGGCATGAAGCGGCCAACCCCGTTGCAGATGCAGGCCGCTCCTGATGGTACTGGGTACCGACTGTACGCGGGCCGCACCTATATCACGCTGCAGGCCCGCTAACTGCGCTTAGGAGGC
>CAZZYO010000133.1:0-9556 GCA_964658255.1 Candidatus Babeliales bacterium
TGCTGTAAGGGTCGTAGCCACCCAGCGTGTCGGTCTCGCGATAGGGCCACGGCCACTCGCGATTCTCGTAGCATTTGTCTGACGTTACGATGATGACCGCGCGCACGGAGGGTGTGTGGCGTACGGCATCGAGCACGTGCGCCACACCCATCACGTTGACCGCGTAGGTAGCCACCGGATCTGCGTAGGAAGCACCGACAAGGGCCTGGGCGGCCATGTGGATGACAAGCTCCGGCTGCGCCTGCAGCAGGATGGAGCGCACTGCTTCGGCATCCCGGATATCGGCTATGTGCGAGGTGATGCCATGCGCCGCCTGTGCCTGCTCAAACAGGCTTGGTGTCGTGTGCGGAGCAAGCGAAATGCCGGTGACAGTGGCGCCGAGCTGGTGCAGCCAGAGAGAGAGCCAGGCGCCTTTAAAGCCTGTGTGGCCGGTGAGGAGGACGCGACGACCCTTCCATTGCATGCGGCTTTACCAGACCTTCCACGCACTCGTACCGCTTCTCAAGAAACATCTTACCGAAGGGCGTACCAGCCCGTGACACGGGGTCTTGGCACAGGTCGAAAAGACAGATGCGCGGCTGCCTTGCCGCAGAGGAGACTTTCCCAAACGCGATCGCCTCGGTACTGCGAACGATGCGTCGTGTACGCAGCATTGCAGATACCTCGATACGTACGCGTGCGACTGCACATCTTATACGCAGTGTCCCGCGGTTTACGCAGCGACAGAATGAGGGTGTATGGCAGAGACGAAGCGGACGGTCCTGGTTGCAGGAGCGCAAGGCGTGATTGGACATGCAGCAGCAAAGCACTTCAGCTCGCTGAGCGATGGAAAGGTGTATGGCCTGTCGCGTCGCCAGGTGGAAGGTTTGCCCGGCGTGGTGCCGGTCAATGTTGATCTGCTTTCGCCACCCGATGTAGATCGCGCGATCGCTCCCCTCAACGACGTGACGCACATCATCTTTGCCGCCTACGTGGAAAAGCAGACACCACAAGAGCGAAGTGCGGCGAACGTTGCGCTGCTGCGCAACCTGCTTGCGGCGGTCGAGCAGCATTGCCCCGACCTTCAACACGTCACGCTCTACCAGGGTGGCAAGGCTTACGGTGCGGACCTGGGTCCGTTCAAGACGCCGGCGCGTGAGGATGACCCGCGCCTCATGAGCCCTAACTTTTACTACGACCAGGAAGACTTTCTTCGCGCAAGCCAGCGTGGTAAACAGTGGAACCTGAGCGTGCTTCGACCGGAAGCTGTTTGCGGGTACGGCGTGGGCAATCCCATGAACCTGCCGATGGTGATTGCCGTGTACGCAGCTATCTCAAAAGAGCTTGGGCTCCCGCTGCGCTTTCCTGGTCCGGAGGGTGCCTACCGCGCGCTCTACCAGGTGACCTCTGCAGAGATCCTTGCCAAAGCCGCCGCGTGGGCGGGCGAGACGCCATCGGCTGCAAACGAGATCTTCAACATCACCAATGGCGACTATTTCCGGTGGCAGTTTATGTGGCCCAGGATTGCCAAAATGTTTGATATGGAGGTTGCCGAACCGATCCCGATGCCGCTTGCCGTCTACATGGCCGACAAGGAGCCACTGTGGAATGCCATGACAGAGAAATACGGCTTGACCCCGCTGCCGTATCACCACCTGGTCAGCTGGGCTTTCGGTGACTTCATCTTCCACTCGGCGTTTGACAACATTACAAGCACGATCAAGGCCAGGCGACATGGTTTTCATGAGTGCATTGATACCGAAGATATGTTTACCGAATTCTTTGCTGACCTGCGAAGCCGGCGTGTGATCCCCTCGCTGGATTAGGCAGTACGCCGAATGCAGCCTGAGACAGCTGACCCCTTCTTCCACGCTTTGCAGGCCATGTATAAGCAAAGCAACGTCCCCCGGGAACGTTCCCACGGAGTCCTATGAATTTGCGAACGGCCGCGCGTTGGCTTACTGTGCTGTTGCTTTCTGCCGGGGTGCCTGCAGTGGCCTATGCCAAGGGTGGCCCACGCGAGGTGCACTCTCCAGACGGCTCCGTTGTCCTCTCGGTGTCAACGGACGGGCCACTCGCCTACAGCCTTACGGTCGATGGGAAAGCTGTCGTATCTCACTCTGCAATCGAGTTGGACCTGCTCCCGTCGCAGGCGCAAAACTCCCAGCTCGGTGCCAACGCCAGGTTTGCCGGGGAGACCCATCGCGCTGTCGACACGACCTGGACCAACGAGTATGGCAACAACCGTATCGTGCGTGACCACTACAACGAGGCGGAATGGCGCTTCAAGGACCACGGGCTGCGCTTCAGCCTGATCGCCCGCGCCTACAACGAGGGCGCAGCCTTTCGCCTGGTGCTGCCGGCGCAGAAAGGGATGGATACCTTCACCATTACGCGGGATGCAACCGAGTTCACGTTTCCGGCGGATGCGCGCGTCTGGGCTGGAAAGAATAACGCGGAAGGCCCGAGCCGGCCCGAGGGTGGCTTCGTCGGATCGCAGGAGTGGCAGTTTCTTCCGACGGACTTTGCCGGGCTCAACCCCAACTTTAAATATGGACTGCCCTTCCTGGTCCAGGCCTCCGGCATCTACGTCGCCGTCACCGAATCAGACCTGTTGGATTGGGCAGGCATGTGGCTGCAGCGCAAGGCCGGAACAGCCAGCACGATGGTGGCAACGCTGGCTGCTCCCCCTGCCGCTGCGCCCTGGCCGGCGCGCCTTGAGGCAAACCGAACCGCTGGTGGGGTGAGCGATGCGCCGCCGCCCCAGGGCCCTGTGCAGGCAGGGCTCGTTGTCGCGAAGACGCCGCACAACTCGCCATGGCGAGTCTTCCTGGTCGGCCGCCACCCGGCAGACTTGCTGGGTACGAACCTGGTGCTCAATCTCGCCACTCCTAATCGGCTCGGAGACACGTCCTGGGTCCGGCCTGGCATGTCCTCGTGGGGAACGTGGTGGCCAGGCACCGGCCATAACAACCTCGCTACCATCGAGACATACATCGACCTGGCCGCGGCCATGGGGTGGCCCTACCAGCTAACCGAGGGCCGCGACCGCTCCATCGTTCCGGCGGAGGTAGCCTACGGCAGGGAGCGTCATGTCGGCATCTGGCTCTGGTTCCACTTCAACGAGTTTGCTGACGCTGCCTCCTATCGCCGCGACTTCCCCAGGTACGCCCAGATGGGCGTTGCCGGGCTCAAGATCGACTTCATCGATCGCGACGATCAGTGGGCCGTCAACTGGTACGAAGATGTCGTGAAGGTGGCTGCAGAGAACCACCTGATGATCGACTTTCATGGTGCCTACAAGCCCACCGGCCGTGTGAACCACCCATGCGTAAAGATCGAGGGCTAGGGGTGACCGCTTCAACGCTCGGAGAGCCCGCATGTCCACGGGGACCGGCGCGGCGGTGATGGCAGCATAGAAGTCTTCGCCTAGCTCAACCCAACTCTCCCAGAGATTGTCCTGTTGTGAGCGGTTGGTGTCCCACCAGAGCATTGCTTTGGGAGCGACCCGCATATCCACCCAGGTCTTGTGGGTCGGTCGCTCGTCCTCAAAAGAGATCGTGGATCGGAACAAACGCTCCATCTGCGCATGAAGGAGGGCAGCGTCGCCCCGCTTCCCTCCTCCGGTCCTTGGGTTGAGGCCAATCTCTCGCATAAAGGAATCGAGGCTGTTTCCAAGGCGGATGTGTCGAGACTTCTTCTGGGTAGCCTCGGTCACAATCCAGAACAGCAGGAGCCGAGGAATGCTTCCGTAGGGGTACTGGTGCTGTAGGGTCTTGCGGTCGGTGTATGGCTCAAGCGTGAGGGTCAGCGAGCCATTCGTACGTGTCCACAGAGGCACGTTGCCGGGGTCGGAGTGGGGCAGTGTGCACTGGACCAGCTGACGCGCCATATAGGACCGCTCAACCGCATCAGGACTCATGCGGATATCGACCGCAGCGCTGATCAGTTTGTCCGCTGGGCTGCCTCCTAAAGCGTCGTCCTTTGGTTTACGGGCCATTCTGCCTCTTATCCGGCAAGTTTCGATGGTGCTCGGGTGAACATGTAAACGTCTGAATTTATGGACGTGCAGAAATCCACTGCTGCAGAAGTGACTCGATCAGCTCGGATAAATCCTGCTTCACGCCTGAGTCTTCAAGTGTCCGGTTGGCCGTTTTCTTTGTGGCTTTCCGAAGAAAGATGGTTGTTGGCTCAAAGTCGGGATTGCTGCGCTTGCCGGCTGGTCGCCCACGCATACTGATGGGCGTGGGCTGCGGACCAGGTATAGCGGTCGCCTCGTTCTCCTCGGATTGTGAGACTGGCTGATCCTGGCGGACGGTTCTGATGGCTCCGAACTTACCCATTGGTGATCTCCTTCCCTACCGCCTCATAGGCGTCCCATGCGCGGGCTGCGCGTTCGTCCTTGATGTCGTAGACCGGCACCCCTCCCGCTGCTGCTTTCTCAAAGGCTGCCAGCCTGGGGATCTCCGGTGCGAAGAGCGGGAAGCCCTCAGCGACTAGCATCTCCCGGAGCTGCTTGCCCTCTGTGCGCGGCGGCGGCGGAACCTTGGTCAGAAGCACCTTGTACCGCTCCACCTTGAGCGCCTGCAGCTTCTCCAGCGTATGAATCAGGCCATCGGTCGCTACCGTTTCCGGTTCGGCGGGAATGACCATCAGGTCGCACCCCTCGGCCAGCTCCCGGAAGTCTTCGTCAGAGGGGTTCCCCTCGGTGTCGATCACGACGTGCTCATAGTCGCGCAGGTGCTTTGCCATTTGAGCAGCGGGTATGACTTTGAAGGGCAAGCCCTTGCCCGTTCCGCGCTGGCTCCACTTGGTGGCGCTTCGGATGCCGTCCCCATCTACTAGCAGCGTCGGAGCAAGCCGCTGCAGGTAGGCCGCGAGATGAATAGAGGTCGTGGTCTTGCCGACGCCTCCTTTGTAGCTGGTAACTGTGACAATCATTGTGCTTTGCCTTTGCAGACGTGTGTTCGTCTAAAAATCTGCACAGGTAGAATTTTGCACGTTCAAAAACGTATTCGCTAGTGTCTAGTGAGGCACAATCGTAAGAATGAAATTCATTTGGTTAGGGGCTGTAGTCGCATCCGTAGTGCCCATGAGCATCTTGGGGCAGCAGCTCTCATCAGTGGAGAAGACCATCGCTGATGCTGCTCGTGCGAAGTATTACAACCTCGAAGCGGCAGGGTTTCAGTCGCTTACGTGTTCAGTAAAGTTCGACTTCTCTACAGCTCCTCTTCTTCCATCTGCAAGCGATGATCCAACGCGAATGCTTTTAGAGCGAACCTCGTTCGTTCTCGCGTTGGACGGTAAAGGGCGACCTTCTGTAGAGCACCACTTCCCAGATGGAGCAACGGAAGAGGCGAAACAGCGGGCCTCACAGGTTACAAACCTTCTAACCTCCTTTGTGATGGGTCTGTTTCAAACATGGCCTTCAAAGGGCCTCGAAGGCCCTATCCCACCATTCGATTCGCAGATTGAGCACGTGGCTAAAACCGATCAGGGGTATATATTCACCCTGCGTGTCCCCGGAGCCCCCGTAGAAGTCACGACAGATAAGAACCATATAGCGACTGAAATCGTGAGCCTGGGCGGGAAGGTCAAAGAGCATCCGGTGTACGCGCCGAGTCCGGAAGGGCTGGTCTTTGCTGGAAACGATGCTCTTGACGAAAGCCATCCCGGGAGCCCAGTGGAAGTACGGTATGAGCTTGGATCGACAATGGTGAATGGCCTCCGCGTGCCCAGCTCGGCCCGGTTGCGTGTAAACCAAAACGTTGATGTCAGGTTCGCTTTGGATCAGTGCTCAGTCAAAAGAGCTACCGTGCTGCATGTGGCTCCTCCGCAGAAGTAGCAATGGCCTGTCCTGTTACATTCTTTCTACGGTCGTAGAAGGAACGTAACAGAGGGACTAAAACCATGGCGAAGCGCAGGTTTGTGAGCTACCTGAGAGTCTCAACGGCACGGCAGGGAACTAGCGGCCTGGGCCTCGAAGCGCAGCGGGCCGCCGTCGCTGGATTCCTCAATGGTGGAGACTGGACCCTAGTGGAGGAAGTTTTAGAGGTCGAGAGCGGAAAGCGCAATGATCGGCCTGCACTTGCTACGGCCCTCAAGCTCTGCCGCAAGCATCGCGCTACGCTCGTGATCGCCAAACTGGATCGCCTCGCCCGCAACGTCGCCTTTATCTCGAACCTTATGGAATCTGGTGTCGAATTCGTGGCCGTCGATATGCCCCAGGCGAATCGGTTCGTCGTGCATATCCTGGCCGCCGTTGCTGAGCAGGAGGCGGAGGCCATTTCAAAGAGAACCAAGGCAGCCCTCGCCGCCGCAAAGGCGCGGGGAACGAAGCTCGGCGGCCGCCGCGTCTCGGCTGAGCGGTTTGCAGAGATCGGAGCTGCTGCCCGCCAGGTGCGTAGCCAGAGGGCGAGCCAGGGCCGCTCGGAACTCCTTCCGACCATCACAGCCATACAAGCCTCAGGCGCGATCTCGCTCCGCGCGATCGCGGCAGAACTCAACGCCCGCGAGATCCAAACGCCTCGAAGCCTTGGGGAATGGTCTGCGGTCCAGGTCCAGAGGGTACTTTGTGCATTTGGGAGTACGGATTCCAATCAACGATTGGAGAGGCGGAATCGCCTAAGCACCGAGGCCTGAGACAAATTTGAGCTATCGACTTTCCACTTCTTCTCACTCAGCGAACAGCTCTTTCTGAATGCAAACCCGTCCCACATCCAGCAAAACGTGCTCTGCCACCACTCCATCGGCTTATTTCGATTGAAGTTTCGAACAATAAGCGAGCCTACCCCCAGCTCCTGGGCCTTTTTTCTTGCCCCACGCAAGGTTGGGTAATCCCAACACTCGCCTGTGCCGGGGGCATAATTCGGAGAATAGATCGTGTAGTCGATCCTCACGCGCTTCATGAAAACAGTGTAACGACCTGTTCGTTTCGATCTGCATCAATCCTGAAAAGTCGTTGGTTTTCGGAAGCGCCGAAGTTTTCGGCTCGTCGGAACATTGACGTACCCCGTCTGAAACGTCCGTTTCAGGGGTAACAAGCCGTGAGAACATCGCTGAGTGCCTCTCTACACTTACATCTTGGGCTTCAGGGGTTCTCTGCACGCTGCGCAGGGGCGGCACAGCAACTTTAAAGGATTCGTCTCCAGTTGGGCCACGAACATACCAGATGGCGCTCTCCCTGGTCTTACCCCTGCCCTGAAAAAGGAGTTGAACGCTTATAGCGGGACGTGGGAAGAGGTTCCGAATAGAACTCACGTCTGGAAGAAGACTGTAAAGGTTGGCGGCGAGGATCTGATTGTCTATGCGGTCCAGACTGAAAGCTAATTTCCAGATCGTTCGGCATCGATGGAACACGACGCATTCGCCTTGGGCACGTTTCAGTGAGTACAGGGTGGCAGGGACGGAACTTTGTAGGATTACTTCAGGTGAAATATGACTTCATCCGAGATCCAAAATCTCTTTCAACAGACTCTTGTTGGCGATTACGACGACGAGATCCCTTGGGATGCAGTCTCAGCGCTACAGCGCAATGGGAGCCGGGAGGTATTTGAAACCGCTGCTTTATGCCTTAAAGACGGTTTTCCTTCAAAGCGAGCCAGGGCTGCTGCCATCTTGGCGCAAATGCGGGCTCCAGCCAGCGACAAAGAGACGAAGGAGCCGACTTGGCTCTTCCGAGACGAGACGTTCCCACTGCTTATCAAACTGTTAGATCACGAATCAGAAGCCTTGGTTCTTGATAGTGGAATCGCTGCCTTGGGTCATCTTTATAACGAGGCTGCTGTTCCATTGATTGCGAAATACAGAGACCACCAAGATCACAACGTTAGGTTTTCTGTTGCTTGCTCTCTGGGGCATTTTCCTAATGATCCAGCAGCGATTGCCGCTCTTATTCCTCTAACCAGAGATGAGGACTCCAACGTCCGAGACTGGGCTGTTTTTGGCTTAGGCGTTCAAGGAAATGTCGATTCTTTTAAAATTCGGGAAGCACTTTTAGAGAGGCTCCCAGACCCTGATGAAGACGTTCGCGAAGAAGCAGCCGTTGGACTCGGCAAGCGACAAGACCTTCGACTGCTTCCCACCCTTCGAGGCATGTTGGATGACGCGGAGCTGAAGGTACGTGTGGCCGAAGCAGCCTCTGCGATGCTTGGATTGCCTGAAGACCCAGAGGCATGGGAAGCCAAGGATTACAGAAAAGCTCTTGATGCAAAATTCGGGAAAGAGTGAGAAATGACCTGGATAGTAGGGGCACCTACGATAATGGGCTATGGATTCGCCATTTCCGATATCCGCGTAACTCTTGGCAACGGGCAGGAGGTCGATTACCTCCAGAAGGTTTACCCGGTAGGAAAATACCTTGCAGCAGGTTTCGCAGGTTCTGTCCGTATCGGATTTGCGATGATCGACGAACTTCGGCGCCTCTCAAACTACACCGACGAATCTATAGCGTGTGATCCAGAAGCTGTTGCGTCGCAGTGGCCAGCTTGCGCTAGGGCGGTTTTTGACCGCTTTCCGCAAGCCGATAAAGCTGGCGGTTGCGATCTAATGCTGATCTGTGTTCACCCTCTCGAACATAATGGCAATCCGTCTTGGCCAAAGTGCTTCGTGATGGTTTTCAAATCACCGGATTTCAAAGTCGAACAGGTACAAAGCAACGAACTTGGCTCTGTTGGCAGCGGAAGTGGCTACAAGAGCTGCAAAGAGATCATTGATCGCTTTTCCGCTGATTACACATTTCGAGACCTTGTGATGACCGGTGAATGGGGTAACCAAGGTGGTATGGCCAGCATGATCGGAATCAATCTGACGGCCACATTGAAAGAGGTGCAGCCTCAAGGAGTCAGCTCTCATTTGCATTACTGTTGGGTTTATCGTGGTCGCACGATCATACGAACAAACGATAATAGTGAAAAAGGACGCTGGACAGCGTTCTCGACAGGATCGGGTGTAGCCGATCCTGAAGCAAGGTCGCTCCCTGAAGCAGAACAGAAGGACGGCTTCGCTGCGTTTCGAATGCCAGGCGTCGTGACAAGTTGGGATGACCTTTTACGGATGTTCAATAATCGAGGCTTAGACGCAACGGGCTGCATCGCCTAACGAGTTCTGGTTGCAATATCAACCGTCACAAGGCTCCCTTGCTGAGCGCTCGCAAGAACATCAACCTCCACAAGACGCCCTGAATCGCAAACAATTGTGAGGATTCGCTGCCTAGTCCCGCCGAATTGGAACGGCGGCTGCGCGCTGAGGGGCGAAAACTTGGGATCGATGTCATGCTGAGCCATAAGGGCGTAAAAGTCTCGTAGGGGTCATTACACCAAACGTCAAAAACTGTACGCTAGCGAATCGCGATAGAGCAGGGCAATCTGGCGAGAATGGCGTTTATGGGACGGATGCGCCAACCCCTGTGACCGAGGGTCGTGATGGCTCTGGTACACACAGATTCTAGGGTTAGGCAGCGCTGAAGGCGGACTCATAATAGAAAGATGCGCACTCTACTGTTTCGCTTGTCCATTTTTGTACTCTGCGCGCCACTGTTCGCTCATGCGGAAGTGAACCCGACGTGGACGACGCCCAT
>CAZZYO010000134.1:0-9522 GCA_964658255.1 Candidatus Babeliales bacterium
AGGTGTACTCGGTACCTCTTCAGTCTAGCGTAAGGGCGCATCTCCATCTGGTTGCCTGTGCCAGTTCGCTTGAGCAGGGTCATTCCGCGCTATGGCAAGCGATGACGACGCATTGCCCGCCCGGAACACGTCGCGTGTCCGCAGCCCGGCTGCGCGCGGGTGGTCAATGATGCGCTCGCGAGCGGCGTGCTGAACAGCATTTCCACCCGGATTGTGGCCGTTGCTGTCGATGGCGACCCGAGGTTCAACTCGGCGGAGACCTTTGACCGGGGCTCCTATCGGAAGGGTGTGAACGGAGTGTTGGGCGTGCGGAAGACGGGGGCACTGAAGACCTACGTCGCTGACCTCCAGAGCTACTGCAACAGCGTTATGTGCCAGGCAGGGCAAAGCATCGCCGGGCACCTGGAGTACCAGACGACAGCCGCGTCCATCTCGGAGCAGTTTGTCCTGGGCAGGATCAGGAACTAGCGCCTAAAGGTACTAAGGGCCGCGGCTCCGTCTCAGGCGGGGCCGCACGCTTCTGCGCACGGCTCCTGCTTTTCGAGAGCACACTCTTGAGGCACTAGTGTTTGTGCTCGGCCTGTCGGGGGATCGCGATGAACAGCGCCGCACCTGTTGCCAGCAGCTTGCCGGCTGCGTCGGTCAACGTGGCTTCGCAGAAGTGCTTGCGGCCTTCGACGCGCGACTGGTGGGCGCGCAGTGTCACCGGCGTATTGAGTGCAAGCGGACGCAGGTAGCTGGTCTCCATGTGCCGGGTCATGGCCATCAGGCCGGCTGCGTGGGGCGAGGCGTGAATCGCTTTACTCATTGCCTCATCGAGCATGCTCGCGATGATGCCGCCGTGTGCGAAACCATGCGGACCCTGGAAGCGGTCCGGCAACTCTGTCGTGCAGACCACCTCATGCCGCGCATTGGTGAAAAAGCTGAGGTGCATGCCGATGTCGTTGAGCAGTCCGCAGCCAAAGCAGTTGTGCCGGGCGTCATAGAGTAAGGGCGTCAGCGCTTCGGGCGTGTCCTGATCGGGCGTGGGCTCTGGCATGGGCTGTGCCAAGGATAAGCCAAGTGGGTCCTCCGCAACACCGGGCGTCGGTAGCTTGGGAATCGCACTTTGGTGCTGTCGGACGGGGTGCAGAGCAGCGAAGTGTGCCGAAACGCTGCGCTATACTACGGGTTATGCTGCTGCCCGTATTGCCTGAGCCCGCTCCTGCTGCCGAGCAGACCGGCAAGACGTTTTATCTCGAGACCTTCGGTTGCCAGATGAACGTGCATGACTCGGAGAAGGTCATCGGCACGCTCCAGAGCCAGGGGTATGCGCAGGTGGAGAGCGAGGAAGCGGCGGACCTTATCCTTTACAACACCTGTTCCATCCGCGACAAGGCAGAGCAAAAGGTCTTTAACCGCCTCAATGACTACAAGAAACTGCACAAGCAGGGTAAGCGCTTTGGCGTACTTGGATGTGTAGCGCAGCAGGAGGGTGAGCGCATCTTTGAGCGCGCTCCCTATGTTTCGCTGGTCTCCGGGTCGGCCTCCTATCGCAAGCTGCCCGAGATGCTGGTGCAGCTGGAAGCAGGCGAGACCCGGATCACCGGTCTTGATGATCGGCAGACCGACGAGACCTTTGTCACCGAGTTCACGGCGCGCTCCAACCGTCATCGTGGTTACATCACCATCGTTGAAGGTTGCGATAAGTTCTGCGCCTACTGCGTGGTGCCGTACACGCGTGGCAAGGAGCGTTCGCGTACTTCGAGCTCGGTGCTCGACGAGGCGCGCACGATGGCCGACAGCGGCTACACCGAAATCCAGCTGCTGGGCCAGAACGTGAACTCGTACCGGGACCCGGAGGGCAAGCTCTCGTTCGCGGCGCTTCTGGCCGCGGTCGGTGAAATTGCGGGCATCCGGCGAGTGCGTTTTACCACGTCCCATCCGCGTGACTTTACCCGCGAAATCGTGGAAGCGATCGACGCCGTGCCGGCTCTTTGCGACCACGTGCACCTGCCGGTGCAGTCCGGGTCGACACGCGTGCTGGGGTTGATGGCGCGCGAGTACACCCGCGAGTGGTACCTCGAGCGGATCGCCTGGATCAAGGGGGCACGGCGCGAGATCTCGATGACGACTGACATCATCGTCGGCTTCCCAGGGGAGACGGACGCTGATTTCGAACAAACGATCAGCATGCTGGCAGAAGTCAGCTATGACGCTGTTTTCGCCTTCAAGTATTCGCCGCGTCCAAACACCCCCGCGATCACCATGGCAGACTCCATCTCAGAAGCAGAGAAGTCGCTGCGGCTCCAGGTTCTGCTCGATCGCCAGCGAGAGCTGCAGAGAGCCACCTATATGAGGCATATAGGCGAGGTAACCGAGGTCATGGTTGAGGGGCAAAACGTTGCACGGGGGCAAGTGTCTGGGCGTACCAGCCAGAACAAGACGCTAAACTTCACCACAACACAGCCGATCCTCCCGGCGCCGGGAAGCTACCGGCAGGTCCGGGTCACGGCAAGCCATCCCAACAGCCTGGTGGGCGTAGCCATCGAGCCGGCATTGGCGGAGAACGCGGCTTGGGAGCCGGCAGGCAAGGAGGCGAGCGCATGGATGTCGAGATGAAGATACGAGGGTTGATGGTCGATCCAACGACCCAGCAGCCCATCGTGATCCTGAAGGATCTGGAAGGCAACACGGTCTTGCCGATCTGGGTAGGGCTCTTTGAGGCGAGTGCTATCGCCCTTGAAGTAGAGAAAGCGACGACGCCGCGGCCGATGACGCACGACCTGCTCCGCAACATGATCCAGGGGTTGAACGCCCAGGTGCAGCGCGTGGTGGTCTCTGAACTGAAGAACGATACGTTCTTCGCGGTCATCTGGCTTGAGCAGGAGGGCGAAACGATCACCATCGATGCCCGCCCTTCCGACGCCCTCGCGCTCGCGTTGCGCTCCGATTGTCCGATCTATGTCAGCGAAGATGTGCTGCGTACCGCCAAGGTGATCCCGAACCCGGCAGATCAGGCCACTCCAGAAGACCTGAAGAACTGGCTCGAGAATCTGAACGACGAGGACCTGGGCCGCTACAAGATGTAACTCGCCCGTCGCTGTCAAAACGGCGGCTACTGCGTTCGTCATCACAACCGAACACGAAAGACCTGGATTCCGGATGACAGTACGCCGCATCGTCAAACTGTTCGCTGCGCAGAACGCCAACCAGATTGTCGTCATGGTGACGCAGCTGCTGTTGCCGGCGGCTTTTATTCGGGCCTTCGGCACCACGGTGTACGGCCAGTGGATCGCGCTCAGCGCGGCTGTAAGTTATCTCGGCACGTTCAACTATGGTCTGCAGACCTACACGAACATGCAGATGACGATCCACTACAACCGCGGCGAGGTGCAGGAGTGCCGGGAGGTGCAGTCCGCCGGGCTCCGCATCCTGCTCTCGGCCTTTTTCGGCGCGGCCATCCTGCTGAGTGTCATTTTCCTGCTGCCGCTCGTAAGCATGCTGCACCTGACGATCTCCCTCGCGGCTGCGCAATGGACCCTATACGTGCTCGGCATGCAGGTGATGTCGAGCATGCTGTTCGGCTTCTTTTCCGGAAGCTACATGGTCTTCGGTGAGGCGCATCGGGGGGCGCACTTCGGGAACGCGAATCAGCTGCTCAGCATGCTCGTGATGGTCTCACTCGTCTACCTGCATCAGCCCTTCCCCATCATCGCGGCCGGGCAGATGGTCGTGACGTTGTCGATGTCCATCTTCCTGTTTTTCGATCTGGCGCGGCGCAAGCCAGACTTGAAGCCAACGATCCAGTATTGGCGAGAGGGCTCGCTAAGCTCGATCCTGAAGCCCAGCGCGCAGTACATGTTGCTGGCCTCGTCGAACCTGATCGCCTACCAGGTGCCGGTGATCCTGATGCAGCGTTTTCTCGGCCCGGCATCGGTGGTCGTCTTCTCCGTCACTCGCACGATCTACTCCATGAGCCGGCGCATTCTGTTTGTCGTGACTAACTCGCTCTCGGCCGAGATCACGCTCATTTATGGCCAGCAGGACTGGCCGCGTCTCGCCCGACTCTACGACTTGTCCGAGCGCATCATCCTGCTCCTGACCCCGCCCATCACCTTCGGCTCCATGCTGGCAACTCCGCTGCTGCTGCAGCTTTGGCTCCACAAGGGGCAGCTGTTTAACCCGGGCGTCTGCATCACGCTTGGGCTGACGATCTCAATCCTCAGCATCAAGGAGCACAAGTACCAGTTCCAGTTTTCCAGCAACAAGGTAAGCGATATCTCGTGGCTGACCCTGATCACCTACACGGCCATGTCGCTTACCGCCATCCCGATGATGCAGCGCTTCGGGCTGCAAGGCTTTGTGACTACCTGGCTGGTCTTCGAGATCGGGCAGCTCTTCTACCTGCTGCACCTGAACGACAAGTTGTTCCTCGGCCACGCGAAGCTGAACCACAAGCCCGTCACGCAGCTCTTCTTAATACTGACCGCATGCACGATAGCTTTTTTCTGGCCTGTCTACCACGTGGCGAGCTTTAACTATGCGGTACAGATCCTGCTCTCGGTTGCCACAACGATAGTGGTCGGGGCATTGTGCTACTGGCTCTTCCAGGTGGATGAGGTGCGAGAGATGTTGTGGGGCAAAATCGCCGGCAGATTTCCGGCGCTCGCAACCAAGCGTGGGTAACAGCGGAGCCTCTCCGCATCTCCAGGGCAGGCTTGTACTCAGGCCCGCATAGATGAGCGCCGATATTCAGGCGGCCTGGGCAGACACCCGATCCTCAGCAGCAGAAGAGCGTGCTGCTTTCCGTTGCCGAAGCACGAGGGCTGTGGTGTGCGAGAGTGCGAGTGTGTCAAGCGGCACACGAAAGCGCGGGTCTGAGTTCGTCAGCAGAAAAGGCACGATGTAAGAAACGGCGATGCTGATCACGATGGCGTCGGCGCGGGTAAGGGTGCGGCGGCCAAGCACAAGCGCTGCCACCCACAGCGGCATGCATAAGCTTGTAAGTACCTTGAAGATCCCGATGGCGCTGGCGACCGAGTGAGCCTTCAGGTCTGGACGAAGCAGGTTGAGCAGCTTGACGACCATTAGCCAGGCGTACTCACCCGGGTGGGTGCGAATGAAGAGCAGGGCCTGGGTCTTGTAGGTCGGGGTGAGCCATAGCTCACGATGATCGCTGAAGTGTACGCCGAGTGCGTGCAGCGCTGTATCGATGCCGGTCTCGCCGTTGTAGCCCTGCACAAACGCTTGCTGTGCGTAGGGATTGGCGCCGGCAAACAGGTTGTAGGGGCCGTTCGAAGGCACGTAGAACGAGCCATGGGAGAGTGTGTTGCATCCTGCATAGGCAGCGAAGCTGATGAGGGTAAACAGCGCCACGTTGGCCATCCAGTGTCTCGCGCGGTTGAGCCACAGGACCAAGACAACAGGAGCGAACAGCAGGGCAAAATTCGGCCGAACCGAGGTGCTCACGCCCCAGACCAGTGCGAGAGTCACAAGAACACCGGGCGATGGTCTGCGGTACAAGCGAAGGCAAAGTGCGGTGAGGCTTATCAGTCCCAGGCACGTGGGCAGGGTGTCCCACAGCTTGGCGATGCTGGAGAGCAGGTCGGGGTTGAGCGAGACCAGGAGTGCCCCGATCGCCGCAATCCGGTCCTCGCGTAGAAAGAAGCGGATCAGGAGAAAGCTGCAGAAGGCCAACAGCAGGTAAATGAAGGATTGCGCTGCAAGCGCGCCCGGTACGCCGCTCCAACGGGCCACTGTCCCCATCAGGAATGGATAGGTGTCCGGCAGAAACGTCGACGTGACATGACCGGTCGTCAGATAGTCATGAACGTTGTTGGCGAAGTCGCCTTCCGGATAAGAAAATGGGATTTTGACGGCAGCCCCAGCTGCCGCCAAGCACACGATCACACACGAGAGCGGTAGCGGCAGACGGGCGAAGAGCCTGGCTATGTTCTTCATCGCTGACCTCACGAGGAGTCGCGTGCATTTCAGGTAGTGTATCGCAGCGCTCGCGCAAAGCTCGCGGCTGGGCGGGGCTCTGACGAGCAAACGTAGTCAATCCTGGCCAGGCGTTCCGCTCTGCCGGTACTACCTGATCACCGACAGCGACTCAGAGAAGCGTCGTGGCGCCGCGATTCAATTGCTCTGCTATAGAGTGGCCGAGAAGCTCAGGGGTGCAGCGAGTGTCCCACCATGCGCGGGCTTTCTGACCCATGTCTTCGATGAAAGCGTTGTCGCGGCCGTACTTCTTCAAAATGCCGTCCAGTTCAGACCAGTGGTCGATCAGCAGCATGGGTGCGCCGTAAAGGTAGGGCTCCACGGGAACGGGATTGGAGACGATCAGGCAGCCCGCGCGCATCCCTTCAAAATGGCGAAAGGTGTCTGGCAGAGTCCCCCGGGGCGCAAGGCAGATGCGGGTATTCATCATCTTCTCCGAGTAGGTGTTGAAAGCCTGCTCGTTCTTCTTGTTGTCGGTCGAAGCGATCGCGCCCATGTCGATCCGCCAGTCATTTCTGATCTTCTCGAGTTCGCGGAAGAGCTGCCCCCGCACCTCAAACTTCGAGGTAGAAGTCCAGTTGCGGTAATCAAAGGTCCCAACCGGGTGTCGCACCTCGCCTGCAAAGAACATATCCAGCTGCCGGTCCTTGATGGGTATGTAGGGGACCTCGACCTGGCTGTGGTAGCCGAGTGGGATACGCAGGCTCAGCGGCTCGCGACGGACGGGCGTTCCGAAGACGGCCGGAGGAAAGGCGCGTGCAACGCGCGAACGCAGATGCGTGTACCAGTCGCGAGCGTATTCAAAGGTGAGCACAGCCTCCACCCGCCCGATACGGGAGTGTGGGCGCCAGCCAAGAAAGGGCTTCGGCATCAGGTTGCGGATGGTTGCAAAGATGTACTTGCCGTATACGGGAACCTTGCAGCGCTCTTCCTGCAGGAGCATGGAGACCACGTGCGGCCCGTACTCGGGCAGCCGGTAGGCGTTCTTGGTGAAGTAGAAGTGCAGGCCGCGCGCCTTGACCTGAGGCAGGGCCTGCTCCAGTACGTCGTAGGGGTAGCGCATCTCGGAGTGCAGGCTCTTTTGCCACGGCGGCGGCGGCAGCTCGACCGTGCCCCGTCCGGCCGAGTAATCCGAGCTCATAAAGTAGCGATGCGAGAGGATCGCCGAGGTATCCGACATGCTTCTCCTTGAGGTGTTTGGATAGGCTCAGGCGCCGTTGACCCCGGGCTGCAGGGCTCGGGCTGACAGCAGCGGTTCAGGCCGAGATCAGCATGGGCGGCTGAGTCGACGCTGCGCTATCGAGCACCTGGCGGAGCGCCCGCTCATAGACTCCCGAGGCCGTAATGCGCTCGACCGCTTCCCGTCCGGCGACGGCAACCGACTGCCGCAGCTCTTCATTCTCGTACAGCTTGAGGATGGCGGCGGCGAGCTGGTCCACGCTGCGTGCGTCGATGACCAGGCCTTCGCGGCCATCGACCAGCAACTCGGACGCGCCACAATTGCGGGTCGAGATGCCCGGAACGCCATTTGCCATGGCCTCAAATAACGCCATACCGAACCCATCATCAACACTGGGCAGAACAAAGAGATCGCAGCGCCGGTAGAACTCGGCGATGTTGGGTATGTACTCGATCAGCTCGACAGAAGGAAGTTCCTTGAGCAGTTCGGCAAGCTTTGGGAACCGCGAAAAGTCACTGCTGCTGCGGATCAGCAGCCGGGCATTGGGCAGGGCAAGGCGCTTCCATGCTTCGAGCAGGTAGAGGTAGCCCTTGCGCAAAGGCTGCCCGCCGAGCACCCCAACGGTAAAGGGCGTGTTGCGCTCGATGCGGATCTCGCCCTTGGCGGTCGCGCGCCCAAGCAGGGGAGCGATGACACACTTCTCGCGCAGGCTGGCAGGAAAGCTGCGGGCAGTGTAGTCAGACGGTGTGAGGATGATGTCCGCTACCTGGTATTCGGCGATCTGGCGCTCGCGAAACCACGCTGGTTCAGGATCGAAGGTTGCCCCTACCAGGGCCGCTTCTTCGCGAACAAGATCTTGTTGGAAGTCGACGTGGGGGCAGGCCCGGTCAAGCGCGAAGCGCCCACCGCGATTGCGTGCCGCGCGTCCGGTTGCGAGCGACTGGGTCGCCATACCAATCACCAGGTCGGTCTTTGACATCGAGGCCGCGACCAGTCGGTCCCAAACAGTAATGCCGTGCAGAAACGCAGCCCGCGGCACGGGAACAAACTTGCTGAGCAACTCAGCCGGCGAGGGCACAAAGTGGGTTTCAACGGTCTCATCCAGCTTGCCGAAGTAGCGCCGCGGCGCCGAGCTGTAGATGGAAACATGATCCGAGTGGCGGCGCAGCGCGTTGGCCATCATCGCGATATGAAACGGTCTCACGACCGAAATGGCCACCTTCATGGGCCTAATCCTAGCATGTGGAGCCTGGCCGTGAAGCTCACAACAGCTTACGAAGGGCACCCTGCCCAGACGTTTTCGGGAAGCTTGGCATAGCACCGCCGAGTGACGAAACAGCAGCAGCGGAGTGCGACCGAGGTCACGCTCCGCTGCTGCTTTCGTAAGGCAAAGCTGGGGAAAAGGGTTAGTACGCCACGCCTTCGTCCTGGGTCAGGAAAGCTGTGGGGCCAAGCAGGGTTGAGTACGAGATCGGGTTGGACCCGTTATACATCGTGACGGGCTGCGACGAGCTGCTGCCTACGTCAAAGAAGCTGCCGGCAAAGGTCTCCGCCTCCGCATCCCAGAAAGGCTCAGCGATGTAGTTGGTCAGTGTTGCCAGGGAGCCGCCTACCGTAGGCCGTTCGACAACCCATTCAGCACTGTTGCCCTTGAGAGTGGTGCCCGATGGCGCGTAGAAGGTCAGGTTCACATACTGGTTGGTGTTCTCGTTGACCAGGTACGCGTGGCCGGTAGTCGAGTTGGTGTTCCACACCTCGACAAAGTAGTCGTTGCCCGCTGCGATGGGCAGGTTGGTGATGCGGGTCTCGCCATTGGGGTACCACTCGAACCATGGCGAATAGTAGGTCGCGTGGGTCGAACCGTTGCAGTAGGCGTCGGATTCGGTACCAGCCTGCAGCACGTCACCTGAGTTCCAGCCGTCGATGCCGACCCAGCTCGAGGAGTAGTCCCAGTTGCCGGTGCAGGCGCCGAAGGCCTGGTTGGCAGTGGGAACAACGTACTCGGCGAGCAGGAAGTAGAACGACCCATTGCCGTAGTTGCTTGAGCCGCTCAGGTTCACATACCCGCTCCAGTTCGAGGAACCATAGGTGTTGCTCTCGCTCTTGGGAGCTGACGCGAGCGACACTGCCTCCGGCTTGCGGGATGGTCCGTGGAAGATGTTGGTGACCTGCAAGGTCGGCGCAATGTGGTGGGTGGAAGCCTTCATGGCCTTGCTCCAGGTGGCGAACGCCTTGGCCGAGGTGATTTGGTTTGGCTTCGGTGGAAAGCCGTAGTACTGCAGGTCCTGGTCCGACGCTGTCAGAGGATCGAAGCCGTGCGGGGCGGTGGCGAAGCTGGTGGCGCCCGGGATGTTGGTGGC
>CAZZYO010000135.1:0-9518 GCA_964658255.1 Candidatus Babeliales bacterium
CACTGCCGGCATCGGTGACAGGCGCTCCAATCCGCGCCCCCAGGCCAAAGGTCTTACTCGCCCGAAGATTAAAGGTGAACAGGGTTGGTCCGCTGCCATAGTTGACAGGGATCGGCTTGGCCCCGCCGCCTGGGGTGGTGTTGAACGAACCATACTGGTTGGTTAAAACGCCTGCTGCGCCGGCCGTACCAAAAGACGGTCGATCGTTGAAGAACGAGTCGCCGTTCTCGTCCTGCGACAGGGTGATGTTGAACGGTTGACCAGAGTTGGCGACAACAAACGGGCTGAACCGGAAGAAATGCGGCGCCTGGTAAGTGCCGATCAGAAAGAGCCGGTTCCGCACGTCGAACGAAGCGCGTCCATAGTCCTGTTTTAGATTGAGCGAGTTGGAAGGATTGCTGCTGGTGCCGCCCGTGTCTGAATTCGCAAAGCCCAGACCGTAGAAGCCAAAAAGCGAGAGCTTGGGGCTGAAGCGTGCATTGATGTTGATGAAGAGCTGATTCTGGTTGTAAACGCCTTCAGAGAAGTACTGGTAGACGTTGCCAAGCGCCGCATTGTAGGTCGGCGAGTAGGGTGCGTTGGCGTTGATCGTGTCAAGCGAGTGAATGCCGTGCGAACGAATGTAGGTGAACGAAACAGTCGAGGTCTTGTTCAACTGGTGATCGAAACCAGCAGACGCCTGGATGTTCACTGGCGCATGCAGGTCAGGATTGATCTGGTAGATAGCCGGCGACAGGCTGCTGCCGGTCGATGTGCCGGAAGTGGTTGTAGGCAGACCGCTCGCGCACTCTGCTACCAGGGTGGCCGTGTCTGTCGGCAGTCCGCCGGGCAGGTAGCAGGCAGGGTTCTGAATCACCGTCTCCTGCTGCACGATGCCATTGTCGCGCGATGCCTGCAGCACCTGGCCGGCGCCAAAGCGGTCATAAAAGAAGCCGAAGCCAGCGCGGATGACATCCTTGGTGGGTTTGCCATCCTTCATCAGGCCGTAGGCAAGTGCCAGGCGCGGAGCAAAGTCAGAGTGATCATGTATATCGTTCTGCGTCTCCCAGCGCAGGCCGTAGGAGAAGGTAAGGTTGGGCTTCACCTTCCAGTCGTCCTGGTAAAAGAGCGCGCCATCGATCACGTTGATCTCAGCTTTGGGGCTGCCGGTGACGAAGACAAGCTGGCTGGGGCCGCCGCCAGCTGCCTGGATCTGCGCGAAGGTCGAGCCATTGTGCTGCCCCTGGATCGTGGTGGCGTAAGCGGTGTCAGCCGCGACCAGTGCCTGGCCGGTCGCGCAAGCGCTGGTAGCCGTGCAGGGCCGGGCGCCAAAGGTGAAGATGCCGTTGAAGCTTGAGTTGGCCGAGTTCGCCTCGCGCGTAGCGCGCAAGCGGCCCCCGATGTTGAGCGAGTGCGACTTGAGCGCGACCTCGGTCAGATTTGAGATCTCGTAGCGATCGGTGTGATCGTTGATGGTCTGCTCGCTGTTGCCGCCGAAGGTTTCGGTACCCTGCACCTGCACCTGCGGAGTAAAGTTCGTCGGGCTCTGGTTTGACCGGTCAAAAAGCAGCTGCAGGCGTACTTCGTTGATGACCTTGGGGCTGATCACGGTCGTGTTGCCGATCTGGATGGTGTTCTCGCTTGAGCTGTCGCGGTAGGCCTGCGACTCGAGTGAGTACTGGCCTACCCCCTGGTTTTGCTCGGAGTTGCTCTCATACTCGTATCGAGCAACCAGGGTGTTCTTGGCACCGAGTTGCAGATCGAGTCTGGGGCTGATGTTGGTGCGGGTGCGCGGTGTGTTCAGACCGCCGTTGTAGTTCACGATGCCGTAGTCAGCTGCGTTGCCGTAGTTGCCGATGGCAAAGTCGCCATTCACTTCACCTGCCAGGCGAAAGGCGCTGACAATCGCTGCATCCTGGATATTGCGCCGCTCGGCGCTGACAAAGAAGGACGCATTCTTGCTGATCGGTCCGCTGACCGTACCGTTGTACTGGTAAGAGTCGTAATCCGGGATGTCCTTGGTGAACGGGTTGCCGGTGTTGAACTGGCGCATGTTGCCCTGGATAAAGAACTGTCCGTGGTACTTGTCGGATCCAGGCTTGGTGAGGATCTCGACTCGGCCAAAGCCAAGCTTGTCGAACTGTGCGCCGTACGGGTTCTGGTTGACCCGGATCTCACGGATCGCGGACTTTGGCGGCAGCTGCCCGGCGGTAAACCCGTCGATGAAGATCTGGCCACCACTTGGGCCGGCGGCAGGTCCAGCCAGGGCGCTCAGTTCGTTCGAGAGCTCGTCCGGGTCGTCTGAGAGCGCATCGAGGTCAGCACCCTTGATGGTGACGCTGTTTGCGTTTGCATCCGGGTCCACGCTGACGAGCGGAGTATCCGCATTCACCTGTACGTTCTGCTGGGCCGTCTGGATGAGCAGAGTCGCTGTGAAGGTGCGGGTTTGCCCGCCGGCGAAGACGATGGGCTTGGTGCTGAGCGGGGCAAAGCCCTCCGCTGTCACCAGCACAATATAGGTGCCAGGTGTGATGTTGGGCAGCTGATAGCTGCCGTCGGCACCTGCCGTCGTCTGGGCTACGGTGTGGCCATCGGTGGTGGTTAGCCGGACGGTCGCCCCTGGAATCACGGCGCTCGTCGGGTCGGCCACCTGCCCTCGCAGGGTCGAGGCTGCCGCCGTGGGCGCTGCCGGTGGAGCCTGCGCGCAGAGCCTGGCCGCTGGTGCCAGCGAGAGTGTGGCTAGGGCAAGGAGTTTGGCGAGACGGGCTCGCTGGGGTGTCATACCTGGTCGTTTCACATCACTCCGGGACGAACGCGGGGGAAAGGCGTTCTGCTATGAGGGTATCGAGGCTGCTTCTTGCACAGGGAAGCGCGAGGAAGGCAGCTGTCTTCGGTGATTCGGCGAGACTGGAGGGCTATCTCTGTCGACTATGGTGCTGTCTCGGCTCCACCGCCCCCGTTGAGGTTCCACGAGGCAGAGAAGAGATTCTGACTGGCGCCGGCAGACGAAGAGCCTTGCAGCAGCGGCTCTACACCGGCTATCAGTGTGATGGCCGTCGTGTTGGCGCCCTCAGAAGCGACAATCATCAGGGCGTCTCCCTTTTTCAGCTCGGCCAGGGTCACTACAGGTGCGCGCTGAAGCATGGTTGCGGGATCGCGCGGCGCACGCCCTTCTGCAGTATCAGGACCGGAACCCGGCCCCCCGCCCGGCATGGCGGCACCGTCCATTGGTCGCATGGCAGAGGACCCTCCACCTGGGTACGGGTGATCAGCGGCGGTGCCGCCGGGCGTATTCCCAGGCGTCCCCGGTCCCGAGGCCACCTGGCCTGCCGTGGACCGGACGCCTGGCCCATGCTCTTCTGAGGCGCCACCAGCGCCCTGCCCTCCATGACCGGTGAGACGCTCGGCCATTGCCAGCGGCAGCTTGCGCATCTGCGTCTCGGCGGTTAAATGAAGCGTAACCGGCTTCTTGGTGGCAAGGTCAGTGAGTGTCAGGGTGTTCTGCGCAGGGTCGATGGCCGTCACCGTCCCGGCGATGTTCCGGAAGCTTCCAGAGACAATCTCTACCGCCGCGACCGTGGCGCGCCCTTCGCCGCTGCGATCGCCTCGGGCGCGCAGCTGGTCCCCGGTATGAATCGCATCGAGCGTGGAAGGCCTGGCGTCAGCAAAGTTGATCGAGTCTGCTGCGTACCGGCGCAAGGTGGTTGCCGGCGTAACCTGGATCGCGAGAGTACGCCCTGCCTGCCCTGTGCCGACGACGATGGTTGCTGTCCCCGGGGCCGATGGGTCCATCGTGACCGATTGCACCGCACCGCTGACTCCGCGGCGCTGCCAGTCCTCTGACTGGGACGCATGGGCCTGGGCGATATCGGCCTGCTTCATCGCGATGACCGCAGCCGCTGTCGGGTGCGTTGCATCAGACGTGGCGGTAGCGCGGACGAGCACCCGGTCGCCGGTCGCAAGGTCTTCCACATGGATTGAGGTCGCGCCGGCAAGCGTCTTTTCGCCGGGGGCGGTGCGGACGAGTCGAGTCTGTGGGGTGATCTGGACGATGACCTCGCCGCCCGCCTCAAGCTTGAGCGTCAGTGAGTCAGCGCTGGTTGCGGTGACGGTGCCGATCAGCCGGGCCGCGGGGGACGCAGTGCTCGATGGAGCTGGTGCTGCTGGAGCCTGTGCCTGCCCGGGCGCCGTCGTTGCGATGGCCGTGACGATGGCCGAAACCAGGAGACCGGCAAAAATACGATGGCGATGTTCTCGAAGTGTGAGCATGATCCTCGTCCTACGATTCGAAGCGCACTTGGCAGACTGCGCTGTACGCCTAGGATGCCTTTCTCTGCGATTTGTTCAGCAAAGCCAGCCCAGGCGCCTGCCCTGTCTGCCGTCCCACTCCGTTGAGCAAGAGACGAAGGCCCGTGGCAAAAAAGTTTCATGCTTTGGGCCAGGGTGGTGCCGCCGCAGCTTCTCGCAGTGACCTGCCACCGGAGCTGGGTGGCTTCCGGCTACGCGCCAGGCGTACCATGCATCAGCTATCATCACGAACGGTTTCCAGGTCGAGGTCCCGATGCTTAGCGCGGGCGCGACCCAACGCCACGAGGACCCAGATCAACCATGGCAATCACGAGTGTAGGCACCAACCCGGCCCATTCTTCCTCAGCCCCTGGCTCGACCAATTACAGCGCAATGGCCATGGTCACCACGCTGTTCTTTGTCTGGGGCTTCTGCACGGTCATCAACGATGCGGTCATCCCTCACCTGCAGTCGATCTTCGGGTTGAGCTATGTGCAGGCGTCCCTGATCCAGCTCGCGTTCTTCGGCTCCTACTTTATCTTTGCCCAGCCTGCGGGCAAGCTCATTGAGTGGGTCGGCTACCAGCGCACCATGGTGATCGGCCTGGTCACGATGGGCGCGGGCGCGTTGTTGTTCGTGCCCGCGGCCACCACCGCCATCTATTCGCTGTTCCTGCTGGCCGAGGTCGTTATCGCCGCCGGAGTCACCATCCTGCAGGTGGCTGCCAACCCTTATGTCACCATCCTGGGCCCGCCAGAAACAGCTTCCAGCCGCTTGAACCTGACCCAGGCCTTCAACACGCTCGGTGACACGGTTGCGCCTTATGTAGGCGGTGTCCTGATCCTGGGAGTTACCGCAGCGGCCGCAAAGCCCGGGGCCGCCCCGCTTACTGGCGCAGCACTCACGGCTGCTCGCATCCAGCAGGCAGCAAGCATCAAGCTGCCCTACATGGTCATTGCCGGCGCAGTCATCCTGCTCGCGCTTGCAATCGCGTTCTACAAGTTTCCGCGTATCGCGGTCACGCGCGACTACCGCCCGGCCAGCCTCGACATCAAGCAGGACAGCGTCTGGAATCACCCGCACCTCTACCTTGGCGCGATCGCCATCTTCATCTATGTAGGCGCTGAGGTTTCGATCGGCAGCTTTCTGGTCAAGTACTTCGCTGACCCGACAATTGCCGGCTTGCCGCTCGAACAAGGTGCAAAGCTGGTTACCTTCTACTGGGCAAGCATGATGGTTGGTCGCTTCGTCGGATCGGCCGCGATGCAGAAGATCGCAGCCAACAAGATCCTGATGTGGTCGGGCGTTGGCGCGGGTGTGCTGGTGCTGGCCTCGTTGCTCGGCACCGGTTATTTCGCCCTCTGGACCATCCTCGCGGTTGGCATCTTCAACTCCATCATGTTCCCGACAATCTTCACACTCGCTGTCGCTGAGCTTGGGCCACTTACAGGGCGCGGCTCAGGGCTTCTGGTGCAGGCCATCGTCGGCGGCGCTGTCATCCCGGTCATGATGGGTTACTGCGCGGACAAGTTTGGCATCCACCGCTCGCTCATTCTGCCCCTGCTTTGCTACTTCTTTGTGGTGTACTACGGCTGGCGCGGCTACCGCATCGCACCCGACGAACCGCACGTGCAACTACAGGCCGTATAGCGAAGGCGTCCTTCCTCGTTGACGAGGGAAAAACCTTCTGTTCTTATGCTCATAGCTATGACACTGGCAAGGATCAACCCGGCGAACGTTCGCCCTTCCATTAGGACGGACCACATGTTTGCGGGTGAAAACGGCTAGTCAGTCAGCAACAGCAACGATCCAATAGCCACCCCCCGCGTATAGCGGCTGGTGGCTTTTCTTTTTTGCCCTCACCCTGCCAGGAGCGCACACACGATGAACGACCACATAGTCACGGACGTTTCTCTCGCCTCGATAGAGGCCGCGCATCGCAGGATTCGCGCTGCGCTCTACTACTCGCCCGCGAACTACTCCGCCGCGCTCTCCGCCATGTGCGGGCACGAGGTATTTCTCAAGCTCGATAACCTGCAGCGTACCGGGGCTTTCAAGGAGCGCGGCGCGCTGAACAAAATTCTCACGCTGACCGACGCAGAGCGCGCCGCCGGCATCATGGCCGCCAGTGCAGGGAATCACGCGCAGGCCGTCGCCTACCATGCCTGCTCGCGTGGCATCCGCGTGCGCATCGTCATGCCGCTCGCAACACCGCTCGTCAAGGTGACCTCCACAACCAGCTATGGCGCTGAGGTCGTGCTGCACGGGGCAAACTACGACGAGGCCTGTACCGAGGCGCTGCGCCTGTGTGCGGCCCAGGGGATGACGTTTGTGCATGCCTTTGATGATGACGCGGTGATCGCAGGGCAGGGCACGCTGGGGCTTGAGATGCTCGAGCAGATTGCACTGCTTGACGCGGTCGTGATCCCGGTCGGCGGCGGCGGGCTGATCGCAGGCGTCGCCTGCGCGATCAAGGAGCAGTGCATCGCCGAGGGCCGCCACCCGGTGCGCGTGATCGGCGTGCAGACCGAACGGCTACCCTCGATGCTGCGCGCGCGAGAAGCAGGTGGGCCAGTGACGATCCCGTCGCTTGCAACCATTGCCGATGGCATCTCGGTGCGCCGGGCTGGCGCGCGCACCTATCCCCTGGTCGAGCGTTATGTCGATGAACTTGTCACCGTAGACGAGGAGGAGATTGCGAAGGCAATCCTGATCCTGCTTGAGAACGAGAAGACGCTCGCCGAGGGCGCGGGCGCTATCGCGCTTGCTGCGTTGTTGCAGGGCAAGACGTCTCTGAGCGCCTCGCCGACGCCACAGCGGGTCGGCGTGCTGGTATGCGGCGGCAACATCGACGTGAGCCTGCTGGCTCGCATCATTGAGCGTGGGCTGGTCAAGGACGGTCGTCGCACCCGTCTGCGTATTCACCTGAGTGACCGGCCCGGCGCGCTCTACGAGTTAACGCGCATCCTGGCCGATGTGCGAGCCAACATTGTGCAGACCGCACACGACCGCGCCCACTATGGCGTGAGCCTGGGTGACACGGTGATCGACTTTACGCTCGAGACCCGCGGCGCCGCACACATCGGAGAGATTCGGACGCTGCTGACCGAAGGCGGCTACCGGCATGAGCGCATCGACTGACCGTCGCGCCGCGCGCAGCTGGTTTTCTTCGGACGACGGCTCGGCAGCGGATGCTCCTGCCCTAGAGTAGACACATGCGCTCCGTGTTTGTCCTCCTCTCCTGGCTGGTTGTTTGTGTTGCGGCGCATGCTGCTTCGCCGCAGGTACGCTACGTGCGCGAGGAGGTGACCATTCCCATGCGAGATGGTTTACACCTGCACGCGGTGGTTCTGCGCCCGGCTCCGGACAGTGCGCACGCTCGTGAGGCGTTACCAGTCCTGCTCAACCGGACTCCGTACGGCGTTGCCGGCAACAGGCCGGAGAACCTGGTGAAGCAATACCGGGAGTTTGCAACTGCTGGCTACATCTTCGTGTTTGAGGATATTCGTGGGCGCTATGGCTCAGAGGGCAGCTTTGTGATGATGCGCCCTCTTGCGCCGTACCACGACGCCGTGCAGCACCCGCACGATGTGGACGAAAGCACAGATGCGTATGACTCGGTAGCCTGGCTGGTCGCACACCTGCCCCGCAACAACGGCCGCGTAGGCGTCTTCGGCGTCTCCTACGACGGCTTTCTGACGACAATGGCTGGCATCGATGCGCATCCTGCCATCAAGGCCATCTCGCCCCAGGCGCCGATGACCGATGTGTGGCAGGGCGACGACTTCTTTCACAACGGCGCATTTCGTCAGACCTACGGGTTTGACTATGCAGTCGGCATGGAGAGCTCAAAGGAGAACGCGTTCGGCAAACTGGAGAAAGATGCGTATGACTATTTTTTGAGTGCCGGCTCCTTCGCAGCCGCGGCCGAGCGAGCCGAGGCCGCGCAGCACCTGGGCAGACTGCCAACCTGGCAGGCCTTCCTCGCTCATCCGGCAGATGACGCCTACTGGCAGCAGCGCGCGGTCCAAACCCATATGGAGCAGGTGTCCGTGCCGACGCTCGAAGTAGGCGGCTGGTGGGACCAGGAAGATATGTGGGGGCCACAGGCCCAGTACGCGGCCCTGGCGTCGAGAGCAAACGCCCCTGCCGCCTACCTGGTGCTTGGGCCGTGGAACCACGGCGAGTGGCGCGGTGAGGCGCGCGCCCTGGGGCCACTGCAGTTCGGCCATGCAACCGGGGCAAGCTTTCGCGCGCAGGTAGAGGCGCCGTTTTTTGCGTATTATCTGCGGCCGGCGGGTAAACACAAGCAGGCTCCGCGTGGAGCGCCTATCGCTCCCATTACCAGCTATCAAACGGGCAGTAATCGATGGGAGCATTATGCAAGCTGGCCGCCGGCAAACGTGCATGCGCAAGCACTGTATTTCGGCGCCGCGAAGACGCTCGGGTTTCAGAAGCCTGCGGAGGCGGTGAACCCGGGTGAGCAAGCATCTGCCTATGCGTCGAACCCGGCCGATCCTGTCCCGTACCGTGCGCGGCCTATCGAGGCGACCTACGCGCCCACGGGCTCGCACTGGTACACCTGGTTGGTGGAGGACCAGAGAGCAGCGACACTCCGGGCTGACGTCGCCTCCTGGAAGACCGATCGGCTGGAGAGCCCGTTGACGGTGACCGGAGATGTGGCGGCGGACCTCTTTGCCTCGACAAGCGGAACGGACAGCGACTGGGTCGTGAAGCTGATCGACGTGTATCCCGATGACCCGGCTTTGGGCGCGATGAGCGGCTACCAGTTAATGATCGCCGAGGAGATCTTTCGCGGTCGGTACCGCGCGAGCTTCAGCACTCCGCAGCCGGTGATCGCGGGGGCAGTAGAGGAATACAAGTTCAGCCTGCACGGTACCGACCACGTTTTTTTGAAGGGGCATCGGCTGATGGTTCAGGTGCAAAGCAGCTGGTTCCCACTCTATGACCGGAACCCGCAGACCTTTGTCGCAAATATCATGGAGGCAAAACCAGGCGACTACCGCCAGGAGGTCCAGAAGGTCTACTATTCAGCGCGATACCCGTCGCATGTCGACTTGCCCGTAGCCGCCGGAAAGTAGGCAGCCGGCGGCAGCTGACGCCCCCATGACGGGGTCGCACAGCATTTGACCCCCCGTAAGCCACTTGTTACTATCAGTCTGCGGGGTGGAGCAGTCCGGTAGCTCGTTGGGCTCATAACCCAAAGGTCGTAGGTTCAAATCCTACCCCCG
>CAZZYO010000136.1:0-9507 GCA_964658255.1 Candidatus Babeliales bacterium
CGTACCCGGGAGCAGCTGCGGCGGGTCAACGCACGGGTGCAGGGCATTATCGTGAACGACGTTGATCTACGGCTGGAGAACTATTACACGTACTCCAAGCGCTACAACTACACCTACAAGTCAACCTATGGGGCTGGCTACGGCGGAGGCATGGATGCTGAACAGTAAGCTCACCCGGGCGCATGTTCTCGCCGGCGGCCTGCTCGCAGGAGTGCTATGCGCGGCCTCGGTCCAGGCTGTCGGCCAAGGCGCCGCACAGCCCATGGCTCCGGCTGCGTCGGTGCCCATGAGCGCGCCCATGACCACGCCAGCTACAAGCGCCGGCCTGGCACCCCAGGGAGCAGCAGCGGGATCGCTGCCGCGCGGCCCTCTGGGGGCTCCCGGGCGGTCGGCCATGATCCAGACAGCCCAGACCTCCCAGGCAGTACCGGCCTCCATGGCAGAAGGCGCAGCAGGCCAGGGACAGGCGCCAGCCATTCAGATCGGCGCAGGCGACCTGATCAACGTCATTGTCTTCGATACGCCCGAGCTGAGCACCTCGGTACGCATTAATCAGAACGGCGAGGCAAACCTGCCTGTGCTCGGAGCTGTCCAGCTTGCCGGCCTGAATGCCAACGACGGCTCACGCGTGCTCGAACAGGCTTACAAGTCTCGCGGGCTGCTACTTGATCCTCACGTGACCATCTTTGTGTCGGAGTACGCCTCGCAGGGTGCCTCCATCCTTGGCGAGGTGCGCGCACCCGGCGTCTACCCGACACTCGGATCACGTCGCTTGATGGACATGCTTTCGCTTGCCGGGGGGGTGGCGCCGACCGCTGGTAAGGTGGCCTCGATCATTCACCAGGGCGACCCGAGCCATCCCGTGCAGATTGCCTTGCAGCCGACACCGGCGGCCATGCATGCACAGGAAAATCCCGTCATTCAGCCGGGAGATACGATCGTGATCGCAAAATCCGGCGTGGTCTATGTCATCGGTGATGTGCTGCGTCCGGGCGGCATCCTGGTCGATAACAACGAGCGCCTGTCGCTCATCGAGGCTCTTTCGCTGGCGGGCGGTATGAACAAGACCGCTGCGCTAAGCAAGACCAAGATCGTGCGGAAGCTGCCAACCGGTCGCGAAGAGGTGGATCTTGACCTTAAACACGTCCTCTATGGCAAGCAGGCAGACGTGATGATTTCGGACGGCGACATTGTCTTTGTGCCCTCAAGCGTCGGTAAAACCTTTCTTTACCGTGGCATTGAAGCAGCAATCGCTTTATCTACCAACTTCGCGCTGTTCGCGCGCTAAGCAGGTCAGGGAACGGGTTGGGGATGCGCAGCGTGGCGATGAGCAGTCGGTTCGAACGGCCAGTCGAGGTACCCCGGGCGAGGCGGCTTGGCGGGTACTTCGTACCGGCTCGTACGCTGTACGCGGTCACCTTCCCGCTGATCATGATGATGGCCGGCGTGTTCTGCTGGGCCTTTGACACCGATACCATGCTGGCGGTCGGGTCCTCGCTGCTGGCTGTCATCTCGATGTTTCTCCTCTTTGATCTGCTTGTGCGCCAGGCTCCGCTTCGTCTCTCGACGTTGCTAGCCACGACTCTGGGTCTGGGCTACGGGCTCGGAACGGCAAACACCTGGTTTACCCTCCCGCGAGGTGACTTGCCGCTCGGCGTCTACCTGCATCACGATCCAGCCGTCCTGACCCACGGGATGGGCTCGGTTCTGATCTCGCTGAGCATCCTGCTCTCCCTTGGGGAGATCGTCGAGAAACCTGTGTTCGGAGAGGAGTTCAAGCTCGAATTCCCCCCCCAGGTGATCGTCTTCATCAGTGTCGGCGTGGCCGTCATTGTCCTCGCTTATGCGACACACAAGCTGGACTACATGGGTGCTATCCACAGCGAGACGGGTCAACTCAGCGTCTTCTCCTCCTTCGCCTTCTGGTTGATCGGAACCCTGTTTGCCATCAGCGTGGTCGCGGCTCTCAATGCTACGAGCAAGGCGCTTAAACGCTACCTGATGGTTCTGATCGCCCTACAGTTCCTGCTGCTGATCCCGATCGGCCGTCGCACTTTGATTTACACCGTGATTCTTGCGGTGCTCTCGCTGCGCCTGGGACGTTTTCGCTTTACTTGGTCGTGGATCAAGAAAATCCTGGTGGGCGGAGCGATCGTAGGACTCCTCTATGTCGCCACCATCGCGTTCTTCTATTTGCGCCTCGCTGCTTTCAGCAAGAAGAACATCACCATCGTCGACCGTGTCACGTTGGCCTGGGAGTATTTCCAAACCAAGGACTACGCCACCGTATCGCGCTCCTTCTCCCAGAATGTAGAGACCCGCACTTTTATCCTTGGGTTCCTGGCGGAGGTGGAATCGCTCAGCTACAAGTTCACCCCGGGCTATGGGCGAGACCTGTCCGCCCAGGCAACGGCTGCGATTCCGAGTGTCCTCTACCCTGGCAAGGAAATCCTGAACGAAGAGGGCCTTTCCAATGAGCTCTTTGGAACCACCTATGGCGACGAGGCAAACTCGGTTCTGACCACTGGCGCCATCGACTTTGGAGCCCTGGGCATGATAGTTTACCCAATCCTCATTGTTGGCGGGCTTCGCATCCTCGTCGAGATACTGAGCGAAAGCCTGCCGACCTTTGTCGCGGTCTTTGTCATCATCGGGACTATCGGCCGGATCCTGGAACCGGAGAATACGGTAACCGATTACTTCATCATCATTCGCAACGGCATCCTGTTCGGAACAGTGGTGTGGTTCTTTATTGCTCTTCCCGCCTTCAAGCTGCGTAAGGAGGTCCGTTGATGCGGCTGCTACATGCATGTCACCGTTGCAAGCGGCTCTTCGCAGCCACGCTCTTGCTCCTCGTTCTCTTCGCCTGCCGCGCGTATGGGCAGGATCTCAGCACTCCGCTCAGCGGGTCGGTCGGCGACCCACTCTACAGTGAAAGCACCCAGGTGGGGCCTTCGGGCTCACTGCTTCCCGAGGGTTCGAGCCTCACCTCCCCGAGTTACCGCACGGGAACTTCTGACCCTCTGGGTACGCTGATCGAGACGGGCAGCATGTCTCCCTACGTCACAAACGCGAACTCGGCGGATAGCTATGCAAATGCCAGTGTCAGCGCGCAGGCGCTGAACGACCCGGTTCTTGTGCGCAGCTTGGATCAATACCGGAACAACCGTGTCCTGATGGCAGGTACCCTGGCCACAGGTTCGCTGCTTGGCCGTGCCTCGGCCGCCGGAGGCAGTGTCTCGAACAGTTTTGCCGCGCGCAGCCAAGGCGGAGGCGCAGGCTTTGGGCGGGATACCCAGTTGGTTCCATTTGCCGCGGGTAGCAGCGCGTTCGCACATCAGCCAGCGGGCATGTTGGGTTTTGTGGATCCGAACGCGCTGGTTTCCGCCATGACCTCATCGTCGGTGATCAACGCGACAGGCGGGACGATCCCGCAGAGTATGGTCTCCTCGCAGCAGGGGACAGCCAGCGGATCGGGGAGCGGGTTCGCTACAACTTCCTCCAGCTCTGCCGCAGGCATGAGCAGCCTTGGTGCCGCCATGCCTTTTGCGGTGGGCACAAGCTCGATGCAAGGTGGGGCTGGCGGGATGCAGGCGACCGGCGCAGTTGTGGCGGGCTTTCCTGTGCTTTCGGTTTCCAATCCCTCGACGACCGGCTTTGCTGATTCGACCCAGGGAACAGCCGGACAGGCCACATTTAGTGACACGTCCAGTCCATTCCGAAGCACGCGCGCCGGAAGCGATTCTGATCGCCCCAGTCCATTCCCAGACGTCAGCGGACAATTGAGCACCTATCTGCATCCGAGTCTGGTCGCTGCGGCTCCGGTACGATCCAGAACGTCGAGCTCGCTGGACCCGCATGAGTATGCGCGCAAGGAGCGCATCCGAGCGATGTCGACCAACACAGGCCCACAACAGTTGCCGTCCATCTTTGAGCAGCGGGCCACGATGAGGGCCTATGAGAACCAGCGCCGGCGCGGCGCTCCCGCGCGACGGAGTACCCTCACACCCTCAATCACTGCGGCTCCCTGAGGAAATGTGCGCGCAAACCGATTGAAGCTACGCATCGAGCGTCGTGGCTCGATGTTGGTCGTCCTTTACGTAGAAGGCGCGCTTCCGTGAGGCTTAGAGACACGGCTGTCCATCGGCTGCTTACGCCATCGGCAGAGCAAAAAGGGGCGCCAGCCATGGCTAAAGCGGGATGTACCATGGAAACTAAACCAGGGAGGCAAGGATGATCTCGTTCTCTCCTAAACAAGGCTGTACACCCAAACTGTGACAAGGAGTCATTTGCCGGGTATGAGTGACCAAGTTTCTATCGCTGTAGTCGGCTCCGGGTATGTAGGGTTGGTAGCTGCCGCGTGTTTTGCTGAGATCGGCCACCAGGTTGTCTGTGTAGACAACGACGAGCGGAAGGTCGCCATGCTGCGTGAGGGTGGCGTGCCTATCCACGAGGAGTACCTGCCGGACTTGCTCAACCGGTACCGCAACGGCGCAATCACATTTACGAGCGACCTTCGGGCCGCCACACAGCAGGCAGATGCCATCTTCATCGCAGTGGGCACGCCGCAAAGCCTCACTGGCAGTGCTGACCTCTCCTACGTCGACGCTGTGGCAAGCGAGATTGCCCGCTCGATTACAAGCTACAAGGTGATAGTCGAGAAGAGCACTGTGCCGGTGTACACAAACGAGTGGATTCGCCGGGTCGTCGAGCGCAACGGTGTGCCTCGCGAGCTGTTTGACGTAGCCTCGAACCCCGAGTTTCTACGTGAAGGCACGGCAGTGGTTGATTTTCTGCACACAGATCGTATCGTCGTCGGCACGGATAGTGAGCGTGCTGCCAACCTGCTGCGGGCGATCTATCGCCCGCTTACCGAAGGTACCTACTATCAGGGTGCGGACGCGGTGCCAGGCTGCTGTAGTTCCGAGATGCTACCGCCACTGCTGCATGTCTCGACCAAGGCGGCTGAGCTGATCAAGCACGCTTCGAACGCCTTCCTCGCGGTAAAGATCTCGTTCATCAACGTGGTGGCAAATATCTGCGAAGCGGTAGGAGCGGACGTCGAGCAGGTCTCGCGGGGCATTGGGATGGACGAGCGCATCGGTCCCCGCTTTTTAAAGGCAGGAGTTGGTTATGGCGGATCCTGCTTCCCCAAGGATGTCGCGGCCTTCCGCTACGTGGCCGAACAGTTCGGCATTCCCTTCGGGATGTTGAGCGAGGTGGAGAAGATCAACGCCGAGCAGAAGCAGCGGTTCTTCCAGAAGGTGCGCGCTGCGCTGTGGACCTTCCGCGGCAAGAAGCTCGGCGTGCTTGGCCTCGCTTTTAAAGGCGGCACCGACGACATACGCGACTCGCCTGCAATTGAAATCGTTCAAATGCTTCTCAAAGAGGGTTGCTCCATCGACGCCTACGATCCGGCCGCCATGGAGCGAGCGGCAGAGGTCATCCCCGCCTCCGGGTGCATGCACTACGTGGACGGCGTCTATGCTGCGGCGCGCGATAAGGATGCGCTGCTGATCCTGACTGACTGGAAGGACTTTGCCGAACTTGACCTGGAGCAGTTGCACGCCAGCCTGCGCTATCCAATCATCATCGATGGGCGCAACCTGTATGAGCCTTCAGTCCTGGCCGAGCATGGGTTTACCTACCTCAGTATCGGCCGTCCCTCGGTGAATCAAACCCGCGACGTAACCCCCGCGCACCGGCTGCTTTAGTCTGGGTCGGCTTGCAAACGGTGCGAGTCGCCTTGACGAGGCTTCTTGTTTGACCAGTGTGGTGGTGGGAATCAATACTCGAAAGTAACGGCAGAGATCGAACAGAGTCGTTGCCTACGGGTAGGTGGATGCGATGCTGAGGTGTGGCGCACACATTGGCGCCTACGCGCATAGTTCTGACTTGACGGTCTGCCATCGACGGTGATTCTTGCGGCGTGCCGTCATGCTCAACCCAAGAGTGAAGAGGAGTTCTGCAAGTATGAAGCTCAAGGATCAAAAGGTTGTGGTGTGTGGCGCCGGTGGTTTCATTGGCGGCCACCTGGTGAAGGATCTCCTCACGCAGGGCGTCAACGTTGTTCGGGCTGTCGACGTCAAGCCGCTGGACGAGTGGTATCAGACCTCGCCGGGCGTTGAGAACCTGTCGCTTGACCTGCGCGACCGAGCCAACTGTCAGACAGCGGCCGACGGTACCGAGATCGTCTTCCAGCTCGCTGCGGATATGGGCGGGATGGGCTTCATCGAGAACAACAAGGCTCTTTGCATGCTCAGCGTGTTAACCAACACGCATATGCTGATGGCCGCCCGGGAGGCAGGGGTGGAACGCTTCTTCTTTTCATCGTCTGCCTGCGTCTACAACGGCGAGAAGCAGACCAACCCGGATGTGGTCGCGCTAAAGGAAGAGGACGCCTACCCGGCGCTGCCAGAAGATGGATATGGCTGGGAGAAGCTCTTCTCCGAGCGCATGTGCCGCCACTTCGAGGAAGACTTTGGCCTGGTGACCCGGGTGGCACGCTACCACAATGTCTACGGACCGCTCGGTACCTACGAGGGTGGCCGCGAAAAGGCGCCGGCAGCCATGTGCCGCAAGGTCATTGAGGCCAAGGTAAGCGGCAAGCATGAGATTGAAATATGGGGCGACGGCCACCAGACCCGCTCCTTCATGTACATCGACGACTGCACGAAGGGAACCCAGGCGATCCTGGAGTCAGAGATCCTGGAACCGATCAACCTCGGATCGAGCGAGCTTGTGACCATCAACCAACTGGTGGACATCGTCGAGGACATCGCCGGCATCAAGCTTGAGCGCAAGTACAACCTCGGCGCACCAAAGGGAGTAAACGGGCGTAATTCCGATAACACCCTCATCCAGAAGTATCTTGGCTGGGAGCCATCGATCAGGCTTCGCGACGGCATGGCCAAGACCTACGCGTGGATCGAGAGCCAGATGCTGGTGAGCAAGTAGGCAGCTTGGGCAGCCTTGTATCTGGAATCGCGTCCCCGGAGAAGCGCCTGTCGGAGGCACGGATCGCCGGCATCCGCCGGGTGCTCATCTACCGGCTGGGCAGCTTTGGCGACACCGTGGTGCTGCTGCCGTGCCTGCATCAGGTGGCAAAGGTTTTCGCTCAGGCCGAGCGGCGCATGCTGACCAATGTGCCTGTGCATGGCAAGGCACCTGCCGCGGCGGCTGTGATCGGGGACACCGGTCTGGTCCACAGCTACATCAACTACGCGGTGGGGGAACGTAACCCCATCGCGCTGCTCAAGATCGTGCTGGCGATACGTCGGTTCAAGCCCGACCTGCTCATTTATCTGGCCTCGCCTCGCGGGGAAGGCGTACTGGCCCGAGACCAGAAGTTTTTCCGGCTGGCCGGGATAAGCCGCTCCCGCATCATCGGCTTGCCAGAGGGTGACCTGGCCTTGAACCTCCCCCAAGAGAATGGCATGTGGGAGCACGAGGCGGCGCGCCTGGCCCGGACAATGGCGCCGCTAGGGCCTATTGACACGCACGATCCCCGCTCATTTGATATGTGCCTCAACGCGGCAGAACGGAACGAGGCGAGCATGGCGCTTGCTCCGCTCGCCGGTTTGCCCCTCATTGCATGCGGCCCGGGCACCAAAATGCAGGCGAAGGACTGGGGAGTGGAGAAGTGGCAGGGCCTGCTCGATGCACTTGCTGTTCGCTTCCCCAAGCATGCTCTTGTGATGATCGGAGCGGCGGATGATTATCCAGTCGCACAGACTGCGTCTCTAGGATGGGAAGGGCGCCGACTGAATCTCTGCGGTAAGCTTTCCCCGCGGGGCAGCGCCGCAGTGCTGGCGCAGACCGAGCTCTTCATGGGGCCAGACAGCGGTCCAATGCACGTGGCGTCAGCAGTTGGGGTCGCGGTGGCAAGCCCCTTTGCCTCGCGTACCCGCCGAGGTATGTGGTTCCCCATCGGTAATCAACACCAAATCGTCTGGCACGAGCTGTCTTGCTCGAACTGCAATTTAGAAACCTGCATCCAGCACGAGCGCCGCTGCCTGTCGAGCATCACTGTCGCCGAAATGGTGGAGGCTGCACTCGCAGCCTGGAAGGCCGGTAAAGCAATTTCATCTCAGCCCGTCGAAACCGGCAGCTTGCCAGTTGAGGCGACATCTGCGGAGCCTGAATAGACTCGAGTGGCCATCGGTTTGTAACATGACTCATGCGTTGGCGGGTTCACCCTGTTGGAGCTTTGAGCTGAACGGCTTTAGCAAAGGGACCGAAAAACAGCGCTGTGAACATTCTGCTGGGCTCCAATTATCCACCTGACACTTAGCAAAGCATGCAGCGATACGCTTACCTTCTAGGGCGCGAACTGCCGAGCACGCGGCCACATCGTTGCCGTGGTTCACCCACCTGAAAGTTTCGTCAGACTGGCCGGTCGCCAGAGTTTCGCAGGCAAGTGGCTGCAAAGGTTGATACGTACGTGTTAGCAGTGAATTAGCTGCGCGATCGGATGAGCCGTGTGGATCTGGCTCCTATTGCGACTTGCAGCGAGCGGTGCTCGCCAGCGGAAGAGCGACTGACATCTTTTCAGCTAAACGATGTGTCGTTTGAGGAAGTGCGCGCTCTATACATGATGCGCTAGCGCTGCTGTTCCCTCTCAGGAGGAAGGTTTCGGCTCGTCGATTTTCGAGGCACAGCCTTGCGGCTGTCCGTCATGAAGATGAATCGATCGCAGTGACCAAGGTCGCGGAAGGTGCAGCGGTGTTCGTCGACCCAGATGACCCTGTATCTGCCGCGGAAAACATCCTGCAGCAGGTGAGCCGGCTCTCCGCATGACGCGACCTGGAATCCGCCAACGCGAGCCTCTTCAGCTATAAGCGCGCTATCGACCGATCCTTGACGCCTAACACAGCGCTGTTGCACAAGCCTTGCCGAAGCGCTATCCCTGGGCTGGGAGCGGTTCAAGCATAAGCATAGCGCTGGATAGCGAGGCGGCTCTACCCGATGCAAGGGCGGCCGCGATCCCGGCCCCCTCCTTGCGTACCGCTGCATCACCCTCAATGAAGATCGTGTGCATGCCGAGTCGCTTACCCGCCTCGATGTCAGACAACGAGTCTCCGATCATCAGGCTTGTCGCGGCAGAGGTGCCTGGATGTTCTGCGAATGCTTGTTCAAAGAGCCCAGGTCCAGGCTTGCGACAGCGGCAGGCATCCTTGCCATGGGGGCAGTAGTAGAAGCCATCCACGTGAGCGTGATGCTGGGCGAGATGGTCCGCGAACCGCCGGTGCAGTTGCTCGATATCAGCAGCCGTATACAGGCCAAGTGATACACCGCGCTGGTTAGTGACGACAAACACCTTGCGCCCGGAAGCATTCAGCGCGGCAATCGCCTCGACACTCCCGGCCAGCACATGGAACTGCTCCCACAGATAGACGTACTCGCCCTCGGGCGCCTTGCGGTTGATCACCCCGTCCCGATCCAGGAAGACGGTACGAACGTTTGCAAACTTGCCACGATCCGGCGCGCGATCCACACGGAGTATCA
>CAZZYO010000137.1:0-9383 GCA_964658255.1 Candidatus Babeliales bacterium
GGGTCGGCGTGGTCCGTCACCGTTCGAGCGGGGCCCAGCTGGGCGGGCCGCGCGTTCACCATTCGGGCGAGCGCTGCCCGAGCGCGCGCGTTCTCCTGCTGGACGACCGCCTGCGGGTCCGTTTGGCCCGCGCCGTGGCGGCCGGTCTCCAAAGGACTTCGCTCCCGGGATTGGTTTGAACGGCCGGTCGCCTGCCCGTGGAGCAAACGGCTTGCGCTCCCGAGGCGGGCCATCGCCACGCGGCGCAAAAGACCGAGCCGCACCATCGCCACGCGGCGAAGAGGAGCGCCGTTCGCCATCTTCGCTGTTGCGGGCAACAAACGGCTTCTTTTCTCCAAAAGGCTTGGCACCGGAAAACTTGCCCCGCGGTGGCTTGCCGTCAAAGGACTTGCCTTCCGTTCTAGGTTTAAAAGGAGCTTTGAACGGACGTTCGCCAGTGCGCGGCGCAAACGACTTCCGCGCCCCTCGCCCCTCGCCCCCCTCGCGCGGTGTAAATGGTTTGCGATCGCCGAAAGACTTCCCCTCGCTGCGCGGCTTGAAAGGCCGATGGCCGGTACGCGGTGCGAACGGCTTCCGGTCGCCCCCCTCACGAGGAGTAAAGGGCTTGCGATCGCCGAAGCTCTTACGCTCGCCAAACGGCTTGCTGCCCGGGGCCCCACCTGCAGCGCGAGGCTTGAACGGCCTCTCCCCACCGCCAGGCGTGAACGGTCTCCGTTCCGCACCGTCTCCACGAGGAGTAAAGGGCTTGCGGTCGCCGAAGCTCTTGCGGTCGCCTGCGGGCCTGGCGCCGGAGCGTGCGTCTGCCCTCGGCTTGAAGGGTCGATCGCCGCTGGCACGCGGTGTAAACGGCTTCCGCTCGCCGGATCCTCCGACATCGCGGCCCGCAGCAAACGGCTTTCGCTCGCCGAAGCTCTTGCGCCCGGGCTCGCTGCTGTCAGCACGGGGCCTTGAAGCCCGGTCCTGGGCGCGAGGCGCAAACGGCTTCCGCTCGGCTCCCCCAGTCTCCTCGCGACGGACAAAGGGCCTGCGCTCGCCATCCGACTCTGCACGAGGCGCGCGGGGCTTGCTGTCTTCCTTCCAGGGCTCGCGCGGGTTAAAGCTTCCGCTGCCGCTTGCGCTGCGAGTACCGTAGGGCCGCCGCTCGCCGCCTGCAGCAGGCCTTGCCCCGGCGCCCTGGCCGCCTCCGGCACTCGGACGCTTGGCAGCTCGCTCCGGCCTGCCCTCGCGGGTGGGCTTTGCGCCCGCGCCTGGTCGCGCAGCAAATGGCCGCCGCACGGCGCCATCCGCTGCGCGCCGAGGCGTAGAGCCTTCAGCACGCCGCGCCGACAAACGCGGCTTGTCCTGCGCAGGAGCCTCCGTACCGCTTGCTGCAGAACGATTGGCGACGAAACGTTTCCGACCTTCGCCAATGCCCTCTGCCTCTGCTTCCACGCGAACAGGAGCATCCTGCCCTTCGACGACTGCGCCATCGATTCTGTTGGTCTCTGCGAACTCGGGCAGGCTGCCTTCGACGTGGAATAGTTCGACCGCGCCAAGGTTCAGAGTAGAGAGCTGCCGGGTAGCCGTGAGGCCTTTCACGACATCGCGTACCTTGGACCGCGACGCGACGGGCGAGAGAAAGACTTCGATCTCGTCAGAGCTGGCGGCCACGGTGGCTTGCAGGTAAAGCGACACCAGCGCCGAGAGCGCTACTGCCTGGGACATGGTGCTGCCGGCCTGCATCTGCTTCTGGCGGTTGCTCTCGAGCAATTGCCATGCCGCGGCACGGGTGTCGTTGGCTCCGAATACGGGCTCGACCCGCATGTGAGACCAAAGCTCGGTCAAGGCTCTCAGCGCAGCGGCCTCGGTCAGTTGGCGCCCCAGCTGATCTTTCACCTCTTCGGCAGTCAGCGGGCCCTGCTTGTCGAGCAGCTTCCACACCTCGATCATCAGCGGCGAGCTCTTGCCGCGTGGTCCGCGCTTCCACTCCTTGTCTCCACGAAGCGCGAAGAGAAAAGGCAGCGTCTCTGCGGTCGCGATGAAGTCAGGCTGCTCACCGGGTAGCCCAAGCAGGTTCAGGGCGATCGCCTCTCCTGAGGCGAGCAAGCGTCGCAGCAGTTCGGTCGCGTTGGTGATAGCGTCGGGCGATGGAGTCGCATCTGCTGTACCGATGGTTGCTTCGACGAAGCTGGGCGCGGCGGTTGCGAGCTGCGGGCGCGGCAGGAACAGGCAGACGCCCATCTCGCGGAGCCACCCGGTTGCGTCGTCAGCGGTAAGGATCGGATTGCCTGCCTGGTGCCATGCTTCGGCCCGGGCCTGGTTGAGCTGTTCGGTTGTCAAGAAAGTCCTTCTTCCTCACCATCACTATGGGTGAGGCTGCGCGCATTGTGGCAGCGCGTGTTCTGAGTACAGCAAATCATTGTGTCCGCAGCTGGTTCAGTCCAGTGCAACCAGCCGCCGCCCGGCGCATTGTGCCAGGTAAGCGCGTGCTCGTCATCTGGTTCGGATGCCGGTCAGGGCCAGGAGGACACATAGCGGTGTGCGGCCGCCGCTCCGCGTACGCCAGCTTCGCGGAATCTGTCTAGATCCGCTGAAATGCCTTCTGGATGTCTTTCCAAGAATACCGCAATGCGATCGGGCGGCCGTGCGGGCAGCTCGTGGGATGGCTGGTTTTAGCGAGTTCGCCGAGCAGCCACTGCATGCGCTGCGTATCAAGCGGCATGTTGACCTTGATAGCAGAGTGGCAGGCGATGGATGCGGCAATGCGCGAGCGCGCTGCCTCTAGGTTCTCGGCCTGGGTCTCGCGCTCGTGTTGCTCCAGCACCTCGTGCAGCATGCGCTCCAGCTCCTTGCCTTCGAGACCCACGGGCGCAGCCTTGATCGCGATCGTGCGCGGCCCGAAGGGCTCGACCTCGAACCCATTGCGCTCCAGCTCGCCTGCAATGGCTGCAAACAGGACCATCTGGTGCGGCTGCAGGTCAAGCAGCAGGGGCATAAGCAGGCGCTGGCGCTGGACCCGCTCGACCTCGCGTGCTCGCAGGATCTTTTCAAAAAGCACCCGCTCATGTGCGACGTGCTGGTCGATGATCCAGAGCCCCTCATCATTCGTCGCCAGGATGAACGACTCGCGCAGCTGCCCCAGCGGCTTGAGCGAGGCAAGCGCGTTGAGGTTGCTCTCCGGCTCTGGCTCCTGTACTTCCTCAGGCGTGGCATGCCCGTTTCCGTTTGCCTGCGCCTGGATCGCTGCCCGGCCCAGGGCTGCCTCCGCAAGCGCAGCTGCCGCGCCGAAGGGCAGAGGCACCTCTTCCGGCGGCAGAGTCGGCGGCGTCAGGGCAAAGGCTGCGGTCTCCGCTGCGATCGATGCCGCATTCTCGGTCTCTGCATGCGCGGTGGCCGGCGTATCCTCCGACGGCTCGCCAGGCAGAGGGCTGGTGGCAAGCATCAAGGACGGCGTGACGTGCGCACCGCCGACCAGCGAGGCCAGGAAGCTTGCCGCGGGCCGAGCCTTCATCAGCGTGACGCGCACGCTGTCGCGAATGAAATCGTGCACCAGCGTCGGCTGGCGAAAGCGCACCTCGGTCTTGGCCGGGTGCACGTTCACGTCCACCTCTTCCGGAGGCATGTCGAGGAACATGAGCATGACCGGGTACGAAGTTGGCGGCAGCACGTTGCGGTAGGCCTCGGAGACAGCATGCAGCACCAGCCGGTCGCGGATCAGTCGCTGGTTGACGAAGACGTAGATCGAGTTCCGGTTGAGCTTTTGCAGCTCGGGCTTTGAGGTGAAGCCGCTGATCCGCAGGTGGCCTGGAACAGGCGGCTGGTAGTCGGGGTCGCGACGCCAGGGTGGCGGCTCGGGTAGCCCGGAGTGGTCGAGCGCTCGCTCGGCTGCCATCGGCAGCAACTGATCGAGCGTGGTCTTGCCGAAGATCTGGTAGATACGCTCTTCGGTCCGCGCAACCGGCGGCGCATCGAGCAGCGTGTGCGTGGGCGAGACAAGTTCAAAATGTTTGCCCGCGTGGGCGAGCGCATAATGCGTGACCAGGGCTGTTACGTGTGACAGCTCTGTAGTCTCAGCCTTGAGAAACTTGCGCCGCGCAGGCGTATTGAAAAAGAGATCGCGGATGGTCAGGGTGGTCCCGGTTGGCCGGCCGGCCTCCTCAACCCGCACCAGCTTGCCGCCCACAATTTCAAGCCGCGTGCCCGCAGCGTCTTCCGCGGCGCGGGTTTCAAGCTCCAGCCGCGAGATGGAGGCGATCGAAGGCAGCGCTTCCCCGCGAAAACCGAGCGTGGCGATCGAGAGCAGGTCGTCAGAGGAGCGGATCTTGGAGGTGGCGTGCCGCTCGAAGGCAAGCATCGCATCATCACGGCCCATCCCGCAGCCGTTGTCGGTGATGCGGATAAGCTTGCGTCCGCCTGCCTCCACCTCCACGCGGATGCGGGTCGCGCCGGCGTCGAGCGCATTCTCAAGTAGTTCCTTGACCACCGAAGCCGGGCGATCGACGACCTCGCCGGCCGCGATCTGGTTAGCCACCTGGTCGGTCAGGATGCGGATGCGGCCCATGTGGCTAGGGTACTAGGTTGGCCGCGAGAAGGGGATTGTCACAAACCGCGTACCAGGAATGCTTGCGCCAAGGGTCATCGTCCGACGCTTGTCGCCAGGTGGCGCTTCGGACGGGGCTGCGGGGGCTCGCTCTCCCGAACACAGGCCGGGCATCCCCCCCCGACTAAGCAGCTAGACGCCCGCCGTAGTGAGCCCTTCGGTCCCTGGCCCCTCACCGCTGACCAGATCCCCCAGCACATGTAGCCGCATAAAGTTCGTCGCGCCGGTCTTGGTACGGGTGCCTGCCACGATGCCGACAATGTCGCCCCGGTGCGCAAACTTGCTTTCCTCAAGCAGCTGCTCCACGGTCTCGATCATGTGCTCGGTGGAAGCCGTCTTCTCACATGCCATCGGGAAGACTCCGCGCAATAGATTCATCCGGTGGATCACGCCTGGGATCGCAGACATGGCGATGATCGGCGGCTTCGGGACGTACTTCGACAGGAGCCGCGCGGTGGCACCGGTCTCGGTGAAGATGGCGATCGCGCGGATATCCAGGTCAAGCGCCGCGTGCGCCATCGACTCGCAGATAGACTCGGGCACGGTGACCGAGTGGCTGCGCCGGCGCGGTCCGATGGTCGACGGATACTCGCGCATCTGGGCCTCGGTCTCGACCACAATCTTGGCCATCATCCGGACCGCTTCGATCGGGTACTTGCCTGCCGCACTCTCGGCTGAAAGCATGACGGCATCGGTCCCGTCGTAAACCGCATTGGCCACGTCGGAGGCTTCGGCGCGTGTCGGGCGAGGATTCTCGATCATCGACTCGAGCATCTGCGTCGCCGTAATGACCGGCTTGCGATAGTCGGCTGCCCTGCGAATCACCAGTTTCTGGATCGCCGGTACCTTCTCGGGCGGCATCTCGACGCCCAGGTCTCCGCGCGCCACCATCACCCCGTCCGCGATCTCGAGAATGTCGTCAAGGTTGTCGATGGCCTGCGGTTTCTCGAGCTTGGCGATGATCCAGATCTGCGCATTCTTCGCATCAATCCGCTCCTTGACCAGGCGCACGTCTTCCGCGTTCCGTACAAAGGAGAGCGCGATGGCATCGACGCCGGCCTCGATGACAAAGTCGAGGTCGATCGCGTCCTTCTCCGTCAATGCAGGTACCTTGACGGCGACGCCCGGCAGGTTAATTCCCTTGGACTCGCCCAGCAGGCCACCGTTGATCACCGTACATTCCACATCATCCACGCCGCTCTCGAGTCCCACCCGCAGTACGTGCAGCTCGATGAGCCCGTCCGAGAGCAGGATGCGTGCGCCTGGCTCCAGGTTCTCGGCCAGTGTGACGAAGGTCGTGCTGACCTCGGAGAGGGTACCCGGTATTGGCCGCGGCGTGATGATCAGCTTCTGCCCGGTCTCCAGCAGGATCGGCTTGCCATCGACAAGCTTGCCGGTGCGAATCTTGGGCCCCTGAAGGTCAGCCAGGATGCAGATCGGCTTCTTCTCTTCCTCGGCCACCTTGCGCACCATCCGGATCAGCTCCAGCTTCTGCTCGTGCGAACCGTGCGAGAAGTTCAGTCGCGCGACATCCAGGCCGGCGCGAACCAGCGCTCGGAAGGTCAGCTCTGTATTTGAGGCCGGGCCGAGCGTGGCCACGATCTTGGCGCGGCGAAAGTGCTCCCCCGCAGGTTGGCCTCCGCTGGTCAGTGTTCCCGTAGAAGAGCCCGCCGGTGTTTGCTTCGCGTCCATCCATCCCCCAAACAGAGCTTGTAAAAAGTAGGTTCCCAGGTGCGACAGTGTTGCCGGGCAATTCTGCCCCGAAGAGAAAGGGTGCAGGCAGGTCCCCGGAAGATTCTAACCCCGCGTGCCGCATGGCCGCGCAGGTCGGCAGCCTAGGGTCAGGAGGTGCTGCTTGCAGTTTCCACTATTGCCGGCTGGGGTGCTGCTACCGCACCCTGGAGCAGCGGGTAGATCTGCGCGTTAAACTCAGCCCCAATCAGCACCGCAAGCGCCACGATGTAGAGCCACACCATGGTCGCGATCCCCGCGCCCAGCGGGCCATACACAACCGAGTAGTTCGCAAAGCGCGTCACGTACCAGCCGTAAAGCATCGTTGAAAGGAACCAGCCAAGCGTGGCCAGTACCGCTCCGGGCAGCGTCCATCGCCAGGGGGGACGCAGCGAGGTGCCAAAGTGATAAATAACCATCAGCACCGCAACCCCGGCGCTGGTAGCAATGATCCAGCGCGCCGCGCGCCAAAGCATCAGCACCAGTGGTCGCAGCGCGTGGTCGGCATTGGCTACCATCCATTGTTCGATCTGGTGGCCGAAGACCACAAACGCCGTTGCACACAACATGGGAAGCAGGGTGGAGGGGATCAAGGCAAGCGCAACCAAGCGCTCCTTCCAAAAGCCGAATGCTCCCGCGGGCAGCCGGTAAGCCCGGCGAAAACCTTCCATGAACGAGAGCATCACACCCACTGCGGCGCCGATGGCAATCACGCTCGCCGTTATCATCAGCCGGTGCGGCCTGCCAGGGTTGTGCTCAAAGTAGTGCTGCGCCAGGGCCATGGTGTCGTCGGGCAGGAGATCCACCAGCATGGTGCGGATGTCGCCGCGGACGGAGTCGGTGGTCGGCGCCTTGGCGAGCAGCGTGGTCCCCACCAGCAGGGCGGGGAACAGGCTGAGCAGCTGCGAGAAGGCCGCCGCCTTGGCAATGGTAAAGGCGCTGTTGCCAAAAGCCTTCCAGAGCGAGAGCCGAAGGTCATTTGAGAATGCCCGAACCATATGCCGTGAGAGTAACGTGGATGCTCTATCGCCCGCCAGTTTGGGTGAACTCATCTGGCACAAGCTTGCTGGTAAAGTGAAAGCATGATCAAAGGATTGGCGATTGTGCGCCCGGCCAGCACCCCGGCTGTGTTTGACCGCCTGGCGGCCTTCCTTGAGGCGCTGGGTCTCGAACCCGGCCACGCATTTGAGAACGAGACCAGCCGCGGCCGAAGCTTCCGTGCGCCGCTCGGCACCTTCGAGGTGGTCGACGGGCTGGTTGAGGAGCTGCAGGCGACCCCCTCGGGCGCTCCCGCTGAACTGTATCTGGAAGTGACAAGCCTTGAATCGGTCCGCGATGCCGCCCAGCTTTGGCTTGAGGGCGCTTATGGAGCAGAGGAGGCCACGCGGCGCCTCACCGCGGTTGCCGAAACCGGCTGGAAGTCGCACCAGTTCTCTGTAGAACCCGTACCCGGCATCCCTGTAACCATATGGGCCTGGGCCGACCCGCTGAAAGGCAAGCCTGCGGCGATTGAAGGTGATTTGGTCGCGACGGGCATGCGCTTCGGCATCGTGGTCGCCCGCTGGAATGCGGTCATCACCGACCGCCTGCTGCAGGGCTCGCTCGACGGTCTTCTGCGCTCCGGCGTCAGGTATGCGGATATCCAGATCGTGCGTGTACCAGGCGCCTGGGAGGTGCCGGACGCCGCCCGCAGGCTGGCCGAGACGGGCACCGTCGACGGCATTGTGACCCTCGGCGTGCTGTTGCGCGGCGAGACCGCCCACTACGAGGCGATCTACAACGAGGTTGCGCGCGGTATCGGCCAGTCGCAGCAGGAGACCGGCATCCCCCACGCCTTTGGCGTGCTGACCTGCGAGACCCTGGAACAGGCGCTGGACCGCGCGGGGCTGAAGGCGGGTAACAAGGGGTTTGAGGCGGCCTCGGCAGCAATCGAGATGGTCTCACTACACCGGAAGCTGGAGGCCGAGCACGGCCAGCGCGCAGCCACCCAGCAGAGCCAAGCTGCGGGCGTTGCCACGGCAAGCCCGGCCGAGCCGACAGTGGCTGGGAACGTCCGATGAGCGCCGCCGTCGGCAAGCGCCGCAAGTCTCGTGAGCTCGCCATGCAGATGCTCTTCCAGGCCGATGTTGGCAAGCAAAGCCCTGAGCAGGTACGCAAGACCTTCTGGGAGGCGCGCGATGAGGTGGACACCGACACGCGCGGCTTTGCTGAAGACCTCTACCGCGTGGCAAACGTGCGCGAGGAAGAGATCTCGGACACGATCGAGAAGCACTCCGCCAACTGGCGGCTGGAGCGTATGCCTGCCGTCGATCGCAACGTCCTGCGCATGGCTATCGCCGAAATGATGGGCTTTCCCTCAACGCCCGCCCCGATTGTTATTAACGAAGCGCTTGAGATTGCCAAGCGCTACTCGGCGCCTGAGTCGCTCAACTTCCTCAATGGCGTGCTCGATGCGGTTGCGAAGTCACGCCGTGGTGCCTGGCAGCCGGCGGAGGGTCGCCGATGAAGCTGGTTTTCCGTACCGGGATGCTGGCGGTTGCCGGCTACCTCGGCTGCCTGGGTTTGGCTGGCTGCAATAGTTCGCAGGGCGCGCCTGGCGCCGGCCCGGCTGCTAGCACAAGCGCGCCGCTCAAGCCCGCTGGTCCGGCAAAGATCAATAGCGCGCGTGACCAACTGGACGAGATCCCCCTGCCCTCAAAGAGCCGCTACCTGGCCATCCATACCGTCGAAAGCTGGAGCAATCCCTTTGTTGTCGTGGGTCGCAAGACCGTGATGCTGCGTATTTACTACCCCGATGCAGCGGCGAACGGCACGCTGCCTGGCAACATGCTGCCGAACACCATGCTGCGCCCTGCCGGAGCACGCAAGCGTGAACTCGATCTTCGCCTTGCTGACCTGCCCGAGGCGCTCGCCGCGCTGCCTGCGGAGTCCTGGGTGTACGGGCGCGTAGTTGCCGTCGAGGAGGACCCCTCAACACCCCGCCCGGACCGCGTACAGATGCGCAGGAACATCGAGGTGACCATTCAGATGCTGAACGACCTTGGCGTTGTGGTCAACGAGTGGCCGGTCGGCG
>CAZZYO010000138.1:0-9153 GCA_964658255.1 Candidatus Babeliales bacterium
GGCATCTTCCTTGGCGCACACTGGGCCTACTCGGTGCTGGGCTGGGGCGGGTACTGGGGCTGGGATCCGGTTGAAAACGCCTCGCTGATGCCCTGGCTTACCGGCACCGCCTTCCTGCATTCAGTCATGATGCAGGAGAAGCGCGGGATGATGAAGAAGTGGAATGTCTGGCTGATCTTTGCGACCTTCCTGCTGACCCTGCTCGGCACCGACCTCACCCGGTCGGGCCTGGTCTCATCCGTCCACGCCTTCGCGCAAAGCTCCATCGGGACGTGGTTTCACGTGTTCATGCTGATTGTGCTCGCGGTCTGCCTGTTTACCTTCATCCGCCAGTCTGATCACCTGGTCACCGAGCACCGGATCGAGGCGCTGGTCTCGCGCGAGTCGAGCTTCCTGTTCAACAATCTTGTCCTGCTCACCGCCTGCTTTACGGTTCTCTGGGGTACTCTCTTTCCGGTTATCTCGGAGTACGTGCAAGGCAACAAGGTCACAGTCGGCGCGCCCTTCTACAACCGGGTCGCGGTGCCTATCGGTATCTTCCTCATGCTGCTTACCGGCGTGGGGCCGCTGCTGGCCTGGCGGTCGGCATCTTTCCGGTCGATTCGGCGCAACCTGGTCAATCCGCTCCTCGCTGCCGGGCTCATGTCGATCGTGCTGATCGCAGCTGGCGTCCGTTCCGGACTCTCCCCCTGGTCCGACGTGGGGACGTTCTACTCCTTTTCGGTCTGGGTGCTGGCCGCCTTTGTTGTCACGGCTATTGGCTCTGAATTCCTCCGCGGAGCGGGTGTGATTGCTCGGCACACCGGGCAGAACCTCTTTGCCTCTGCCGTGCAGCTGACCCGTCGCAACACCCGCCGCTACGGTGGTTACATCATCCACTTTGGCGTCGCGGTCATTTTCATCGGCTTTGCCGGCTCAGCCTTCAACCAGTCCAAGGAGCAGGAGCTCGGCTTTCACGACCGGATGCGGATCGGGCCCTACACCCTGGTCTGCCAGAGCTATACGCAGGACTCAAATCCGAACTACGACTCGGAATACGCGCTGCTTGATGTCTACCGCGGCACGACCAGGGTGACACAGCTTGCGCCGGAAAAGCGTTTTTACGCGGCAAGCCAACAGACCCAGACCATGCCCGTCGTCCACTCAACCATGGGTTGGGACCTGTACGCGGTCTACGCCGGCAAGAACCCTGACTCTGGCCAGCCGATTATCAAGGTCTTCCTCAACCCGCTGGTCGCCTGGATCTGGGCCGGCGTGCTGATCGTGGTTGCAGGTACAGCTGTTGCCTTGTCGCCCAACCTTACGGCCGCGCTTGCCGCCAGCCGGACCCGCGCTGTGGCTGTGCCTCGCGAAGCAGTTGCGGCGGGTGGCGATTGATGCTGCCGTCCTGGGCAAAGCGTGCGAAAAGACCGCTGCAGGCGCTGCTCATCGCGGTCTTCGCGATCAGCTCGCTCGGCGCGGCAGACACCGCGGCGCGCTACGACAAACTCGGTCACCAGATGATGTGCGTCTGCTCCTGCGCGCAGATCCTGGCCGAGTGCAACCACGTCGGCTGCCCGGACTCTGCCGGGATGCTTGCGATGCTGCGCACCTCGCTCGCGCGCGGCGACTCGGACCGCGGCATCTTTGAGGCATTCCAGGCCAAGTACGGAGCAACCGCGCTGGCCGCGCCCATGCTTACCCGCTTCAACGCGGTGGCCTGGTTGGTGCCCCCGGGGGTGCTCGCCTTCGGGCTGCTCGGCGCGATCGTGCTCATCCGGCGCTGGCGCGTGACGCGTGGTGCCAGGCTTCCGGTGGTGGCATCCGCACAACAGCTCGCGACTCGTCATCGCATCCGGCAGGAGACAGAGCTATGACCGCGCTCGTCTGCGCGCTGCTGACCATCGCGCTGGTGGTCTACATCTTTTATCCAGAGACGAGGATCGCCGCGCAGACCGAAAAGACGCGCCTCGAGTACCTGCGCGAACGCAAGGACGCGCTCTACGACAACCTGCGCGACCTCAACTTCGAGTACCGCGCCGGCAAGTATCGCGAGGAGGAGTACGAGGCTGAACGAGCGACGCTCGAGAACGAGGCCGGCACGGTACTGGGAGAGATTGACCTGCTCGAAGGGATATCGCGGCCTGCTTGAAAGCAGGCTAGACTTGTGGCTCGAGACGTGGAGGGGTGGCGGGCATTACTGGTGAAACAGGCTTGCAGGCGCACTCAACTCTCCCACGATTCTCCGTCAACTACTCATCAGGAACAATGCCGATGCGCTCTCTACGATGGATGCTCGTACTTCTGCTGATCATGCCTGCCGGGCGGGCCGCGGTCGCCTTTGACCACTCCTACCAGCAGGGCCGCCTGGTGGATGCGACTACTGAGAACCGCGAGAAGAAGGGCAACACCACGACCCGCGCCATCTTTACCGTGCAGGCAGGCGAGATGGTCTACACGGTGCGCGGTGAAAAAGTCGGCGCCAAGGCCAAGGACTACACCGAGGGCATGATCGTCGGGGACCCGGTGGACGTGGCAGTTGAGGGCGAGCATGTCTATCTGCGCACGCCCAAGGGCAAAGAGCTAAAGACAGACGTGCTGAAGCGTGCCCGCGCCGGCGCGGCTCACTAATCCGTGCGGCGCTAAGAGATACGTTACGGGCGGTCTTATCGCGACTGCCATCGGCTGCTGGCGGCTTTCCCCGTTTCACAATCCGAATGGCCGGCCGACATGCACCTTCCCGCGAGCATAGGCGAACGGGCCTTGCTGGAGTTGGCGAACGTCGACCAGTCACCCAGCCAGGGATCCAGGCGATACACTGTGTCGCTCATTCGACGAGCCTGGCTGCGACTGCGGTTCAGACTACCAAGTCCCGGCTGGACGCCGCGTTGTGCCTTGACGCGGTCAGACCTCTGTACAATCAGCCTCGACACCCGATGAAGCCAGCCCTCCTGCTCTCCTGCGCCCTGCTTGTCTCCGCTGCTACCTTCCCAACCCTTGCCGCCACCATCACCGGCACCGTCAGCGACCGCACCACCAACAAGGTAGCTGCCAACGACACGGTCGTGCTCATCGGCTTCGGCCAGGGCATGCAGGAGATCGCGCGTACCACCACCAACGCGCACGGGCAGTACTCTTTTGAGGTGCCGGAGAGCTCCGCTGGCACGCACCTGGTCCGTGTCGATCACCAGAAGGCGACCTACTTCCAGCCCGCGCCCGCCAGCGCGCACACGGTCGATGTGGACGTCTACGACGTGAAGGAAACCGTCAAGGGCATCACGACCGAGGCGGACGTGCTGAACATGCAGACCGATACCCAGGGCCTGCACGTGATCGAAAACTACTTCGTCAAGAATGCCTCCAGCCCGCCACTGACCCAGCTGAGCCGCCAGGCCTACGAGATCTACCTGCCCGCTGCAGCCAAGATCGAGGCGACGGCCGCCATGGGGCCGGGCGGGATGCCCGTCTCGTCCTCGCCGCTGCCGGTCGGCGATCCGAAGACGGACCCTGGCCACTATGCTTTTGTCTTCCCGGTGCGCCCGGGTGAGACGCGCTTCCAGATCTCCTACCACCTGCCCTACTCCGGTAGCCTGCAGTTTGCGCAGCGGGCGGCGCTCGCGACGGAAAACCTGGTCATCATGCTGCCGAAGAGCATGCAGTTTACGCCAGGCACCTCGGCCTTTCAGCCGGTGCCGGACAGCGTGACCTCGCAGACCTTTGTGCTCAAGGGAGTCGCGGCCGGGCATGCGGTTCCCTTCACCATCGCAGGCACCGGCGTGATGCCGCGCGAGGCGCAGGGTGCAGACGCCGGAGCGACCGGGCAAAGCCAGGCGGGCGCTGTCGGGGGCGAAGCAGGCGCGGCAGCCGGGCAGGGCGGGCCGACCGCCGCACAGCCTGAGTCACCCGGTGCGCCGGCAACGGGCGCGGACACGCGGCCGGGCGGCGGGCTCGGGCCGCCGATTGACACGCCGGACCCGCTCGACAAGTACAAGTACTGGATTCTGACCGCGCTCGCCCTGGTACTGGTGGTGGCGGCGGCCTGGCTGCTGCGTAAGCCGCGCGCCCAGAGCGGTGTTGCTGCGGATCGGGTTGCTACACCGAAACACGTACCCGCTGCCTTGCAGCCCACTGTGCTTCCAACCGCCATTCCAGACGCAGTCCCGGCAGGCTCGTTGAGCGAGCCACAGGCAGGGACCAATCCAGGCCTGCTGGCAGCGCTCAAGGAAGCCCTGTTTGCTCTCGAAACAGAGCGCCTGAGCGGGCGGACGAGCGAAGCAGACTACCAGCAGCTGAAGGCCTCGCTCGAGGTGGTCATCAAGCAGGCGCTCGAAGTTGGATCAGCCGGGCGGTAGCCAGGCGCTGAGGCGCATGGCAAGCAGGCGGCAACGGTGTTCTGTTCCTCGAGGTGGTGCTGGCGGAGCTTCCCCATGAGCTGCTCAAGTGTAAGCGGACGCCCGGTCAGAACAGGTGCGGCACAAACCGGTCGGTATTGCGAATGATTGGCGTTCGCCCCTCGCGCATACCCAGTCCGCACGGCTGCCCGTCCACCAGCCAGGCTCCCAGCACCGCCCAGTTGCCCTCAACGTAAGCCACCGGCCCGAGCCCCTGGTAGACCCAGGGCCCATCACCGTACACTCCGTCGGTCGTCAGGCTTTGCTTCCCGTTCACAAGGCGGATGTTCGCACCTTCCCTGCCAAAAAGAGGCTTACGCACATAACGGTCCATCCAAGGTAGGCGGGCAACAGCAGGTCATGGTCCGGGTACAGCTCCCAGAGCACCGCCAGCAGCGCTTTGTTTGACCACAGCATCTTCCAGATCGGCTCGATCCACTGGGTGCGCCCTGGCTTTGCCCTTTGTCCCGGGCCTATCGAGCGCAATGCCTGCGGGCCGAAAGTCTCCCCGAGCAGGGTCTCCCACGGGTAAAGCTTGAAGAGTGTCTTGATCGGCGCCTCGCCAGTGTCGACAAAACACGCGCGCTTGCTGTTCCAGCCAATCTCGTGCATCCGGATGCTGGCGCTCGTGAGCCCGGCCGAGTCGGGCAGCTTCTGCCCGGATGCGTCTATGCAATCGCGCCTGGGGTCACAGCCGGCAAGCGCGGCAGAGGTGGCGAGCAGGATCAGGCAGGCAGGGATCTCACGCGAGCGTCTGTCCATGCCCTTCATCTTCCATCGCACGCACGCGCACTGACAAGCAGGCTCACCCCACCCGCATTGCTTCGTCCAAGGACGCAAGCTTGCCGGTCCGGCTTAAAGTGCCTGGCAGCATGGTGATGCGTGCTGGCAGCGTCCCAATGCATGTTGGCAGCACAATGATGCGTGCCGGCAGCGCCGTGATGCTTGCATGAGCGACAAGGTTGCGGCAGAAAGCTTGTGGAAGGCTGCGCAGCGCACTAAAATGGGGAAGCCCCCAGGAGTAACCCGTATTATGCCGAGTTCATCTGCTTTCGAGCGCCGTGCTGCAGCCTTGCTTGCGCTCACCCTTGGTTGTGTCGTCACTGCCAGCCAGCCCGCGTTCGCACAGCAATCCCCTGCACCAGCCGGTACCGAGGCGCCCTCAGCGCAGAAGCCGGCTACCGCGCCCGCAGCCGATGCAGACTCGCCGCTCAACCGGCCCATCTCTGACAAGGAGCGCTTTAAGCAGCAAAAGGAACTTCGCCAGGAGTTGAAGGGGCCGTACAAGAAGTGGGTCGACGAGGACGTGCGCTGGATCATCACCGACCAGGAACTCAAAGCGTTCAAGAGCCTGTCCAATGATGAAGAGCGTGAGGCGTTCATCGAGCAGTTCTGGCAGCGCCGCAACGCGAATCCTGAATCGCCAGAGAACGAGTTTCGCGAAGAGCACTACCGCCGCATCGCGTACGCGAACGAGCACTTTGCCGCCGGGAAGCCTGGGTGGCGCACAGACCGCGGGCATATGTACATTGCCTACGGCAAGGCAGATTCGATTGACTCGCACCCCTCTGGCGGCTCCTACGACCGGCCGATGGAGGAGGGCGGCGGCAATACCTCGACCTTCCCGTTTGAAGTCTGGCACTACCGCTACCTCGAGGGCATTGGCGAGAACATCGACATCGAGTTTGTCGACACCTGCATGTGCGGCGACTATCACATGACGCTCGACCGCTCAGAGAAGGACGCGCTGCAGCACGTGCCCGGCGCAGGCGCGACGATGTATGAGCAGACAGGCCAGGCCAAGCAGGCCGACCGCTTCCATGGCGGTCTTGAGAGCCTTGGCAACGGTCCTATGAGTTCTACCCAGCAGTCCAAGCAGTTTGACCGGCTAGAGCAGTTTGCAAAGCTGCAGGCGCCGCCGGTGGTCAAGTTCAAGGATCTGCAGCTTGAAAGCTTTCTCTCCAACCACAAATTGCTGAGCGGGCCATTCTTCCCGTTTGATGTGCGCACGGACTACGTCAAGGTCACCGATGACACGGTGCTTGTGCCTCTCACGCTGCAGATCAAGAATCGCAACATCACCTTCCAGGCCAAGGATGGCGTTTCTCGCGGAGACGTCCACATCATCGGCCGGGTCTCGACGATCACTGACAAGATTGTGCAGAGCTTTGAGGAGACGGTCGAGGTCGAGGTGCCAACCGACCTCATGGCGAAGACGCTCGATAATTCGCAGCTTTACTGGAAGGCTCTGCCACTCCGGCCAGGTCGCTACCGTGTCGACATTGCTATCAAGGACGTGAACAATCCGGACCACATCGGCACCTGGGCACAAGGCATCACCGTGCCGAAGTACGATGACGACCGCTTGTCTGCCTCTTCGCTGATCCTGGCGAAGAAGATGGAGAAGGTGGCCTCGAAGGAAATTGGCACGGGCAACTTCATCATCGGCAACACCAAGCTGCTGCCAACAGTGCAAAGCACCCCTGCCTCGCCCGCCTCCTTCCACCAGGACCAGAGCCTGAACTTCTGGATGCAGGTGTATAACCTTGGCATTGATAACGCGAGCAAGAAGAATGCTGCAGTGATTCACTACCAGATCATTGACATGGCGACCAACAAATCTATCTTCACCAAGGACGAGGACTCGAAGCTGCTTGGCGCGAGCTCGGACCAGATCACCTTGTCAAAGAGCGTTCCCCTGGCTACCGTGCCTCCGGGCAAGTACCAGGTCAAAGTCAGCATCAACGATACCGTTTCAAAGCAGGAGATTGCTGAGACGGTGCCGTTTAATGTGGAGTAGATTAGAGCAGTCAGTCAGACTACGTACCAGTCAGCCCAGCGGCCAAAGAGCATGCAGCGGCTTTGAAGATATTCTTCAGGAAGCAAGGCCAGCCATACGCAGAGACTGAGTGCATTTGAACCCCAGCTCTTTCCAGATCGAGCGCGACCGGGAGAACCGAGTCAAGACCGAGACACGTGCCCGGGCAGGCTGGAACGTAGGCCTCAGCGCGGGCCTACTCTGTGCTCTGCAGATGACCGCGTCGGCGCAGGGTGGCTCGCACGCGCATGCCGGATCGATGACGCCGGGAACCGAAGCTCCCTTGATCTCCGGCGTGGTGCGCGATGCTGCCGGTGCCCCGCAGATCGGCGCGCTGGTCGAGCTCATGTCGCCGAGCCTCTCGGTAGTCGCTCGCACCTTTACTGACGACCATGGCCGCTACGCGCTGGCGACTGTGACCCCTGGCACCTACGAGGTCAAGGCCAGCGGATCGTTCTTCCTGCCTACCCTGCGTGAAAACCTGAGGCTGCTAGCGAACAGCCGGCTGGTCGTCAACCTGACCCTCAACACACTGTACGAGGCGTTCGAATGGCTGCCGGCCCAGCCCCGCGCGGCGGATGAGCCACGTGATGACTGGAACTGGACGCTTCGCCTTTCGACCAATCGGCCCCTGCTGCGCGTGCTTGATGAGGACACGGGCGGGCAGCCGGTCGTGCTCGTCTCGGATGGCAGAAGCGCTGCAGCACTTGACCGGCGGGTGACCGTTCGCAGCGGCTCCAACCGCTTTGGCGAAGGCGGCATGCACCAGGATGTGGAAGTGGAGCACGGGCGCGACGACGCTCACCAGCTGATTCTGCGCACGGACGTCGGTCAATCGGATGGTGGAACCCTGCGGTCGACAGCAGCCTACTACCGGCAGATCAGCCCCGACACGGCCATGATTACGGTTGCATCGTTCTCGGAACGGCCGGATGTTCTGGACAGCAACGACAACGGGCTGCAGGTGCTCACGTTGCGCTCGGCCATGACGCGGAGCTTCGGCCCTGATGCGACCGTTGAGGTAGGAGACGAGCTTGAAGCGGTTCACCTCGGGCAAACGCTTGCTACCGCTCATCCATTTGCCAACCTGAAGGTCCAGCATGGGCAGACGACTGCGCGATACCGCATCGCGAGCTCACCCGATGCGCAGCAGGCTTCTGATCTTGACCGCGACTCGACGCTGTCGCCCCGTGTGAGCGAACGCTCCGGGCAGCTAGGCCTGGAGCAAGGGCTGCACCAGGCGCTTGAGGTGGAGCGGCAGTTTGCCGGCAGCGCCACTGGCCACTGGACGGTAGGCGCCAGCTACTTCCATGACGCGCTTGAACACATTTTGGTAGGCGGAGGCGTTGCCGTGAGGGACGGGCAGCCGGCGATCTCAGCTGCCGACCTGCACAGCGGCAGCCTGCTGTATGATCCGGCGACCCAGCTCATTGCAGTTGCGGGGCAAAGTTATGTCGGCAGCGGCCTGGTCGCAGTCGCGCGGGACCAGCTTACGCCGGAGACCTGGCTCTCCTTCCGTTACGCGGTAGGTCAGGCGCTTGCCATGCAGGCGGCTGACGAGTCGGTTGGCGGCGCGCCGGCCCTTGATCAGGCGCTGGGCGGGATGCACGCTCGTACTTCCTCGATGGTCGCGGCCTCGGTCGAGAGCACAGTGCACCGCACCGGCACGGCATGGCGCGCTTCCTACCGCTGGCAGCCCTCCGAGACTCTTACCCAGGTCGCGCCGTTTGATAACGCAACGCCCGAGCCGTACCTGAGCTTCCACATGCGGCAGCCGATTGAGCTGCACTACATGGGCGTGCACGGCATGCAGGCAATTGTCGATGTGCGCAACCTTCTGGCGCAGGGATATCACCCGTTCCTCTCTCAGGATGGCTCGACGCTTTACTTCGCGCAGGCCGAGCGGTGTATCGAGGGCGGAGTTTCCTTCTCCTTTTAGGCTTGATCGCGCGTTAGGCTTGATCG
>CAZZYO010000139.1:0-9020 GCA_964658255.1 Candidatus Babeliales bacterium
TCACGCTGTCCCCCGCTTCCGTTACCCTGCCAGTCACCATCACCAACGCGGTCTTAACCTCGATCAGCGTGACTCCCGCAAACGTGAGCATCGCCGCCGGCACCAGCCAGCAGCTCACCGCCACGGGGACCTTCTCTGACGGGAGCACGCAAGACCTTACCCATACGGCGGTTTGGGCGAGCTCTTCGTCAGCGGCGGCCACCGTCAGCGTCACCGGCGACGTCACTGTAAACCAGGTAGGCTCGGCTACCATCACGGCTACCAGCGGCAGCGTTAACGGGAGCTCCTCCGTCACAGGGACTCCGGCGGTGATCAGCAGTATCTCGGTCAGCCCCGCCTCGACCACGCTCGCAGCCGGTCAAACGCAGCAGTTCATTGCCATCGCCACGATGAGTGATGGCACGCAGCAAACCGTCACCTCGTCGGCCCATTGGAGTACCTCGGACCCAACTCGGGGCACGGTCAGCAACACCAGTGGCAACAACGGCTTCTTCACCTCAATCGCAGCAGGCACGGTGAACGTGATCGCGACGGATAACTCGATCTCAGGCTCAGCGCCTGTGACCATCCAGCAGGCGGCGCTTTCAGCGATTCATGTCACGCCAAACCCTGCATCGCTGCCGGCTGGTACCTCCCAGGCGCTTACAGCGACCGGCACCTACACCGATGGCAGCACGGCGAACCTCAATGCCTCGGTGACCTGGACCAGTTCAAGCGCGTCCATAGCTTCAGTGGACACCGCCGGGAACGTCCGCGCTGTCAGTCCTGGCTCTGCTACAGTGACGGCGACGGCAAGTGGCGTCTCCGGTACGGATAACGTCACAGTCACCAATGCAGTACTTGCTTCGATTGCGATCACGCCTGGTGGACCGACTGTTCCCCTTGGTCTCCAGCAGCAACTGACTGCCACGGGCACTTACACGGATGGAAGCACGGCCAACATCAGCACGCAGGTGCAATGGAGCTCGTCTTCACCATCAATCGCGACGGTAAGCAGCACCGGCCTTGTGAACACGGTCGCAACCGGCTCAACGAATGTGACTGCAACGCTCAATGGCATCTCGCAGCAGGTTCCCGTGTCAGTAGGCGCAGCGGTGCTCGAGAGCATAGCGGTGCATTCGGCACAGACCAGCTTCCCGCTGGGTCTCAACCTGCAGCTTCAGGCCATCGGTACCTACTCTGATGGCACGACGCAGAACCTGACCTCCTCTGTTACCTGGTCTTCGCAGTCAACTAACATCGGCGTTGTGAGTGCGGCCGGTCTGGCAAGTGGCGTTAGCCTGGGTACCTTTAACGCGACTGCCACCAAGTCCGGCATCACCGGCAGTGAGGCTGTGACGGTCACCACGGCGGTGCTGCAATCCATTACCCTCACACCGGCAAACAGTACCGTTGTCAACGCACTTGGGAATTCTGTGCAGTTCACTGCGACCGGACACTATAGCGACGGATCGACGCAGAACCTCACCAACAGCGCGCACTGGACGATCTCCAACGGCGTCTCAGTAGGAACCATCTCGCAGACCGGTTCCTTTTCGACAACCGGCGTTGGTCTTTGCACTGTGACCGCAACCTCTGGTGCGATTGCAGGGTCGACCAACATCACGGTAGTCTCGGTGATTTGACGCAGCGCAGACAAAGGTTCACTGGGCTTGTTTTCACGGGCCCAGTGAGCCCTTACCTTCCTGGCCAACCGTGTACAACGCCATCTCCAACCCGTCTCCTTACGTGAGAGCAGGATTCGCTCAACGTTACTTAGCCGCACCAGGCTTCGCTTCCGGTAGATGCTGATCAAACCAAGCCAGCATTCTCGTCAGACTATCTACCTGATGTTCGCGCTCTTCAAAGATGTGTGGCTCCCTCGGGTAAGTCACGAATTCAGCCTCACGCCCCAGGAAATGCAACGCGTGATAGAACTCTTGGCTTTGCGAAAGGGGCACTCGCGCATCAGCCTGGCCATGTAACACCAGCACGGGGGTATGGCAGTTTTCGACGTAACGGACAGGCGAGTGCAGGTCGTACTGAGCGCGATTGACCTGGAGCTCCCCGAGATAACTCTGCAAGTAATTCGGAGAGATATCACTGGTTGTCGCCATGCTGAAGAAGTCGGTGACAGCCGCACCGGCCATACCTGCCTTGAAGCGGTCCGTATGTGTAATGGCCCAGGAAGTCAGAAATCCACCAAAGCTCCACCCGCTGATCACCATCCGCTTGGGATCGGCAATGCCCTGTGCAATCAACCAGTCCACGCCACCCATCACATCCGCGAAATCGCCTACACCAGCATCTTGAAAATCGCTCTCTGTCCAGGCGATCTCCTGGCCTGCAGAGCCGCGGTAGTTCGGCTGTAGGACCACATACCCTTGCGAGGCAAGAAGAATGGCGTAGTTATACCAGTTCGCGCTGAAGCCTGTAGTAAAGGCCTCCTCGGGTCCACCGTGGAGGTGAATCGCGGTCTTGTAGCGTGTTCCGGGAAGATAGCCGGGAGGCAGCGACAGCACACCATAGACCACATGCCCATCCTTGGGGCTCTTCCACGTCACCTCACGCTCGACGCCCAGGCTCCAGGCCGCTCTTTGTGGATTGCTCGTGGTCAGAACCTGCATACGGTTGCCGCGCCACACCGTGACTTCAGCAGGCTGATCCGGTGTTTCGCCAAGGAAGCTGATCATGCTTCCATCGCGGCTTACGTCCAGGTCGAGCGCCACGGGCGGCAGACCTGTGACACGCGCAACATCAAAGAGTGCGGTGTCCACCATGACCGATTCCGTGTGCGCGCCTACATAATCGTCTACAACCAGTCGCTCGCCCACGGTCCAATGCACCTCGGCTATCGTTCCCTTTAGCTTGTCCTCGAGCCTGATTTCTTTGCCTGTTGAAAGCTCGCGTACCACGTGTATGTCTGTGATGCCGCGCGGAGTGAACCGTGAGTAAGTGAGGTGTGATCCATTCAGAGAGTAGACCGGCTCCTGGTAACCCGACCTTCGCTCCACTGTCTGCTTCAAAGCGCCGGATGTGCTGTCGAAAACATCCACCATCGAGACGCGCCAGTAATCGTCCAGGCGGGGCGTTGGCGAGACGCGTGAGACGATCGCCGTATCATCCGGTGACCAGTCCAGCGTGTCGATGTTCGCATCCTGAGCGGTAAGCAGGCGCGCCTCTCGCTTGCCTACGTCCAGGGTCCACAGGCGATCGTAATGGTAGTCATGATCAATGACTGCCTGGTCATTCTTGGCCAAGGTACGCGCTCGTTCTGCCTTCCCTGGAGCGTCTGTGCACAGCAGGCCAATACGTTTGCCATCGTGCGCCCACTTAAAGGAACGTACGCCTCCAGCAAAGTTTGTGAGTGGCTCCGCCTCGCCACCATCAGCTGAGATCCACCACAACTGCATCTTCTTAGCGTCCAGTTCAGACTCTGTCGGGGCGGATGGCGGCGGCGGTGCTTCTTTCTCCGCAAAAGATTTTGCCCGTTCCTCCGCTGTGATCGGGAGCTCTGCAGGCCGTTGCAGGGCAGCCTGCTGCGTGCCTGGCGCGATCGAGAAATGATAGGGTGAGCTCTCGCCGGCTAACGGATTTGGCCGGTCTGAGAGAAATGCCAGGTGCTTGCCGTCGGGCGACCAGGCTGGCGCGGTGTCTGCACCCGCGCCGTAGGCAAAAGGGCGCGCTGAGCCTGGCTTGTCTGTCTCAACTACCCAGATGTGCTCGTTGCGGGGTTTTCCGGCACCCACCGGAGTGACAAGGGAGTAAGCGATTAGCCGATGATCGGGAGAAAGCTTGGGCGACTCAAGCCGCTTCAGGTTTGCTATATCGGCCGGCTGCACCATGTGAGTCTGTGACCTGCTAGCGCTGGCTGACAAGAGCGCGCCGACTAGAAAACAACGCACCAGTACTCGCCCTGAGCAACTATGCCTGCGCTGCTGGAGAAACTGGAGCGCCTCCGACGTGGTGCCGGTCATCATTGTCTCCATGTGGATCGAGAGTTTGCGTCAAACCTAGCCTGCGGGGCGCGGCGCGCGGCATGTGTACCGTGCAGGAGGAAACGAACAGCAGGCAAACCGCGCCGGGCTTGCAGGCGCCAAGGGCAACTCTCCGCCAATTCGTATGCAGCAGCCGTTCGTGTTTATGGAAGACTAGAAGCGAAGCTTGAGAGCAAACTGCATCGAACGCGGCGATCCTATCTGGTACAAGCTGCTGTATCCTCCGTCCGCTCCGCCGCCACCCAGGCTGTCCGCCAGCGTGTGCGACGAGATGCCGAATTGTGGATTGTTCAAAAGGTTGCGCCCATCGTTGGTGCCAACATCACCAAACATCGGGTGATTGAAGACGTTAAATGCCTCGGCTCGAAACAGCAGGTTCAGCCCCTCGTGAATCGGAAACTCACGGCGCAGCGCGATGTCTTCTTCCCATGCACCGAAGCCGCGCAACGTATTCCGCTGCAGGTTGCCCTGCGTAAAAGAATCGATAGGGGTTACAAATGCCACCTTGTTGACCACCTTACCGCCACCCGCAGTCGCGCTGTCGACGTAGAAGGGTTGTCCTGGGACAACGTTTGGGCGCTGATTGATTGCGTCGTTGTTGTAGACCAGACCAAACGAGTACTGACCAGTAGTGATGTTGATTGGCAGTGCTGTGTTCGACCGGAAAAGGCTGTCGAGTGACCAGCCGTTGGTCGCATAGTGCACCAGCGGATTACCACCTCGCTGGGTTCCAATCACATCCCAAGTAATCGCGTTCGTGAATGTGTTGCGGACATCCAGGTCAGAGTTTCCATAATCGAGGCTCGGCGCGTACACGGTATGGTATGGGCTGGGCAACGCGGTGCTTGATCCATTATCAAGTGCATGCGACCAGGTGTAGCTGAAGAGCGCCTGCACGCGGTGCCATGGGTTCTGCTTGAACTGCAGTTGCAGCGCGTTGTAATTCGCATAATCATGGTTAAAGGTGACGTCGAGATATGCAAAGTTAGCGTTGCCACCCATGCTCGGCTGCAACATCTCGTTGCGCAACAGATCGACGCCCTTGTTGCCGACATAGGTAATCTGCAGGCTGCGGTTGCTGCCGAAGCTTTGCTGGAGCGACGCATTCCACATGTACACCTTCGGATCCCTGAGGTGTGGATCAAAGGCAAAGGTGAAGCTGTAAGGTGGGTTAATGGTAAGAGGAAGGGAAGTAGCAGCCGCCTGGCTTAGCGGGTACGTGCCGTCTTTTGCGTATAGATACTTAGTCGTGCTGTAGGGTGTGCCTAACGTTCCCTGGGCGCCCGCCGAGTTGCCCAGGCCGTAGAAAATGCCGCCGCCGCCGCGCAACACCGTCTCTGATCCAGAGTTTGCATGCACCAGGTAGGAGAATCCAGCCCTTGGCGCAAAATTGTGCTTGCTCGCATTCCATAGCGGCGTGCCCTTGGGAGCCAGCGCCACATTTGCGGGATCGTTCAGGTTTAATGCTGTGTAGAGAGGATGCCCGGTTCCTTCGGTCGGCGCAGGGTCATAATCCCAGCGCAGGCCGTAGTTCAAGGTGAGCTTGGGGCTCATCTGCCAAGTATCCTGTGCAAAGAAAGAAAGATCAAAAAAGATCGGCCGCAGCTGTGTGCTCTCGGCGCTGTCAATCGCAGCGTAGACGGGTACCTGCGTCGTCACAAGCGTCTTTACGTCGGCAAAGCTGTAGAAGAGATCGTAAGGCCGATACCCGTTCTTTGGTGTAAGTCGCCGGTAGTCTCCGCCGAACTTGATCGTATGCTGGCCCACGCTCCACGTGGAGCTGTCGACGAAGTTCAGCTGGCGCTGGTGGTTGGTTGCGTCATTGCCGACGTAATAGTCAGCGCTGCCGTCGCTAAAGAATACACCGAAGACCGAGTTGCTAATGCTGTACTGCGGCTGCGATTGGAAAAGGTAGGCGCTGGAGGGTGCCACTGATCCGCCGAAGTCAATGGGCTCAACTGTCGTTGCACCTTTCGAGTGGCTGATGTTGACGCGAAGGTCGTTTACCAGCGCCGTACTCAAGATGTAGGTAGCGCCCGCGGTGATCGTGTCCACGTTCGACGCAGAAGTGCTGAGCGTCGAGCGAGCGTAGAAGTCAAACGCACCATACTGCGAGCCTTGCGAGGGCGCGTAATCGCCGCGCACAAACAGGTTGAGCTTCGGCAGAGGGCTAAAGTCGAGCCGTACGCTGGTCGCGTTCAGCGTGGAAGGGTTTGAGAATCCGGCAAAGAACTGGCCGGTGTACTCGCCTGGAAGGTCCTGGCCGGCGGAGGGCAAGGCATAGGCTGCGAGCAGCGGTGCAACAGCCGCGCTGGCCTGGCTGCGCGCGTAGCTGCTCGGGACCAGTTCAATGCGGGACTCGGGTACGCGAAGCCGCACACCCTCATAGGAGCCAAAAAAGAATAACTTGTCACGCAACATCGGGCCGCCTAACACGCCACCGAAGTCATTCTGTTTTTCCGCGAGTCTCGCAATGCCCTCGTTATTGTTGAACCATGTGTTCGCGTCGAAGACTTCGTTTCTCAGGTACTCAAAGGCTGTGCCGTGGAAGCTGTTGGTACCGCTGCGTGTGACGATGGAGAGCTGGGCTCCCGGGGTGCGGCCGTACTCTGCGTCAAAGGACGAGGTCTGCATCTTGTACTCCTGCATGTCGTCGATCGACACCAGATTGTTGTAACCGCCGCTGCTGCTGGTGGACTGCGCGGCGCCGCCACCGGCCGTACCGAGATACACGTTGCTGCCCTGGGTGATACCAACATTCGCGCTTACGCCATCGATCGAAAAGTAGTTAGCATCGGTGCGCTGGCCGTTGACGCTGAACTGGCCCGAGTTGGTGTAGTAAGTCTTTGCCGTCACGTTGCCTGGAGTAAGTGCGATCAAAGCCTGGAAGCTGCGTCCGTTCAAAGGCATGTTCTCGATGAATTTACGATCGATTGTCGTTGCCACTGCCGCAGACGTTTGCAGGTTCTCCGTCTCCGCACTTACATTGACGGATTCACCCGCGGCGCCAACCGAAAGCGCAAGGTTCTCCGACAGGTTGTCCTGCGTGTGCAACTCAATCGATTCGACGACACTTTGTTTGAATCCTGTTGCGTCCACCGTCATCCTGTATCGGCTGGGGCGCAGCGTGGCGAAGTGGTAAGCGCCCTGATCGTTGGTCACGGTGCTTTGCGCGGCGCTGGTGCCAAGGTCAGTGATGGTCACACGGGCTCCAGGCACCATGGCTCCTCCTGCGTCGGCAACCGAGCCGTTGATCGAACCACTCTCGATCTGCGCGTATGCGCTCAGCAGCGGGAGCAGCGGGAGAAGCAACAGGGCATTGCGCTTGCTCAAGCGGGTGTTCATATACATCCTCCTTGATCGTGCTGGGTTGGCTCTGTGCTGCCCGGTTGGTAGAACAGGTGGAAGGTCAAACGTTCCAAGCCAACTCGGAGCGAACATCTTGCTCGGCGATAGGCGGCCAGAGAGTGGCGTCTGATGAGCAGCGCGTGATTGCCTCGATGAGCCAGCCACGCACGCGAGACTCCTGGAAGCGCAGCGATAGTGAGGATCTAAAGCCGTACAATCTCGCCGTTCAGCACGACGAAACCTGAAGAGGTAAGGAAAGCTCAGCAGCGTTCGGCGTTGTGTACAAATCTGTATGCCCACGGTACGAGGAATGTCGCCTGGTGTAAAGGTAAAAGCAGGTCAAAGCAGAGTTCGGCCACGCAAGCTGCGGGCGCCGGAGCATCGTGTGCGAGCCTCAGCCACGATCGTGGTAAACCGAGTTTAGTTGCCCTTCTTGGGCGAAGGACGGCGCCGGGTCCATTATGGCGCGAAAGCCCGCGAACCTCCATGAAATGGCGCCAATCCTCGCTGCAGTGGACGGCTGAGTTGCGCCCGAGTCATATCTTCAGGAAGATACGCTTTCGGTAAAGGATGTAGGTGACCAGCCAGCAGAAGGCAACATAGCCAAGACTGTAAAGCAGGGATGCGAACGCGACGTTGCCAATCACCGCATGCACGGACTGGTAGAGCCACTCCTGGACGTTGATCGCCCGGCTTACATGGATCGTACCGATCAAGGAGGCGAGTAGTTCCGAGAGTACATAAGCGAAGATCGCGTTGGTGCCAAAAACCAGCAGCGGCGTCCATGCAGCGGAACGCTGGGCGCGCTCGCCGGCAGCGTCGCGTTCTGCGCGTAGATCCGCCGCCCAGAGGAAAAAAGAAAATAGCAGCAGGCTTAATCCGGCGGCGAACAGAACGTACGAACTGGTCCAGAGCTTCTTGTTAATGGGAAAGATGGAATTCCAGGCGAGCCCTAGAACCACGCACGTGACTGCCGCCGCAAGGATGCCCTTGACCTTCTGGGCCAGGGGACGACTGGTGCGCAGCCAGATGCCCGTCAACATGCCGATGAGTGTCGTGCCAAGCGCGGGCAGTGTACTGAGTAGCCCCTCCGGGTCGCGGGTGCGTTCGTAGAGGTGCGCTGCAGAAAAGACGTGGCGATCCACCCACGCCGCAAGGTTCAGGTCGCGGTCGAGCAAGGGCAGGTCCCGCCCAGGAACTCCGTAGCCGGGAATCGGCACAAAGCGCATCAAGATCCAGTAGCCAGCCAGCGCCGCGACCAGCAATGCGAACTTGCTGCGCCAGCCCTGGTCCAGCAGGTAAAGCGTCGCCACGATCAGGTAGCAAATGGCGATACGCGGCAGCACGCCGTAGATGCGTACGGTGGCCAGGTGAAAGAGTGGCGAGCTGTTCACCACTAATCCCAGCAGAAACAGGATGACCGCTCGACGCAAGGTGCTCAAAAAGAGCGTGCTGCGCGCAACTCCTCGGTCCAGGCGCGGGCCAATCGAGAGCACAGTGGTGATACCGACCACCAGCAGAAAGGTGGGAAAGACAAGGTCGGTCGGCGTAAAGCCATTCCACGCTGCGTGCTTGAGCGCCCAGTAAGCGCCATCCTCCGCGCCGTTGTCGTTGACCAGGATCATGAAGCCGATGGTGAGGCCGCGCAGCAGGTCGAGTGAGAGCAGCCGGCTGGGCCGGGTAGGGGCGGCAATC
>CAZZYO010000140.1:0-1472 GCA_964658255.1 Candidatus Babeliales bacterium
GGTGCTCGACGGGCCGAGCTCAGTGGTCTTCGACCAGGCAGAGAATCGCATGCACGCGCAGAAGGCATTGCTGCTCATGCTGCTGGGTGCTGAGCTTCCACCGCTTGCTGTTGCCTAGAGCCCTGCAGCGATGAACGCAACATTTATTTAAAGGGAGTCACAGTTTCGTATGGCAAACAAGGTTGTTCTTGCATATTCGGGTGGTCTCGACACCTCCATCATCATCCCCTGGCTCAATGAGAATTACGGTCTCGACGTGATTGCGATGGTTGCGGATGTAGGTCAGGGTGAAGATATCGACGCGGTCGTCAAGAAGGCATATGACACTGGCGCAAAGAAGGTCGTGGTGCGCGATCTGCGTGAAGAGTTCGTGCGCGAATACATCGTGCCTACGGTGCAGGCTGGAGCCATTTACGAGAACAAGTACCTGCTTGGTACCTCGATCGCCCGCCCGGTCATAGCGAAGGCCCAGGTGGAGGTCGCGCTTGAAGAAGGTGCAACAACGGTTGCCCATGGCTGCACCGGCAAGGGCAACGACCAGGTCCGCTTTGAGCATGCCTACCAGGCGCTTGCGCCAGAGTTGAAGTGCATCGCCCCGTGGCGCGAGTGGACGCTCAACTCGCGCGAGGATTGCCTGGACTACGCCGAAGCGCACGGCATCCCTGTCGCCGCCAGCCGCACCAAGATACACTCGCGCGATCGCAACCTCTGGCATGTCTCGCACGAAGGCGGCGAGCTCGAAGACGCCGGCAACGCGCCGTATGATTCGACCTGGACCATGACGCGCAGCCCAAAGGACGCGCCTGATCACCAAGAGCGCGTCACCATCGGCTTTAAACAGGGCGTGCCCGTGTCCGTGGACGGCCAACTGCTTGAGCCTGTGCAACTGGTGGAGTTGCTGAACGAGATAGGCGCGCGCAATGCGATTGGCCGTATTGACCTGGTCGAGAATCGCTTTGTAGGAATCAAGTCCCGCGGCTGTTACGAGACACCTGGTGGCGCGCTGATTGTCTTTGCGCACCACGAGCTCGAGGGCTTGACACTCGACCGCGAGGTCTCGCACTACAAGCAGCACGTCGGCCTGCACTATGCCGACATCGTGTATAACGGCCTGTGGTTTACCCCGATCCGGGAGGCGCTGGATGCGTTTGTGAAGAAGACGCAGGAGAACGTAACCGGCACGGTGACGCTTTCGCTCTACAAGGGCAACATCACGGTGGCCGGAAGACAGAGCGAGTACTCGCTCTACTCCAACGAGCTCTCGTCGTTCACCATGGGCGAAACCTACGACCAGAAGGATGCCGCCGGCTTTATACGGATCCTCGGCCTGCCAGCGCGGCAGCGCTCGAGGCTCCTGCAACAGGTTGCGAAAGAGGCCGTGAAGTGAAGATGTGGTCCGGCCGCTTTCGCGAGCCGCTTGATCCGCTGTTTGATCACTGGCAGCGCTCGATCAAGTTTGATCGAGCGCTGCT
>CAZZYO010000140.1:1482-8997 GCA_964658255.1 Candidatus Babeliales bacterium
CTGCTGGTGGAGGAGACACTGGCGAGCAAGGCTCACGCACTGGCCTTGCTGCAGGCCGGCGTGCTTACCGCGGGCGAACAGGAGCAGATTGCGGACGCCCTCGATGCGATCGTTCAGCGCTTCCACGCCACTGGCACTTCCAATGCGCAGGGCCGCAAGCCTGAATCCATGGACGTGGCCGACGCGGAGGATATTCATCACTTCGTTGAGCTGATGCTGGTCGAGCAGGTAGGACCATTGGGCCTCAAGCTCCACACCGGCCGCAGCCGCAACGAGCAGATCGCAACCGACCTGCGCCTCTACATCCGCTTTCGCAGCAGCGGCATCATCGCCAATCTGGCCGCCTGGGCTGAGCAGCTTGTGCTGCAGGCGCAGCGCGTAGGCGAGGCGGTGATGCCCTCCTACACGCATCTGCAGCGGGCTGAGCCGGTGCTGGTGGCGCACTGGCTGCTCGCTTATGTTGAAATGATCTTTCGCGATATTTCGCGTCTGGAAGATTGTGTCGCCCGCTTGAACTATTGCCCGCTCGGCTCGGGCGCCGTTGCCGGCGCAACGCTCGCGCTCGACCGCAATGTAGCTGCACGCGAGCTTGCCTTTACCGCTCCTACCGCCAACAGCATGGACGCGACCAGCGATCGGGACTTTGTGCTGGAATACCTGCACGCGCTCACCATTCTGGGCGTGCACGCAAGCCGCTTCGCAGAAGAGATGACACTGTTCGCAACGGCGGAGTTCGGCTTCCTTGATCTGCCCGAGTCGTTCTCCACGGGCTCAAGCGCAATGCCTCAGAAAAAAAATCCCGACCTCACCGAGCTGATCCGCGCCAAGGTCGGCCGGCTCTCAGGCGCCGCGCATGCGGTCACGCTCACACTCAAAGGGCTGCCGCTGGCCTACAACAAGGATATGCAGGAAACCCAGGAGCCGGTCTTTGCCGCGACATCCACCGCGCACATTATGGTCTATTTGCTTGCGAAATTCACGCGCGCGCTCACCTTTCGGCACGACCGGATGCGCGCTGCCTGTGAGCGCGGCTACCTGAATGCGATGGCTGCGGCGACTTACCTTGTCCACAAGGGCATGCCATTTCGAACCGCACACGAGCGCGTCGGTGCGGCGGTGCGCCTGGGGCTCGAGAAAGGCTGCGAGCTGGGAGATTTGTCACTGACCGAGTTACAGACGATAGCGCCCGAGTTTAGCGAGGACGTTTATTCCGCAATCACGCTCGAAGCGACGCTTGACTGCCACGATGTGATGGGTGGTACGGCCCGCCATCGCGTTGCGGAGGCACTTGCGGCAACGCAAACGCGCGTACAGCAGCTCGTAGAGATGTACGGCGAAGTTGTTTTTGAGACGCAGGCACGGCAGGAGGAACCAGCCAATGCTGGTGCGTAAAGCGCGCCTGCAGGATGCGACCAACATTTACGAGCTGGTCAACTCCCTGTCAGGCGATGGCACGCTGCTGCGTCGGGTCTTTGCAGAGATCTGCGAGAACGTGCGCGACTTCACGCTCGCCGAGAGCGACACTGGCGCTTTTCTCGGCTGCGGCGCGCTGCATCTTTACGGCCCTCACCTGGCCGAGGTGCGCTCGATTGTGGTCAAGCCGGAGGCTAAGGGCCAGGGCGTCGGCGGCAAGCTGCTCGCCGCGCTTCTGGAAGAGAGCGAGGAGCACAGCATTGGCTGCGTCTGCCTGTTCACGCGTATACCGGATTTCTTTTTTCGCTACGGCTTTCGCGTCGTTGAGGAGCGCGCTACGCTCCCGGACAAGATCTACAAGGACTGCCAGAGCTGCCCACGATTGTATCGCTGCGATGAGGTAGCGATGGCGCGCGGGGAGGTGCCGCGCGTATCTATCCTCGGCACCCGCGCGCAGGCCGAGCAGTTGGTGCATATTGGCGGGTGAGTTGCCTTGCGATCGACTGCGCGTACCGCAGATTGTTCGCTTCGCTCAGGATGACGCAAGGCCCAGGTTGGCGCGTCCCGCGCAGTTGATGCACCAATACGCAACTGGTTTTCAACCAGCGCAGACCGCCCGTGGTGCTACCTGGAAGAGCGGGCATCTCTATCTATCGCACCAGCCCAAACCCATCCGCGGGCCAGTAGATAAAGGCAGCCTTGCCATAGATCATCTCGCGCGGCACCGGGCCAAAGTCACGACTGTCGCTTGAGATACTGCGGTGGTCGCCCATGACCCAGTAATCGTCCTTGGGGATCACCTGTTCGCCGACGGAGCGCTCATCCACAAACCGCGGCGCAACGTAGGTCTCGTCCACCTTGCGGCCATTCACGTAGACCTTGCCATCATCCACGCGCAGGTTATCGCCGGGGAGCGCAATTACGCGCTTGATGTAGCTCTTCGAAGGGTCGCGCGGATAGTGAAAGACCACCACGTCGCCTCGCGAGATGCTCTCAAAACGATAGACAAACTTGTTGATGAACAAGCGGTCCTGGTCGTGCAGGCGCGGCTGCATGCTTGTGCCTTCTACGCGCACGGGCTGGTAGAGGCAGGTGATGATCAGCATCGAGGCAACGACCGAGATCAACAGGTCGCGCATCCACTGGCGCAGCGGGGTATGCGGCTGGCGCACACTCATCAGGGGCGAGCGTCGCTTGCCCAGATCCGGCGTCTGCCTTTCCCCGTTTTCGCCTGGCTGCTTCACATCATGCTCCACTAGGGACAACCCAGGCCGCCGATCGGGCACAGCATCCGCGATCTTTCTGGTTTCTTCATCGGCTGCTGCGCTACGGGCACCAGCCCGCTCCCGCTTCCTGCCCCGGCAGCCAGGTTTGCCGGCGCAAGTGTCAATGGACGCTGCAGCACCATCTCGACTGTCTGCCCCTGCTCCAGGTTCACATCGTTGCCGCGCGTCAGCAGAGTGTAGATCAGGCCGGCCGCGCCACCGGCAAGGGCGCCGTACCCTGCGCCTGCCAGCGGGCTTCCGCCGATCGCGCCACCAATCGTGCCAACGCTTGCGCCTGTCTCTGCTCCTCGCGCAATGGTTCCCGCGTCCTTACCTTTCGATCCGGCCTGCTGCACATCTCCTTCGTTGTTCTTGACCTTGGAGTCCGAAGCGCCCGGCACGCTGTTGAGCACGCCCGGAATCGTCACCACGCTCCCGTTCGGAAAGATCATGGTCGTAAAGTGCATGCCTACCTCGGCGCGTCCCTTCACGCGTCCGGCGCGCTGCACCCGGTCGATGATGCCCTGCACGTACACGCCCGCTGGAATGGCGACTTGCGTCCCTACAATTACGGGAAAGGTCGACGAGAGATAGACGCCGTCGCCCGGCTGCGCACTCCTGGTATTGACGCCCGAGCGCAGAGCGAGCAGCACGCGTGTGCCTGCGGGCACCTCGATTGGCTGCGCTGCCGGAGTGCTGGCTTGGCTCACGGCAGCCTGCGGATTTGCGGCGTTGGCCTGGTCGGCGGCCGCGGGCGCCAACTGCGCCTGCGCACCGGCAAACAACACCGGGGTCGTCGCCATTAAGGCAAGGCTTAGCAAGGATTCTTGCATCGTCATTCTTGTCTCACCTTCCAGCGCAGCAGCGCGCTTCCTAATAGATGCAGCGCTGCCGGGCTTGGCGCGTCTTGCGGTGCAGTCGCGACCTTCCAAGCCTTCTTATCATACTGCGGCATGCGATTGCGGCATGATACCGCGGCGAAGAAGTGCGGCGCGGTGTCATGCTCAGCGCTGCTATAAAGGTCAAACGCAGACCGCTCGCAGGCAGACCGGTCCTAGGAGGAAGCCCGATGCACGCTGTGTCCACCGCCGACCATGCAGGCTTCCAGCCGCTGCGCGCTTTTATCGAGCAAGCCGTGGGTCAGGGCGCCTTTCCCGGGGCAAGCTGGGGCGTCTGGCACCGCGGCCAACTGCGCGCCCTCGATGCAGCAGGCCGCTTTACCTACGATCCGTCGAGTCCGGCTGTTCAGGCGAACACGCGGTATGACCTGGCCAGTGTTTCCAAGGTTGTCGCAACGACCGCGGCGGCCATGCTGCTCTACCAGCGCGGAATGCTTGCGCTCGACACGCCGCTTGGCGACCTTCTGCCCGGCTTTGTCATCGCATCGGAACGCGGCTCAGCCAAGCATCGGGTGACGCTGCGGCTACTGCTCGCCCATGCCTCCGGGCTGCCTGGATACGCTCCCTTGTTCCTCGAGCACACGACATCATCGGGGCTGCTCCGGGCCTGCCTGCAGATGCCCCTCCGCGCGGCGCCCGGTACCGAGGTCGAGTACTCTGACATCGGCTTCATCCTGCTTGGTAAAGCTCTCGAGGTTCTCTGCGGCGAGAACCTGGCAAGCTTTTGTTGCCGGGAGATCTTTCCGACCCTGGATATGCACGCCACTGGATACTGCCCGGATCCGAGCGAACGAGCCACTTTCCCACCAACCGAACAAGACGAGGTATTTCGTCACTGCGTAGTCCAGGGCCACGTGCATGATGAAAACTGCGACGTGCTGGGAGGTGTGGCTGGCCATGCAGGGCTGTTCGCTCCCGCCGGTGACCTGTTGCGATTTGCCGAGTGCATGCTGGCACCGCTACGCACCCCGCGCGCGCACGAGACGCTGTTCTCTGCAGACACGGTCCGGCTCTTCACCCGCCGCGCCGACCTCCCGGCCGGCAGCTCCCGAGCGCTTGGCTGGGACACGCCAAGCGTACCCTCATCCTCGGGCGAACATTTCAGCCCCGATTCGATTGGTCACCTGGGCTACACAGGAACCTCGCTGTGGATCGATCCAGCGCGGAACCTTGCTGTTGTTCTGCTCACCAACCGCACATGGCCTACGCGCCAGAACAAGCAGATACAGCAGGTGCGCCCGGCATTTCATGACTTGGTAGCTGGTCTGCTTTAAACAAGTGCTGATCTGCTTCGTCAAACTATGGTTTGTTCAGACGCAACATGAGCGCGCCAAAGGTACTCTTGCGGGTCTACAATCGTGGCTGCAGAGGACGCACCTTCCCTATGGCGACTACGACAAGTTCTCCTTCGACTGCCGAGTTTTACGGAGAGGCAAACGGCTCCACCGGACATCCGCTGCATGAGCTGACGACCGAAAGTTCCAACGAGGCGTCCCAGGGATTCGACACCAAGTCGGCTCTCGAGATTGCGCGCATCATCAATCATGAAGACGCAAAGGTAGCCGCTGCCGTTCGCAAGGCACTGCCAGAGATTGCGCTCGTCATCGATGCGGTCGCCCGATCTCTCCGAGACGGCGGGCGGTTGATCTACATCGGCGCCGGCTCCAGTGGCCGCATCGCCGCCCTCGACTCCTGCGAGTGCCCACCGTACTTCTCGAACGACCCCCACTCTATCCAGTACATCATGGCCGGCGGCCCCAAGGCCCTCGCATCTCCCGTTGAGGTCAACGAAGATTCGGAGGAACTGGGACAGCGGGATATCGCGCGGCGTCGCCCCTCACGCAAGGATGTCGTCATCGGCCTCTCGGCCAGCGGACGCACACCTTACGTGGTCGCGGCTGTGGCATACGCGCGTACCCAGGGCGCAAAGACTGCCTGCATCACCTGCAATCAAGGGTCACCGATTGCAGATGCGGCTGACATCGTGATTGTGGCCGATGTGGGACCGGAGGTCATCTCCGGCTCGACCCGCATGAAGGCCGCTACCGCGCAGAAGATGATCACCAACATGATTACGACAGGCGCGATGACCCGTCTCGGCTACGTGTACGAGAACCTGATGGTTCATGTGCACATGCAGAACTCGAAGCTAGTCGACCGTGGCATCGGCATTCTGATGAAGGCCTGCGGCGTTGCTCGCGACGAGGCGGTGAACGTTATTAAATCTGCCGGCCGCAGCGTGCCCATTGCGCTGGTGATGCTGAAGGCGGGCGTGGATAAACAGGAGGCTGTGCGCCGATTGGCACGGTCGGACGGTAACGTCCGCAGGGCGATCGACGACTCGAAGCTCGACCTGTAACCATGCAACAGCAACACAGGACCGGAGCCGGCGCCTGGCGCGTCCGTCTCGGATTCCGTGTCCCGCGCTCATCGGCTAACGGCTCGCCTGACTGCGTGGTACACAGATCCTCGAGCGCCCTTGGCTGCGCCGCACTAGGCCCGGTACCCGGCCGAACGCTTGTTACTTCCCGCCGAAAACCTCACGGAGCAGCGGCGTGGTCCGTGCGGCCGGGTTCTCGCGAATCTCCTTCTCCTGCTGCCCCAGTATGTAGAACAGCCCATCGAGCGCTTTTGAGATCACGTAGTCGTTAATATTCAGGCTCTCGCTCTTCATAAAAGGCATACTGGGAGCTTTGGCAACCAGGGCGTCGTACTGCGCGGTCACGCCGTTACTCTGCATTGCCTTGTCGACAGCCGGGCGAAACGCCGTTTTCAGATCGCCCGTCGTCTTGCTCTTGAAGTACGTGGTGATAGACGTATCGCCGCCATTGAGCAGCTTCCGAGCGTCTTCAAAGCTCACTGCGAGAATCGCATTGACAAAGATTTGCCGCGCAGCCGGTGCCGCGCTCTCAGCGGCATGGTTCATGCTGTCCTCCAGCGTGTCGAGCTTTGGCCCCATGCCTGCTGCGTGCAAAGGCCCGTCGAGCATCTTCAGGTTCCCTGGCAAGCCGATCTTGATCGCCGGATTGTCAAGGTAGCCGCCCGGCTTGCCGGTCAGGTCGACTGTCTTGCCGGTGCCCACCTGCAGCGCGTCCTTGAGGCCTGAGGCGATCTTCCCGTCCGGCAGCCCGGACTGGGTGCCGCTCTCCAGTCGCTTGGCCAGGTTACCCAGCTGAGCCTTGGCTGCACCGGTCTGCAACAGACTTAGGCCTACCACCAGCACTACTCCTGCGCTCCCCCAACCTCTTGGCACAAGCATTGATCCTCCTCGCGAAGCGTCAGCACGGTGGCGCGAATAGTCGTCACCGCGAGACGCGCCAAGTGTACCCCACTCAGCGAGAGGCTTCTTCGTGGGTCAAATCGACCCGGTCGCTTACCGGCCCGGGAGTGCTTCTGCGATTGTTTTACTTCCAGGCCGTCTGCAGGAAGAGGAACTCATCCCGCTGGGGGTCTTTCTCAGTTGTGCTGGTGGGCTGGTTGAGGTACATCACCCTGGCGCTTGAGGCCGGGCTGTAGGCCGGCCATTTCGGCAGGGTTGCCTGCTTGCCGTCCCCATTGGGGTCGCCAGTCCGGGCAAAGTTCGTCCAGTACGTCATCAGCTGCTCGCTCATCGCATAATCCTCCGGCCGCCAGGCAATGCCTTTGCGGGAGTCGATCACACCGAAGACATACTCGATCTCATCCGAGTGGAAGGCGCCGTAGCGGCCGGGGCGCGCCGGATCGGGTGGTGGCACCAGGTCGTAACGATAGCGATAGACCGGCGACTTGCCTGTGGCAGTCTGCGCTTCCATCCACTTCCATGTACTGAAGGCGATGAAGCGCGCAGTCGCGTACTCCTGCAGGCGAGCCAGCGCCTCCGCGTCGGTCGCCGCGGGGAAGGCTTTGAGAAACTCGTCAGCGCGATCGCCGAAGTCCTTCTGTGCTGTCTCCTTCAGCCG
>CAZZYO010000141.1:0-8983 GCA_964658255.1 Candidatus Babeliales bacterium
GCACCACGTAGTGGTTCAACTGCGCGAGCCTGGCCGCGTCCAACCGCAGCCCTGGCGCGTGCATGCCGTTGCCGTAGCCCAGCTCTACAAACGAGCGCATCTCGTTCATCGTCATCCAGTGCGAGATGCGATCCGAAAGCTGCTTGACCGTGTAGCCGCAGTAGTCGGCGAAGGCCTTGGCTGTGTCTCGGTTCTGCCAGCCACCCTTGTCTTCAAGCGCCTGTGGCAGGTCCCAGTGGTAAAGCGTGCAGTAGGGCTCGATGCCGTTTGCGTGCAGCTCATCGACCATGCGTTTGTAGAAGTCGACGCCCTTCTGGTTTGGCGTACCGGTACCATTCGGGAAGATGCGCGACCACGCAACCGAAAACCGGCAGGTCTTCAGACCCAGCGCCTTCATCACGCCAATGTCTTCCTTGTAGCGGTGGTAGTAGTCGTCGGCCACGTCGCCGGTATCGCCGTTGTGTACCTTGCCTGGCGTGTGCGAAAAGGTGTCCCAGATGGTGGTGCCGCGGCCATCCTCTTTCGCTGCGCCTTCGACCTGGTAGGAGGCAGTCGCCGAGCCCCAAAGAAAGCCTTGCGGGAAGCTGCGCGAGTGACTCGCCGAGGGCGCTGGGGCCGCGGCAGCAAGGGCCCCGGGCCCAAGGGAGGAAGCAGCAGCCAGCAGGCTGCCAGTCTTGAGGAAATCTCTGCGTTGCATGGCGTTGGTCTCCGCGTCCGGCGATGCCCGGCACAGTGGCTTGAAAGTGAGAACGATAACAGCCTACCGCCTCGAGGGAACGTTCGTCACCCATCGAGCGGTCACGCGAAGACGCCCCAGGCTCTTAGGAGCCTGGGGCGTTTTGAACCTGGGTCGTTTTCATGGTGCGAGCATTTGGCTGCTGTTCCTGTTACTGGTGATTGGTCCCGCCGCAGGCGGCGCCATCGGTAGCCGACGTCAGCTTTCCGTTGGTCGAGGCAAGCGTCCGGCTGTAGCAGTGGCCAAGCGAGTCCGTGCCCTGGTAGCTAGCCGTGCTTGAGCCAACATGCGTGGTGGGCGACGAACCTTCCGTTAACGTGTCGTTTGTGTTCACCGTCTCGTCAGACGATTGCGAGTAGAGCGGGAAGCCGTTCAGCTTCTCCTGCCGCGCAGATACATCTCGCTGCGAAACATTAGCCACCTGGCTGAACCCTGTCGCATTGGGCATGTAGTCGTAGTAGACATAGAGTGGATAGAGAAACAGTTGGTCGATCTCAAGATCGAGAAGGCCATCCCTGGTGTGCGTTACGCTGTAGGCGCCGTTGCCCTGGGTGATGGACTGGACGTACTGTGCTTCGTTGACGACATAGGTCTGGTAGTTGCCGAAGTCAGCCGTAACATCCACCGTCGTCTCGACCTTGCCATGCGAGGTGTTGACGTAGCCGTCAAGCGAGTAGCTGCGCAGGGAATCGACAAAGACGCTGCCGGTGATGTTTCCATTTTTGTCTGTGTTCAGGTTCTCGGTTACAGAAGGCGCGGGCGCGGCGGAAAGCGTGTTCTTCGTCAAGGCACCAGTCACCCTGGTCGCTCCGTGATCGAGGTACAGCAGCAGCGTTCCCGTCACGTCAAAGTAGCTGGCCGCGTTGTAAACGCTGACTGCGAGCGTGTGCGGCTTGTCATCGGTCAGAGCGCCCACAAATGGAGTCAGGTCCACGCGGTAGGGTTTGAAGTCAAGCGTCTGCACGCCAACCGTTGGCTCCCAGAGGTAAGGGTCAATCCCGCCGGTATAGATCCACGGATACACAGGCGCAAGGCCTGCAGGCTTGCCGTCGAGCATCACTTCTACCTCGCGGAAGCCGGTATTGCCGTACTCCTCTAGCTCGGTTGACACATCGTTCGGCGCATTGGTGTACCAGAACTCGTCCTGCGACTGACTCTGCGCGATCACATCAAGATACGCACGCTCGGTATTCTGCGGCAGCACGCCGGTAAGCTTCAGCTGGTCAGTGGTGGTGTACAGCAGCTGGTCCCCGTTGGCCAGAGGAACAACGGCGTCTGGCGTGATGGCTGGCAGCGCCGACAGCGAGGCAGGATAGAAATCAATCTGTGCGTTCGCATAGATCAGCCCGTTGTAGTCCACTCCGTTTGAGACGCCATAGTAGTTGTACAGTTCAGCGACTCCGGGTTGCGAAGTCTTGAGTAGCGCACTCAGGTCGGTGATGTCTCTCTCTACATGCCAGGAAGGGCTGAGCGCAGCACGCGGTTCAGCCGTGGTTCCAAAGTAGACGTTCACGCCCCCGAGATAGAACTGCGCAGTGCGGTCATACTGGCGTCCTGCCGTAACGGTGAAGTCGGCGCTGAAGACGACCTTGGCCCAGGGGCCCGTGCCGCAGCTTGCCGGCGGCGTGTATGTGAAGCTTTTATTGTTGAAGTCGGCAAACTCGAGATTGGTAAAGAGCGTGACGGTGCAAGGCGTGGTGCTGGGGCGCTTGACGCCAGGCTCGGCGGAGACCGGGTTGGACGAGCCGACCTGGGGGGTTGGCGGCGCGAGAACAACCTGCGCGCGCAGCGCGGCTGCAGGAACAAGTGAGAAGAGACAAGCGGTTGCAGCGAGCAGCAGGCGGCCTGTGGCGCGGGATGTGGGGAATAGCAAGTGGTTCAAGTGGAGTGCCTCCGGGTCAGATTGCATGCAGAATACCCGTTCGGCAGACGAAAGGCTTGTCAAATCGCGACTGAGCTGCAGGGGCACCCGGAGCGTGAGGATGAGTTCCGCGCTGTACGCTTTCCGCACACTCGCCTGAAGGAGCGTCTCCCATGTTTGCGCGTAATGGTTCCATCTATTCTCCACTCCGCGACCTACCGTGTGTAAGTTGAGCTCGTACTCGGGGCGCCTGTGACACCACACAACTTTCGTCATGCCGCCACCTTCGTCATGCGTGGACTTCATACCACCAACTTCATCCCCCCAACATTTCATCTCGGGCCAGGTCATCTCGGGCCAGGTCCGGGCTCCAAGCGTGCCTCTCTTACTCGCCTTGGTGGAGAGAGAAGGATCTGCCGCTGACTTTCTGCAGACCCGCGAAAGTCGCGAACTTACTACTTACTTACTTCTTTCGGATAACACGCGCCGCGAATCCTTTCCTGGTAACCTGCCCAGGCGTATCATCGGAAACTGGTAGATGGCCCGGAAAGCGAGGCCACAATGCCGTGATCCGACTGACGAAACTCCTGCTCACACTCTTCGCTCTCCTGCTCGGCTACGAATGCATGGTGTACGCCTTTCACCTGCTCAATCGCCCGAACGACATGGCTGTGTATGAGGGCATGGCCGTGCTCGCTTTCCTGTTTGCCTGTCTACCCTTCGCGCTCTGGCGCTTCTGGCGGTCGCACCTATGAGTCTTTTTCAACAGAACGAACCCATGCGCAATATCACGTACTCCGCGATGCCCAGTATCCCGCCCCGCCTAATAAAGCTGGTGCTTGCGGGCTTCGCGTTTCTTATTTTGCTTGTCATCTTCTTCAATTACATCTTTGCCCTCACGCGCATCGGTGCGGGTTACACCGGCGTCGAGATACTACTGTCAGGTTCGCAGCGCGGCGCCTCTGAGATTCCGATCCGCACCGGCTGGGTCTTCTACAGCCCGATCCGCTCGCAAATCATCGAGTTTCCCACCTACGTGCAAACGGTGAAGTGGACCAAGAATCTTGATGAGGGGCGTGCGACCAACGAGGAGATGAGCTTCAACTCGCAGGAAGGCATGGAGATTTACGCCGATGTTTCTCTTTCCTATGCGATCGATCCGCGGAAGGTGCCGGACTTTTACCTCAAGTACCGCATTAGCGATCTTGACAGTTTCACCCACGGCATCCTGCGCGATATTGTTCGTAACTCGCTGAATGAAGTGGCTTCCACCTATACGGTCGAGCAGATCTACGGCGAGCAGAAGGCCCAGTTCCTGCACCAGGTGGAAGCCTTGATCCAGCAGAAGGTCGCGCCCGTTGGGGTCGGCATTCAGCAGTTCGGCTTCATCGGGGCGCCGCGCGTGCCGGAGGTGATCGCAAACGCGATCACGGGCAAAGCGCAGGCTATCCAGAACGCTGAGCGTGCCCGCAACGAGCTGGCCGAGACACAAGCCCAGGCTGCGAAAAAGATAGCCGAAGCAGACGGCGACGCGAAGTCCAACGTCACTCGTGCGCAGGGCGAGGCGGAAGCCAACCGCATCCGGCAAAGCTCGATTACCCCGCAGCTGCTTGAGCTGCGGCGTCTTGAAAACCAGCGCCAGCTGATCGATCGCTGGAACGGTCAACTACCGCAGGTAGAAAGCGGAGGGCAGGGGAGCGGCGGCATCCTGCTGCAATTGCCGAAACAGCAGTAAGCCAGTGCGGCGACCGGACTCGCGGCGCTTGCTGCCGAGCAAGGTCGCTGCGAGGCTCTACGGGCCCTGATACGATTCCGAGCATGGCCGCACCATCTCTACCGAGGAGCTCGCTATGAACCTTCGTCAGAATCTGGAAAGCAACGCACAGGCAAAGATCGAAGAAAACTGGCCGAAGGTGCAGCAGGTCTTCAAGGACAAGGTAGGCCCTGCCGCACTTGCCGCGGCCAAGAATGATGACCAGATGCGCAGTGTGTTCAAGATGGCGCATCAGGCTCTGCCTTTTCCGCTGCGTATGCTCCTAAAGGAAGAAGCTTTCGTTCAGTTCTGTTTCACACACCGGGATAACCTGCTTTCGCCGAGCGCCGCCAGCAGCCCTCAGGATGGAACGGCTGATCCAACTGCGACCTGACCGAGCGCAGTCACCGCCTGCTTTTGCTCCAGGTACGCCGGCAAAAAGATGCGCAGCTACTGGTCTGCCCTGACGACCCCTGGCGAAAGCCCGGCACCAGGCTCGAAGCCTGCACCGCTTACTAGCTCGCTACGCGAGTGAGGGTCAGTGGACATGAACAGCAAGTGCGTTTCATCGACGATGTAGACCACGAACGACGATGGCGTGCCTTGCGGCTGCTTGGTTTGCGAGCCGAGGATCATGCGACCACTCGGGAAGAAGAACGGGTTGTGCGGCGAGATCGGTCCTGAGGTCGCGATAGTTGCGGGCGAGGTGCCATTGGTAAGCGTGAAGCTGATTGTGAAGTCAGTTGTGGGCGAACTGATCACGAACGAGCCGGAACCCGTCATCATGCGCGCATGGAATCCTGCAAACAGGCACGCCGCATCGCACGCCGACTCACCAGAAAGCAGGCTGGTATAGGCGCCGAGCACATGGCCAGGCCTGAAGGCGGTTGCATTCTGTGCTGTAAGGGTACCGCTTCCATGAACGCTGCTGGGCGCTTGCGCCGTCATGTACCAGGTGGTGACCGGAACATCATAGAGGTGATCGGGAGGCGGCGGGATGAGCAGTGTCTCCGTCATGTGGGCGCTCGTGAGTGTAAGCAGGATTTGTTCGCCTTGCGTCACATAGCTGCCGGTGAATGGAAAGTCTAACCAGGCCGCTTGCGGAGAGTTAAAGTCCGCCAGACCATTACTGATATGTCCTGAGCCGTCACTGCGGAAGCTGCCGATCAATCCTGCCTGATTCGCAAGGCCGAAAGGCAAGTCGCTCGAAGCGCCCTGCACCAGAAAGGCGTAGTTGCCGGCCGGGAGCGTGACGGCCTGGGCTGTCAGGCTGTGCGGTACACAACACAGCAAGAGAGTAGTAAATACAGCCAGAAAAGATAACTTCATGGGGGAGATCTTTCTGCGACGCAAAGGCAGGCGCCGCTACTGTGCACGCTATCCTGCCACCATGTGGGCGATTCGTCCAGCTTCTTTTCAAGTACTTCCGCCCTGTGATCCCCTTGCATCCATTTCCGCACCTGTGATATCACATAGCTAGTTCAAGTTTGCTCCCTAGGAGCGGGCCTGGATTTCATGAAGAGTGGTTGAGGGACGGGCCCTGTGACGCCACGACAACCGGCCGAAGCAACTTCGGACATCGGTGTCAACTCTCTCCTGATGAGCGCGAGCTCGGAGGGGAACATGGAATTCGGGGTGTGCATAGTCTTTAACGGCTGTCGCCATCTCGCGCAATCCCTTGTCGTACCGCTGTAACCGGCTGGCAGAGCTGCATCCCTTGGGCTCACGGACATCCGGAGAGAGTCGTCTGATGTGCCCGTATCCGTCACCACTCCTCGACTGAGAGGGTGAGCGATGGCTGTAGCATACGAGTTGCGATGTAGAGAGTGCGGCAAGCGGTACGACAACGCTCCGCTGTCTATCTGCGAGGAGTGTTTTTCTCCTCTCGAAGTCTTCGTCGATCTCGATCTGGCGAAGGGTGTGGTGACCCGTGAGTCCATCGCCGAGGGCCCCACGTCCATGTGGCGCTACCAATCCTTGCTTCCGGTGCCGGAGGAGTACGTTCCGACCACACCGTCTGGCTGGACTCCGCTCGTCAAGGCTCCCAATCTAGGCCGCCGCATTGCTGCGAACAATCTTTACGTAAAGAACGACGCGGTCTGCATGCCCACGCTTTCCTTCAAGGATCGCGTCGTCTCGGTTGCCCTTGCCAATGCGCAGGCCTTTGGCTTTGACACGGTTGGCTGTTCCTCGACCGGCAACCTGGCCAATGCGGTGGCCGCGCAGGCTGCCCGCCTGGGCTTGAAGACCTACATCCTGGTGCCTGCTGATCTTGAAGCGGCGAAGATTCTGAACACTGAGGTTTATGGCGCGAACCTGGTTCGCATCGACGGCAACTACGATCACGTTAACCGCCTCTGCTCGCAAATTGCGGACCGCTTCCACTGGGGTTTCGTCAACGTGAACTTGCGGCCGTATTACGCAGAGGGATCAAAAACCGTTGGCTATGAGATAGCAGAGCAGCTTGGCTGGCGGCTGCCCGATAACATCGTCTGCCCCATGGCTGGCGGGTCCTTGATCACGAAGATTAAAAAGGCGTTTCGCGAGCTGGTTGAGCTGGGCCTGGTTGAAGACAAGCAGGTGCGCTTTTTTGGCGCGCAAGCAACCGGGTGTTCGCCGATAGCGCACGCGGTAAAAACAGGCGCCGACCACATTGAGCCGCAGCGCCCTAAGACGATTGCGCGCTCGCTCGCGATTGGCAATCCTGCGGATGGCGTCTATGCCGCGCGTGCTATTCGCGCCAGTGGCGGCTGGGCCGAGGATGTTTCCGATGTTGAAGTTGTTTCTGGCATCCGCGAGCTCGCCGAGACCGAAGGCATCTTTACGGAAACCGCCGGCGGTGTGACAACGGCCGTGACCGCGCGGCTCTACGCGCACGGCCGCATCCATCGCGACGACCTGACTGTCACCTGCATCACTGGCAATGGCTTGAAGACGACAGACGCGCTCGCCGGCTGCTTTGAGGCGCGCGAAGCTGTACGCCCACGTCTCACCGACTTCGAGGAGTACATCGAACGCAACGAGTTTGTTGAACAGCTGGCCGCAGGAGGCGTGCATGTCCGTTAGAGTTCTTTTGCCGAACGCATTCCAAAAGCACACCAACGGTGAGCGCGAGCTGCAATCCTCGGCTAGCCACCTGCCCCAGTTGATCGATGATCTCGAGACCCACTTCCCGGGCCTGCGTACCCACCTGCGTGGCGAGGATGGGCAGGTGCGTAAATTCATCAACTTCTACGTGAACGAGGAAGATATTCGCTTCCTGGGCAATGACAGCTACGCGTTCAAGGATGGAGATGAGGTGCTGGTGATTCCTTCGATCGCCGGCGGATCACAGGCAGGGATGACTCGCTTCTGGAAGTGATTGAGGCACGAGGATTGTCTGTGCGGCTACGTTTGCTCCTGGTGAAAGGAACGCCATCCTGAGCAAAGCGAAGAATGTGCGGGTTTGGTCAACGCAGATTCTACCTTTCGCTCAGGATGGCCAACGCCACATGTCAGCCGCGTCGGTAGGTGCCGACCGCTAACTTAGCTGCACCGTCAACTTGACCACCGAGGACGCAGGAAACGTAAAGCTCACGCTGGACCCGCTGACAGTCGCTGGCACAGTTCTGGTCTTGACGTTCTCTGGCTCAGCAAAGGTATTGTGCACGTGCACATCCTCGCCGCCGCCGAGCACCATAGCCGTTGCGGATGCAGCCGTTGCGCCCCCGCGCAGCATTATCTGCGTCTCCTGGGCATCGGTCAGGTGCGGGTTGACGACCGTCAGCGTGAGTGTCTTGCCTGTTAGCGAAGCCGATCCGTTCAAACCCCATAGGCTTGCTGTGGGCGATTTTTCCTCAGCCGACACAGACTCGTCGCCAACCGCGCTGAGCGTCTTTTTCAACTCGACCCGGGGATAATGGATCGCAGGCGCGGCAAACTCAACCCGCACGCCCTGGCCGCCCATGTGATCCTTGTACATGTCGAACACGTTGAAGATAGGGGTAGTGATGAACTTGTCTTCGTGCGACAGGAACAGCGAGTCGATGCAGTTGATCAACTGCGCGCACGCAGCCATCGCCACCTTCTCCGGGTTGCGGTTAAAGATATCGAGAGTAAGGGCAGTCATCACGGCATCACGTACTGTCAGCTGCTGCCCAAGCACGTGCGAGGGGTCCAGCTTGTCAGTGCTGAACCTGTACCAGGGGCCGTACTCGTCCACGATCAGCTTGACCTGGTGGTCACGATCGAAGACGCCCATGGTGGTCCAGTGATCGTTGATAATCTTTTCCATGCGGTTGGCCAGCGAGTAACCGGGGTACACATCGGCTGCCTCAAACGATAGGTTCTTTTGCAAATCGGTGTAGTAATGCATCGACCAGCCAAATGGAACACGCGCCGTCCGCTTGCCAAAGACATTCTCAAAAAAGCCGTGCGTCCAGGCCACGTCGTCCTGGTTAGGCCCCGAGGCAATCAGCTTCAGTCCTACTCCGTAATCCGGAACCCAGGCCGTGTACCGGCGGTACTCGGCAGCATATTCGTCTGGAGTGAACGTTCCGCCGCAGCCCCAGCTTTCATTCCCCACGCCCCAGTACTTAACGTTGTAAGGCTCGCGCGAGCCGCCCGCCGCGCGCACATCGGCATAGGTCGTACT
>CAZZYO010000142.1:0-8981 GCA_964658255.1 Candidatus Babeliales bacterium
GCCCATTGTCTGTGCCGGGCTGTTCGACGCTGCCTCGCCGCCGGGAACGTAGACCTCCGGGCCGCCCACGTTCGCTATGTAGATGTGCGCCCCTACCTGCCGCGAGACGTCGACCAAAGCGTCCGGGCCGTCATGCGCAAACATCTGGTCGTTCAAGCCGTAGTGCTGGTCGGCCAGAGGATTGATGGCCAGCACGACCTTGGCTCCAGCGAAGCGCTGCATGGCGCCAATGGCATCCTGCGCTTTGGTCAGCCAGTTGCTGTCCCAGTGGAAGCGTGTCGCCATGCCGATGTCGCTTGAGAACTGGAAGGGCTCTGGTGTGCGCTCGACCGCGTCAAGATTGACGAGCAGCTGCGAGCGTCCATTGGTGTACGGAGTGAGCTTGCCATTGGCATCAAGGATGCCAACGTTCCACGGCAGCAGCTCGGCGGGCTGGGCGGCAAAGTATTTCTTCGCGTTCTTGAGCGCAATCCAGTGGACGACAGGCTGGTTGGGCGGCAGCACCAGCAGCACCATCGGCGGCGGTCCTGTCGCAGCCATCCCGGGGACGTGCAGCCGCGCCGTACGCACAGTTCCGTTGACGACCAGGTGAAAGTCCTGCAGCTGGAGCCCGGCCGGGGTTGTGCCTTGCCGGTCTTCAATGCGCAGCGACACGGTCACCTGCGCGGCAGCTGCAAATCCACCCTGGCGCAGCAGGTCAAGATCGCGGTAGAACAACCGCTGTTGGGTTGTGGGCGCTGGAGGAGGCAGGGAGAGCGGCGAGTTGAGTGGATCAGGCTCCTGTGCCAGAGCGCCGGCCGCGTACATGCAGCAGAGAGCCGGGAGGGTCAGGAAGTGCTGGCGGAATAAGCGCATCAGACTTCCCCTCCTGCCGCTGACTGCCGAGAGTATCAGCCGGATGCAGATCATCTGACCCGCGAGAACTGGCGCCTGTCCGTGGACTGGTGATCGCGAGGCGAGGCAGCAGACGCTTCCTTGCTCGCGCCTGTTCCATCCATTAGTCTGGCAGCCTCATGAATCCACGCACCTCGCTCGCCCTCTTCGCCACGCTTCTCTCCGGCGCCCTCTACGCCCAGACACCCTCACTCACCATTGACGCCGCGCACCCCTCGGCCAAGGTCAGCCCCACGCTCTACGGGCTGATGACGGAGGAGATCAACTACTCCTACGACGGTGGCCTGTACGCCGAGATGGTGCAGGACCGCGTCATTGGCAACCGATGGGGCACGCTCGACCACTGGACACTGGCGGCGAAAGGCAGCTCGATGGCCGAGGTGAGCGTAGACAACACGACCGGGCCGAGCACCGCCTTGCCGCGGAGCCTGAAGCTGGCTGTCACAGCGGCCACCGCTGCCGCGCCCGCCGGGGTGCAAAACGACGGCTACTGGGGCATGGCGGTTCGCCCCGCGACGACCTACAGCGGCTCGTTTTACGCCAAGGCCCAGGCAGCCGGGCTCGCCGTGACCGTGTCCCTGGTCAACGATCAGACCGGCGCGGTTGCCGCGTCGACCACTGTGCCAGGTCTCGGCACAGACTGGAAAGAGTACAGCTACACGCTCAAGACGGGAACCGTTGCTGCGTCGAAGGACAACCACCTGGTGCTGACTGTGGCGCAGCCGGCCACCGTCTGGCTTGACCTGGTCTCGCTCTTCCCGCCGACCTACCACGATCGCCCGCATGGCAATCGCGTGGACCTGATGGAGAAGATGGCCGCGATGCACCCGAACTTTCTGCGGCTGCCCGGCGGCAACTACCTTGAAGGCGACCACATTCCCGAGCGCTACCAGTGGAAGCAGACCATCGGCCCCTGGATCGACCGGCCCACGCACCCGAGCCCCTGGCGGTACCGCTCGTCGGACGGCATGGGGCTGCTCGAGTTCCTGGAGTGGTGCGAGGACCTGAAGGTTGAGCCGGTGCTCGCGGTTTACGCCGGCTACTCCATGCAGCAGGAGCACGTCGACCCTGGCCCAACGCTCGACCCTTACGTCACCGATGCTCTGGAGGAGATTGAGTACGTGTCTGGCGGCCCTGAGACCGGGTGGGGCGCGGAGCGGATCAAGGATGGGCACCCGCAGCCATTTCCCCTGCGCTATGTCGAGATCGGCAATGAGGACTTCTTTGACAAGTCCGGCTCCTACGATGGTCGTTTCGCGCAGTACTACAAGGCCATCAAGCGGAAGTATCCGCAGCTGCAGCTGATTGCAACCGCGCCGGTGAAGATGGTGAAGCCAGACGTGCTCGACGAGCACTATTACATGACGGCGGAGAAGAGCTTCGCGGATGCCGGGCACTACGACAAGGCCGACCGGAATGGGCCGAAGATCTTTGTAGGGGAGTGGGCCACACGCGAGGGAACCCCGACGCCGAACCTGACGGCCGCGCTTGCCGATGCAGCCTGGATGACAGGGATGGAGCGCAACGCGGACCTGGTGGTGATGGCGAGCTATGCGCCGCTCTTTGTCAACGTGAATCCGGGCGGGATGCAGTGGGCAACAGACCTGATCGGTTATGACGCGATCAGCAGTTACGGGTCACCGAGTTACTACGCGCAGGTGTTGTTCGGCAGCTACCTCGGGACCGAGGTCGTGCCCGCGACGCTCGCAAACGCTGGCCCGCGCGTGTACACGTCGGTGACGCGCGACGAGGCCAAGCGCACGCTGTACGTCAAGGTTGTCAATGGCAACTCGGACGCCAAGGCGGTGAGCATCGATGTACGTGGGCTAACAGGAATCAAGGCAGAGGCGAAGCTGGTGACGCTGAGCGGGGCAACGCCAAACGCGACGAACTCGATCGAGCATCCTGAAGCGGTGGTGCCGGTTGAGAGCCGAATTAGCGATGCCGGCGTGAAGTTCGAGCAAACATTCGCGCCGTACTCGATCAGTGTGGTGGTGCTGAGTTACTGAGGCAGGGGGCAAGCGGTAATCGAGAGCGAAAGCTGTTAGCCGCGTAGATTGATGAGCTGACTGCGGTCCTTATCCTCGACCCTGCCTGCAGCTTCGGCGACTTTTCCTATGTGGCGCTTCGCCGTTGGCTCGACCTATGGCTTGAGGCAAGCAGGTTTGCCTCGCACCAGGGTATCGCGTCGTTCTACCGAAGATGGTCTCTCCCTCGCAGCTTGCACTTAACGTGAACGGGCCGAGGCTTGGTCAGAGGGCGCGGTGCCAGGTTCGTCCAGCGTATCAACCTTCCGGCTCACTAGCCGCTTCCGCGCGCAGGCTGTAGAAGCTGAGCGCCGCGTCTCCCTGGGTCAGCAGGCGGTCGCGTGTGAGGCGGCCGTATTGGTCGGCGAGGGCGCTGGGGTCCTCTGGCCTGCGGCCGCGCCTATGCTCGGCGATCACGAAGGCGCCCTTGGACAAAAGGCCGCTCGCCTCGCCGCCGAGGAGCAGGAGCGTCTCGCTATACGCCCGCGCTTCGTCATAGGGCGGGTCGAGGAAGATGACGTCGAACTGGCCGCCTGGCGGAGCCTGCGTGAGCGTCCGAGGCCGAGCCTGCGCACTGCCGGGTGATGCGGCGGCGCGGCGGAGCCAGGTCGTGACTGGCTGGGCTTCAACCGCGTAGCGTGCCGGGTCGATGCGCAGCTGGCTCAGGTTGGCGCGGATTGCGGCCAGCGCTGGCGCGGCCTTTTCGACGAAGACAGAATGCGCGGCGCCCCGGCTCAGAGCTTCCATGCCGTTGGCCCCTGAGCCTGCGTAGAGGTCGAGAAAGCGGGCGCCTTCGATGCGCGGTGCAAGCACGTTGAACAAGGTCTCGCGCAGGCGGTCGGTGGTTGGCCGCGTCGCCATGCCCCTGGGCGCCTCAAGCGTGCGGCGTCGGTACTCTCCAGCAATCACCCGCATACCCTGATGGTAGCTGCCAAGAAGGGCTCGAGGCAGCGTAGGCGCTCATGCGAACGCCCACCGGCGGCCATGCAGCGCAGTCAAAGCGCAAGTAGCGCGAACCTCCAGGCACGTTCGGCTGGTACTCGCATGAAAGGCCAAATCTGACTCTCCTCCGCGTCACCCACTACAATGTCGCCAGGACCTGGCCGACGCCTGACAGCGCGGCACGAGAGGAACAATGCGCGGTTGGTCATTCCCACTGGGACGATGGTTCGGAGTCGACCTCCGCATGCACGCTTTCTTCCTGTTGCTGCTTACCTTTTGCCTCTTCTCGACTTCGGCTGGCAACGTACCGGGCTGGCGCGGGGTAGCGCTCTGGCTGGTCCTGCTCGCGGCGGTCGGCGCACGTGAGCTTGCCCGCACCATCACCGCGACCGGCTACGGCGTGGGGCTGCGCTCGATTCTCCTGCTGCCGATCGGCGGCCTGTTCTCCTACGCGGATCCGGAGAGCGCCGAGCGGGCCATGTCGCCCTCGGGGCGCGTAGCCCTGGCGGTGGCTGGCCCGGCCGCCAACCTGCTGGTGGCCTTGCTTGTGGCCGGCCTGGTGCACGGGGCCAGCCAACGGGTCGACCTGCTTGGCCTTCCCTGGGTAACGGCCACGCACCTGATGCGGTCCGCGGTGTGGCTGAACCTGGCACTGGCGCTGTTGCACTGCTGCCCGGCCTACCCGCTGGATGGCGGACGGCTGCTGCAAGGCGTAGCCGGCAAGCGGGAAGATGCAAAGGCCAAGCGCGCGGCCTCGGCGCTGGGGCGCATGCTGGGTGCCGGCATGATGGTTGGCGGCCTGGCGCTGCTCGCGCTGCCGGTGCCTGATCTTTCCGCGGCGCTGAGCCCTCTGCTGATCGCCGCAGGCTTTTTTGTCGCAGTCGGCGCGCAGCTGGAGGACCAGGGGGTGCTCTTTCAGTCCGTGGTCGATACGGTCCGCATGCGCGACGTGATGCTCACCCACTTTGCGGTCATGAGCCCATCGGATACGCTTGAAGACGCGCTGTACAAGTCCATCCACTCGCTGCAGGATGACTTCCCCGTGGTGCGTGGCGAGCGGATTGTGGGCGTGGTCTCCCGGCAGAGCATCCAGGAGGCGCTGCGCGGCGAGGGCAACGGGTATGTGCAGGGGATCATGTCGCGGGCTTTTCAAGTGGCGCTGCCCGATGATTCGCTCGGCATGATTATTCGCCGGATGCGCCGAGGGCGCATGGCGCTGGTGCCGGTAGCCGAAGGAGAACGCGTGATAGGCGTGGTGACGCTGCAGAACCTGATGCACTCCATGGGCCCGCTGTCAGAGCAGCGGAAGCTGCGGGCTGATCCGTAGCTGGCAGGTGCAAGTTCGACAGGTGCGTGACTGCGTCTGCGGTAGCAGGAAAGTGTGCCAAAGCAGGGCAAGGCGCGAGTACCCAGGTCACCGTAGAGGCCGCACAACAGTTATCAGTGCGATTGACCCCTGGAGGCCGCGCTGGTAGCGTTAGATGGTTAATGAATGGAACAACAGCCGGATCGACACGCCAATAAAGGCGTCGATGCGGAACCGTTGCATTCCAGGGCAGGCTGGGACCGCAGTGCAGAAACGCTTCTACATCATCTTCGTAGCCCGGGAGCAGGACGGCCGGTTGCGCAAGATTCCGATCCCCCTGCACTACGCCTACGTCTTTGTGGCGGCAGCGCTGGTGGGTGCGTTCACGATTACGGGGATGGCCGGGTCCTACAGCCGGATGCTGCTCAAGACAGCCAGCTATAACCAGGTACGTTCGCAACGCGAGTCGCTGCGTAAGGACTATGCGAAGCTCGAGCAAGTGGAGCATCAGAAGGACGTCCAGGCCGCGTCATTGGGGTCGCTTGCCACGCAGGTAAGCGCCCTCTACAGTCTCGGGATGAACAAGGCCCGGCCGGCCAAGGCCTCGGCCGCAGTTGCGGCGACCCAGGCAGTGGTAGACGGACCGGGCGACTTTAGCGAGCAGGCTTACACGCGCTCGCTCGACCAGTTTGTCGCCTTGCGCGCAACCGCACTCTCGGGCGGACTTGAGTCGGGCGGAGCCTTTGGCCGTCGCTCCTATGCCGGCGGTGGAAGGGCGGATCTGTTCACCCCACCGGGCAGCGAGCTCGCGGATGCCCCGTCTTTGTGGCCGGTTATCGGCAGGGTGACGAGTTCGTTCGGTGAGCGCGAAGATCCGTTCAACGGCGAAGGCGCCTTCCATGCAGGCATCGACATCGCGACGGCATACGGCACCCCCGTCCGGGCTCCGGCAGATGGCCTGATCGTGATGGCGGGAGCAGCAAGCGGGTATGGCCGGGAGATGGTTGTCGATCACGGACAAGGCATCAGCACGGTCTACGGGCATCTTTCCGGCTTTGCAGTCGTAGCCGGGCAGCAGGTCAAGCGCGGACAGGTGATCGGCTATGTGGGCTCAGCAGGTCGCAGCACCGGGCCACACCTGCACTACGAAGTGCGTATTCGCAACACGCCCGTGAATCCGCACAAGTACCTGCGCGAGACGATGGAGCAGCAGGTGGCGCTTGGATTGGCGGCCGTCGGTTCCGGGTCCTAAGTCGTAGCCTCGTCGGCTGAATCGGCCCTTTGACGGTATGAGCTAGAAATGTTCGAAGGCTGCCTGCCCTGGGCAGCCTTTATGTTTTAACCCCGGTCTCGAGCGCTATGCGCACCTTCGTCAATCGTGATGAGCCTTGCTGCTCGCCCCATCGAGAACCGAGGTCGCAGGCGGGGTGTGAAGGATCGCCTCTCTGCGCAGCTGTGCAGTTCAACGCGGCTTCCTACAAGGCGTTACTGCTTGAGCCTCGGCGGGTTGGCAGGCGTGGGCACAACCGCGTCCGGCGGGCTGACGAGCTGCTCAAAGAAGTGTGTCGGCAGTGTGGCGTCAAGTACGGCGCGGTCGCCTGCGTGCGTTACCGTGGCGCTGTTGAGCAGGGCACGCGCATTCTCGTCTGCAAGCCGGCCGGGCAGGTTGTTTTCTGCAAACCGCCCCAGCTTCACCAGTGTCTGCAGCGAACTCGCCGCCACTGCCGCCGAAGCCTCCGATGGTGCAAGCTCTTCAAGCCGGAGGCGCAGCGCTCCTGTCCAGCGCAGGGAGGCGATAAAGGTGGTGTCAAGCCGGAAGGGCAACTCCAGGCCGAGCACGCGCAGAACCCCGTGGTCGCTGAAGGGTAAGCCTATCTCCCCCAGCCCCCAGGCCAGCGAGAGCAGGGGCACATCGCGGTAGTGGGCCGCAAGCAGCGTGGGGCCGGAGGTAAAAAGCAGCCAGGCAGTCCGGTCCCGATCGACGATGGAGTGAATCTGCTCAGCTGTGGGCGTGTTGCTGATGGCAACCATGGAACGGCCAAGCAGCGCTACCCGCACCGTGCGGCCATCGTTTGCGACCGAGTAAATGGTGTGGCCGGAGTAGGTTTCCCGTGAACCGGCGGTGCGCCCCAGGTATGCGGCGAGGCGGGCAGAGTCAAAGCGGCCAACGAACACCTCAGAGTAGGCTACGGGCCCATTGGGTCCCAGAGGGTCCGCCGTGCGGTGCAAGGCAAAGGCAACCTCATTGAGGTCCCGCTCGAAGTCAATGCCCGTCGCGTCGATAAAGCGCTGGTAGTCGGCATCGTGGGTGACCGGGCGTTGGTCAAAGTGCGTTGCCGCGCGCAAGGGCCGCAAATTGAGATAGAGGATCGCCTGAGACTCTGGAAGCAGGCGTGCGCACGCTGGCGGCGCCTGCTTGCCGAGATACAGCACGGCAGCCAGCAGCAGCATGGCTGCGCTGCTCACAAGAAGGACGACCCGAACCGAGGTTCGGGGGCGAGTCCAAAGCATTCTGCGTCTCCAGGTCTCCATCGCTAGGTCCGATCGTTTCATATCTCGGTCTTCTCCGGTGAGTGGGAGGCTGCGGCCGGGTGATTCAGCAGCCGTGGAATGTTCTACGAACCCTGGAAGGAAGCGGTGAAAGCGAAGGTAGAGGGCGCTCAGAGAGCCTGCGGGTGCTGCATATTGTGGCGCTCTGCGGGCCTCACGGATGACCTTGGGGCGGAAACCGCGAGAATTGCTGCCCGGCGCAGAACATGCAGGCGGCGACATGACCCGGGTGAGGGAGATGCAACTGCGGTTTGTGCGGTGCTGATACGGCCTTCTCTCAGAAGCATCTGGCCTGCTATGCGAACCCGCCCGCTTGGCCCAAGAGAGCAGGCCTACGATGGCTTGCCCACCCAGGGGTGGTATGCTAACCTTCTGTCTGGTACGCCACTTCTGCCTGCTGGATTGAAGGCAGAATACGGTTGTACCCGGGCTGGCGTAGCTCAGCTGGTAGAGCACCTGATTTGTAATCAGACGGTCGGGGGTTCAAATCCCTTCGCCAGCTCCAGAGTTCAGCAGGACGTTCAGAAGTTGTTTCTAGCCGTGGCCTACCCTGGCAGAGCCCCTTCGCAGACATGGAAGCAAGCCACCTGAGTGTCTCATCGGGCTAGCTTGCGTCGCGCATTGGGATAGGCGAGTTGAGGGTCAGGGAGCAGCGGGTAGTGGCATGTGCACAGGTGGCCGAGTGGTTAATGGCAGCAGACTGTAAATCTGCCGCTCTTAGGAGCTACGGAGGTTCAAATCCTCCCCTGTGCACCACAAGATTGCGTCGTTTGCATGAGTCGGAATGAGTAGGCGTTGGTCGCGTGGGCGACTGGCAGGCAGGCAACGAAAGGCAGTTGCGGTTGTTGTCCTGGTTCTTATTGCGGACTTGAGCTGGGTGACGATGGAAGCCGGGAGGCCCCGCGTCCTGGTGATGATCCTCCTGGCGGGGTTCGCGTTGCGAGTACTCCTCGCGCGCGAGAGTGCGTGAGGCTGCTTGGGTTCTGCCGCAGTTCACGGTAGGATAGGTTCGAGCGCGGCGGCAGGTACGCTGTGCACGTATGTTCAGGGCGGCTTCTACGCAGGTGGAAGTCCGCCGGAAGCGGGCTGATGTAGCTCAGTCGGTAGAGCACTCCCTTGGTAAGGGAGAGGTCGTCGGTTCAATCCCGATCATCAGCTCCAGGTTTTGCAGTACAGGTTTGGGATGGGCGGGAGTAACTCAGTGGTAGAGTCACAGCCTTCCAAGCTGTTGGTCGCGGGTTCGATTCCCGTCTCCCGCTCCA
>CAZZYO010000143.1:0-8947 GCA_964658255.1 Candidatus Babeliales bacterium
CGATCGCACCCCGGCCTCCATGCACCTGATCACCGAAGCCTGGCGCCGCGCCTACATGGATCGGAATGAGTACCTGGGCGACCCGGATTTCGTCTCCATGCCAATCGCGGCGATGACCTCGCCCCAGTATGCCGCGGCCTGGCGCGCGAGCATCTTGAACGACGCAGCGACTTCGTCCGCTACCCTCAAGCGTCCTGCCGGCTTCCTGCCCCCGCCGCCTGCCGCACCCGCCGCCCGGCAAGAGCCTGCGAACACAACCCACTTCTCCATCGTCGATGCAGAAGGCAACGCCGTCGCCGTCACCACCACCCTCAACGGGGGGTTCGGCTCCTACGTCACGGCTGAAGGCCTCGGCTTCCTGCTCAATGACGAGATGGATGACTTTACCTCCAAGCCCGGCGCACCCAACATGTTCGGCCTGATCCAGGGACCGGCGAATGCGATTGCTCCCGGAAAGCGCCCGCTCTCCTCGATGACGCCGACCATTGTGCTTGACGGAAAGTCTGACGCAAAGAGGGTCCGCTACGTCCTTGGCTCCCCGGGAGGCTCACGCATCATCACGACCGTCGGCAACATCCTGCTCAGCTCCGTTGACGGCGGCCTGAACATCCAGGACGCGGTCGACGCGCCGCGCTTCCATCACCAGTACCAGCCGGACACGCTCTACCTTGAGCCGGGCTTTTCGGCAGCGACCCAGGAGGGTATGCGCGCGCTTGGCTACTCACTCAGCCCAGGAACCACGCACTGGTCCGACGGCGAATGCATCGCGATCGATCCCAAGACCGGCACCCTGGAAGGTGGCCAGGACCACCGCCACCACTTCGGCAAAGCCGCTGGCTACTAGGAAGAACCAAACGGCCGACGCGGCTGGCGGTCAGTTCATGACCTGTGCACCGCCACTACGCGGCAGAGGCTTCTCTTCCCCCGGTGATGATTGGGGGAGAAGAAGCCTTTGTAGCGCCGCAGGACAGTACGCTTAGCCGAGTCGGCGCCGGACGCGGACGATGATCTTCTTCGCAGATGCAGCAGTCGATAGAACGGGGATGTCAACATAGGATGGACGATGTCATCCTGAGCAAAGCCAGGGATCTGCGGTTGACTTTGCCTTCAAGCTCAAAGGTTTCCGCCCTATGACTCCCGACGCTCTCCTCCCGCACCTTGCCCGCCTCGAACAGCTCCTCCACCAACCCGCCACCCGCCGCGACCCTGCGGCCGTGGCCAGGCTCCTCGCCGACGACTTTCGCGAGTTCGGGGCCTCCGGTCGCACCTACGACAAACAAACAATCCTCGAGCTTCTAGCCGGCGAACCAGAGAGCAACCCGATCACTACCACCGACTACCACCTCACCCTCATCTCCTCGGACGCCGCACTGCTTACCTACCGCGCCACCCGCGCCGCCCTCACTACCCTCCGCAGCTCCCTGTGGGTCCAACGAGGCAATCGCTGGCAGATGCTCTTCCACCAGGGCACCTCCACCGCCGATTAGAACGCCGTCACCGGTACTTCATGTTGGTCAGGTCCTCGATCAGTCCCGGCCCGCTCGGTTGCCACCCCAGCTTCTGGCGCGTCCACTCGCTCGAGGCCGGCATGTCCAGTGCGGCAAAGGAAGCCAGCCAGCCAAAGTGCTCCGCGGCCTGCTCCTGGTCGAGCGACACCGCCGGTATCTTCAGCCCTCGCGCGATCGTCTCCGCAATCTCCCGCAGCCTCACCCCTTCCTCTTGCACCGCGTGGTACACCGTCACGCCTGGCCCGGTCTGCTCCACCGCCAGACGATACAGGTGAACCACATCGGCAAGCGGAGCTGCGGCCCAACGGTTTGCGCCATCACCCACGTAGGCCGAGACGCCCTTCTGGCGAGCCGCTTCCGTAAGAAACGGCACCAGGCCCTGCTTGCGCGTGTCATGCACCTGCGGCAGCCGAACGATCGCCACCCGAACGCCACGCTCGCCCACCGCTCGCGCCACATCCTCCGGCTGCCGCGGTACCGCGTCCAGGCTCAACGGCGCATCGCTTTCCACGCGCATGTGGCCCGGGCCGCCGCTCGCAAGTCCTGTACCGGAGGTCACCACCAGCAGCTTGCCTGGCTCAAGCACAGAGCCCAGTACCTCAACTGCGTGGCGTTCATCACTCCCGTTTTCGGCAAACTTCGACATATCGTCATGGCTGAACGCCAGGTTCACCACCACATCCATCCCCCGCGCTCCGCTGCGCAGGCTCTCCAGATCCTTCAGGTTGCCGTGATGGACCTCCACGCCGGCTGCCTTCAACTGTTCCGCGCCTTCCTCGCTGCGTGTCAGCCCGCGTACCTGGTTCCCGGCCTCTACCAGCTCCTTCACCAGCTCGGTCCCGATGAAACCTGTCGCTCCCGTTACAAAAATCCGCATAGCCCCTCTTCTCTCTGCTGTTTGCCGGCCCGGCGGCAATGCGCTGCACCGGGAGCCTGTCTGCGTCTCCCGGAGTCTCTGGGATAAGCGGAGACCGTCTCCGCACACAGGCTAAATGGAGGCGCTCTCCGTTTGCAAGAAGCTCTGAGAAAATAGGCCAGTGCCCAGCCAATCGACTCCACCCACGGCTCCTCGTAAGCCCCGCGTCGATGCGCAGCGGAACCGCGAGCGCATTCTCGAGGTCGCCCGCCAGGCCTTTACCCGGCACGGGGCCGAGGCGACGCTGGACGACATAGCTCGGCGCGCGAAGGTTGGACCGGGCACGCTGTACCGGCACTTCCCCACCCGCGACACCCTGGTCGAAGCCGTCTTCAGCAACGAAGTCGAGAAACTGATCGCGGACAGTCAGCGCCTCCGGGCTTCTCTGCGCCCGGTCGAAGCCCTGCGCGCGTGGATGCTCGTGTTCATCGACTACGTAGCCAACAAGCTGCTTATCCTGCCCGCCATGGACACCGTTCCCGGGGGCTCGGCGCGCATGATCCAGGGCTCGCATGGTCTGGTTCACAGCACCTTCCGCGAACTCGTCCAACGCGCCATCGAGAGCGGCGAGTTGCGCCCCGACACAGATCCTGACGACATTATCCGCACCCTGATCGGCGTCTTTCATACCACGTCGCTGCCGGGCTGGGAGCCCAGCGCCCGCAGGATCGTCGACCTGCTGATTGAGGGTTCGCGCACCAGGGATGAGTCCTCAAGAACAAGCGTCTCGAAGGCGCCTCCACCGCGGGAGACGCGCCGGAAGCCGAGATGAGAAGATAGACCGCGGAGACCCAGCTTCACCTTTAGCACATGCTCAAAGCCATCTCGAGCCACGTCTTTCTTCGTTCCCGCCTGCACCCGGGCCTGCTTGACACGCTCAAGCGCACGGGTGCGCAGGGTATTGAGTTGTTTGCTGCCCGGCAGCATTTTGACTACTCCGAGCGCTCCACCGTCCGCGAGATCGCCGACTGGTTCCGCTCGAACCCCGTAGCCCCTTTCTCCATGCACGCGCCGCTCTACTCTGACTACGAGATGGGTCGCGGCGGCGGACCTTCCGTCAACGTGCTGCACCGCGAAAAGACCCGCCGTATCGATGCGATGGACGAGATCAAGCGCGCGCTTGAGACTGCCGAGCAGATTCCCTTCAAGTTCCTTATCCTGCATCTCGGTGACCGCGAGGATGTCTGGTCCGAGCACGCGCTCGAGTACTCGCTCACCGCGCTGGAGCACCTGAAGACCTACGCCACTCCGCTCGGCGTCACGCTTCTGATCGAGAACATTCAGAATGAAGTCACGGCGCCGGCGCACATGGTTGAAATCCTGCAGGTAGGCCACTTCTCAACCATCGGCGTGTGCTTTGACGCAGGGCACGCCAACCTGCAGAGCACGGTCACGGAGGCGCTGGCCGAACTTGCGCCCTATATCCACTCCGCACACCTGCATGACAATCATGGCGATCGTGACGCGCACTTGTGGCCCGGCGAAGGCACAATCGCCTGGCCCGCGACCTACGCCGCTCTACAGTCCGCGCCGCAGAAGCCGGCTGGCGTTCTTGAGATCCACTACTCGCTCGAGACCGACTCGGAGCAGGTAGTAGACAAGGCCAGGCGCGCTTTTGACGAGTACGAGAAAGAGCACACCGATCAAGCCGACCGGGCCTGAGCAGAAATTTGTAAGACCCGAGAAGTACCTTTGCGAAAGCGTCCTCACTGACGGGCACGAACCGGAGAACAGACAAGCACCATGGCAGATGAGATAGATGTAACCGCCATCAGCACACAAGCTCCACTCACCACCATTGCGGCGATCGGCACGCACGAGGGCGTGACCGTCCGCCTCAACGCGTGGCTCTATAATTTGCGCGCGTCCGGCAAACTGCTCTTCCCTATCTTTCGTGACGGCTCCGGCACCATCCAGGGGATCGTACCGAAGGCTGCTGTCCCAGAAGAAGTCTTCGAGACACTCAAGAATCTCACCCTGGAATCAAGCCTGACCGTTACCGGCAAAGTGCGTGCGGACAAACGTGCACCCAGCGGTTACGAATTGGATGTAGAGACGATTGACGTCCAGCAGCGTGTTCCCGACCAGACCCCGTTCCCGATCACTCTCAAGGAACACGGCGTTGATTTCCTGATGGAGCATCGCCATCTCTGGATCCGCACGCCGCGCCAGTCGGCCATTCTACGCATCCGTGCCGAGATCATTAAAGCCGCCCGCGACTACCTCGACGACCATGGCTTCACGCTGACCGACCCGCCCATCCTCACCCCCGCTGCGTGCGAAGGCACCTCCACCCTCTTCCCTGTCGAGTACTTCGGCGAGGAGGCCTTTCTTACCCAATCCGGCCAGCTTTATATCGAAAGCACGGCCCTGGCGCTCGGCAAGGTGTACAGCTTTGGCCCGACCTTCCGCGCAGAGAAGTCGAAAACCCGCCGCCACCTTACCGAGTTCTGGATGGTTGAGCCCGAGATGGCCTACGCCGGCCTCGACGATCTGATGGCGCTGGCTGAGAACTTCATCGCCTTCATCGTCGACCGCGTCCTCACCCGCCGCGCCGCCGATCTCCAGGTCATCGGCCGCGACATTGCGAAGCTCGAAACGATCAAGGCACCCTTCCCGAAGATCACCTACGACGCAGCCGTCGAGATGCTCAACGACGCCCACGCAGCCGGCATTCTTGAGCAGCCCTTCGAGTACGGCAACGACTTCGGGTCGCCCGATGAAACCTACATCTCGTCGCAGTTTGACCGCCCGGTGATGGTCCACCGCTACCCCGCCGCCGTCAAAGCCTTCTACATGGAACCCGACCCGGCCAATCCTGCGCTGGCCCTCTGCGTCGACGTCCTCGCCCCCGAGGGCTACGGAGAGATCATCGGCGGCTCCCAGCGCATCGCCTCCTACGACCTGCTCAAATCCCGCATCGAGGAGCACAACCTTCCGATGGACGCCTTCCAGTGGTACCTCGACCTCCGCCGCTACGGCTCGGTCCCCCATGCAGGCTTCGGCATGGGCATCGAGCGCGCCGTAGCCTGGATCTGCGGCCTCGACCATGTCCGCGAAACCATCCCCTTCGCCCGCACCCTCAACCGCATGTACCCGTAAAGAGCGATGCGGTCTTTATCGAGGTCTAGAACTAACGTAGGCCCGGTTCAACTGTGCGAGAGAACGAGTAGATGAGCCGAAAGGCCTGCGCCTTGTCCGCTTCGGGAAAATTGCTTCCCTGCACGGCCGCGGAAGCATCCGCAAAACAAAAACGACCTAAGTAAATGCACTCTTCGAGCTTTGTGTAGGCGAATAGCGCAGCCGGGGAGTCCTCGGAGACCCCCGCCCGGAAAAAATTTCGCCGCATGTCGTCCTGCAGCTGATGCTTTGTAAAACCATGCCAAAGGCAGGCCAGCAGCGCAGCTCCCACGATCAACTCACCTTGTCGCACGCGCTTGCTGACACGTCCAGGAGCGAGTCGGCTGATGACTGCTTCAAAGATGAAAAGCAGGATCGCGCTAGCGATGACTGAAGAGAGCAGCGGCATACGAGCGAATTGTAGATCAGTGTCGCCCCGCCGCTAGGCACGTATTGAGCGCTCTAGGTACAGACGTACTTGATTAACGCGCGCCTTCTGGAGATCCAGCTTTGACCGCGCAAGCACTTTCGTCACGGACCGATGGCGCGTTTTCAGAAGACAAACTCGGCACGTGCTTTAGCTTGAAAGGGCAGTCCTACCCAGACACGTGCAGCGGCCCGAGCGGGCTCACTGAGATCCGGTGAGGTGTCTGGAGGTGGTGCCGTATGTCCGAAGAGCCACGAAAGTGGCTCCAGGTGGCAGTACGAATCGTCGTCCGAATAGACTGGCGATTCATGCTTGCCTTGGGTTACGCACTCAGGGTGCTACTGAAAAGTAGTGCTCACTGCCCCGGGAAGTCGCACTTCTTCCCGGGCCTACCAGTTCGCCCACAGTTTACCACTGCCCTTAGATTTGAAGCATCGCCGGCAAAGGCGGGTAGTGGATCAATTTGGGTTGACCATCTCGTGAGTATCACGATGCGAGTCCGATAGACGATATCCCTCACGCAAGAGTCCGCGCAATCGTCTCACCAAGGCCCTCTTAGGTGCGATGCACGGATCGTTCTTCTGCGCCATGGTGAGATCGTCCTTAGCCGCCACATATTGGGCATACAGTGCGGCGCTCTGCTCTCGAAGACGCGCACACTCTAGGCAGTTAATTTCGTACACGTCTAAAACTCCTAAGCTGTGAGGCATGCGAAACGCGATTAACGACCCTTAACTCCGGCGAAGCGTGTCTCGATCATGGGTCAGCGGGCATACCGGATCAAGCTCCTCTTGGATTGACTGTCTTCACGACTTACACCGCTAGGTTCGCAGGGCCCAATTCGCCGAGAAGCCACTCTGCCGCCTCGCTCATGGCATAATGGCCCCATGGCTCCCGCCAACCCATCCCCGCGCTCGCACCTGCTGCGCTCCCTCAAACTTTCGCTCGAGTCAGTCGAAGCTGGAGTTCCGGTTGAGACGATGACGGACTTCATCACGGCTTCCGGCGTTGAGTTCAAAGACATTTACAACATCGTCATTCCCGCCCGCACCCTCAAGCACCGCCGCTCCCGCAAGCAACGACTCTCGGCTGACGAGTCCGACAAGCTCGCCCGCCTGGTGCGGGTTTTTGACCAGGCGGTCACCGTCTTCGGCGATGTCGACCAGGCGCGAACCTGGCTGCACAAGCCCCGACAGCGCTTCGACGCCCGCACCCCGATCGACATGCTCCGCACTGACTTCGGCGGCCGCATGGTCGAGGAGCTTCTCGGCCAGATCGACGAAGGCATGTACGCCTGAGCCCGCTGTTCGGCCGCACCGGCAATCGCGTTACAAAATGAAGTTGCATAGCGGGAGCGAAATGGTATGACTCTCCCTCATCATGACCCTCTGGCGCATCAGCAACCACGAGTCACTCTCCGGCGAAGGCGGCCTCCGCTACTCTGCCCGCTGGCACACCGCCGGCCGTCGCATCGTCTACCTCGCTGAGTCCCCCGCCGGCGCCATGATGGAAGCTCTCGTTCATCTTGAGCTCGACCAGAACGAGCTCCCCCGCTCCTACACCCTGCTCCAGATCAAAGTGCCCGCAAACCTCCCCATCCGCACCCTCTCCGTCCCCCCAAGCGACACCTGGCACTCCGACCTCGCGCTCACCCGCCGCTTAGGCGACCAGTGGCTCCTCGCCAACGAATCCGCTCTCACCCGCGTCCCCTCCGCCATCCTCCCCGGCACCTTCAACGTCCTGCTCAACCCCACCCACCCCGACGCCCCCCGTCTCGAGATCGAAACAATAGTCCGCCCCAAATTCGACCCGCGCCTACTCCGCAGCCTCCGCGACTAACCCGCCAGCCCCGAAGTGGCGGTTGTCATCCTGAGCAATAGAGGATTGTCATCCTGAGCGCAGCGAAGGATCTGCGGCTGCCTTTCCCTAAGCAGCGCGAGGAACGCTTATCCCCCTTAAGCAGCAAGTCGGCTGCATAATAAGCGCGGCGAAAGATCCGCGGTTACCTTCGCGGTTGCCCCTGCCAGCAATTGCACCAGTCCAAGCCACCCAAACAGCTACCATCACCTAAGCATGAAGAAACTCCGCGTAGGCATCCTCTTCGGCGGCCGCTCCGGCGAGCACGAAGTCTCCCTCCTCTCCGCCGCCTCAGTCCTCCACGCCATCGACCGCTCCAAATACGACATCACCCCCATCGGCATCACCAAGGAGGGCCACTGGCTCACCGGCCCCGCTGCCGACGACCTCCTCGCAGGCACCCCTGCAACTGAACCACCCCAGCCCAGGTCCGCTGAAGCCGCCCTCGCCAACCTCGACGTAGTCCTGCCTATCCTCCACGGCACCTTTGGCGAAGACGGCACGATCCAGGGCCTCTTCGAGCTGGCTGGCATAGCCTACGCCGGCTCTGGCGTTCTTGGCTCCGCCGCGGGCATGGACAAAGACGTCATGAAGCGGCTCTTTGCTTCGGCCGGCCTGCCCAACCCCGCGCACCGTAGCCTGCTCCGCAGCGACTGGCACGCCAGCCCTCGCAAAGTGATCAAGCGCCTTGAAGAAGCGCTGAAGTATCCACTCTTTGTGAAACCCGCAAACGGCGGATCGTCGGTCGGCATCAGCAAGGCGCATGACCGGAAGGAGCTCGGCCCGGCGATCGACCTTGCCGCGCAGTTTGATCGCAAGATTGTTATCGAACAGGCGATTGGCGGGGGTCGCAAGGGCTCGGGCAAGGCGCGCGAACTTGAGGTAGCCGTGCTTGGCAATGACAAACCGCAGGCCTCGGTCGTCGGCGAGGTCGTGCCCGCCAAGGAATTCTACGACTACGAGGCCAAGTACCTCAGCGAAGGCTCGGCGCTCATTCTGCCGGCCAGGATTACGGCTGCGCAGAAGAAAGCGATCCGCAGCATGGCTATCCAGGCCTTTGAGGCGTGCGATTGCGCCGGCCTGGCGCGGGTGGATTTCCTGCTGGAGGCGGATTCGCCT
>CAZZYO010000144.1:0-8685 GCA_964658255.1 Candidatus Babeliales bacterium
TGTCTGGGAACGATATCGTGGAGTATCGATAGTCAGGTAGACTGATTTTGCCCGGCGCGGCGCGTCACCCGATTTCCGCGTCTGTCCTCCCAGGAGCCCTTCCCCGCCAATGATCCGCTCGCCTTTCTGCACCTTCGCCCTTTCCGCCTGCCTGGTCTCTTTACCCGCCGCCGCGCAGAGCCTCTACCCCTTTCAGGATGCGAGCCTCCCGGCGGAGCAACGCATCACCGACCTGCTCTCCCGCATGACGCTCGACGAGAAGATCGACTCGCTCTCAACCGAGCCGAGCATCCCGCGTCTGGGCGTGCTCGGCAGCGACCATGTCGAAGGGCTGCACGGCGAGGCAATCGGCGGCCCCGGGCACTGGGAGGGTCGCAACAAGCACGTGGTACGCACGACCCAGTTTCCGCAGTCTCGTGGATTGGGCCAGACCTGGGATCCGGCTCTGCTCCAAAAGGCAGCAGCGCTTGAAGGCTACGAAGCACGCTACGCCGAGAACAAGTACCACTCGGGCGGACTGGTGGTGCGCGCGCCTAATGCAGACTTGAGCCGCGATCCGCGCTGGGGCCGCAGTGAAGAGAGCTACGGCGAGGATCCCTACCTGGTCGGCACAATGACGGTTGCCTACGTGAAGGGACTGCAGGGCGACGACCCGAAGTATTGGATGACCGCCTCGCTGATGAAGCACTTCCTCGCGAACAGCAATGAGAACGGGCGCGACCAGTCAAGCTCGAACTTCGACGAGCGGCTCTTCCATGAGTACTACTCGGTTCCCTTCCGCATGGGGATTGAAGTTGGTCACTCGAATGCCTTCATGGCCTCTTACAACGCCTGGAACGGGATCCCGATGGCGGTCCATCCCGTGCTGCGCGATGTGGTGATGAAGGACTGGGGCTTCAATGGCATCCTGTGCACCGACGGTGGAGCGCTCACCAACCTGGTGACGCGGCACCAGTACTACCGCGACATGGCGCAGGCCGCTGCCGGCACCCTGCATGCCGGCATCAACCAGTACCTCGATACGTACAAGCAGGCCGTGACGGACGCCTTGGCGCAGAAGCTGACTACCGAGGCGCAGATCGACGAGAACCTGCGCGGCGTCTATCGCGTGATGCTTAAGCTGGGCGAGCTCGACCCGCGCGACCAGGTCCCCTACCGCAGGATCGGCCTTGAAGACCAGGGCGGCGGCGACCCGTGGAACAGGCCGGAGTCGCACGCGCTTGCACGCCAGGTGACCGACGAGTCCATTGTGCTGCTCAAGAACGACAAGCAGACCCTGCCGCTCGACACGGCCAAGGTCAAGTCGATTGCGGTCATTGGACCATATGCCGACACGGTGGCGCTGGACTGGTACAGCGGTACGCCGCCGCAGGTCGTCACGCCGCTGGCCGGGATCCGTGCGCGTGCGGGCGCCGGGGCAGCTGTCACTTATGCCAAGGGGGACGACGCGGCGCAGGCAGCCGACTTGGCGCGGTCAGCCGATGTCGCAATCGTGATCATCGGCAACCACCCTACCTGCAATGCTGGCTGGGCCAAGTGTCCTGTGCCGAGCGACGGCAAGGAGGCTGTCGATCGCGAGACCCTCACGCTCGAGCAGGAGTCGCTCGCCAGAGCTGTGTACGCGGCCAATCCGCATACCATCGTCGTGCTGCAGGCAAGCTTCCCGTACACCACCGGCTGGACGCAGGCGAATGTGCCGGCCATTCTTGAGATGACCCACAACAGTGAGGAGCAGGGCACGGGCCTGGCCGATGTGCTCTTCGGCGACTACAACCCGGCTGGGCGCCTGACGCAAACCTGGGTCGCAAACATGTCGGACCTGCCCGCAATGATGGACTATGACATCCGCCACGGGCGCACCTACATGTACGCGAAGGCCGCGCCGCTTTACCCGTTCGGTTTCGGCCTCAGCTATACGAGCTTTGCCTATACGCACCTGTCGGTGAGCACGCCGGCGCTCGGGAAGGCAACCACCGTATCGGTCGATGTAACCAATAGCGGCAGCCGTGCAGGTGATGAGGTCGTGCAGTTATATGTCGCTCACCAGGGCTCGAAGGTCGAGCGCGCGCAGGAAGAGCTGAAAGGCTTTGCGCGTGTGTCGCTCAAGCCCGGCGAAAGCCGGACGGTCACACTGCCTATTTCCTCTGATCAACTGGCGTACTGGAACGAAAGCACGCATGGCTGGGTGACGGAACGCGACCGGGTGGACTTGCGTGTTGGCGCCTCCTCCTCCGACATACGGCTGCACAAAGTACTTGCCGTGCAGCCGTGAAAACGGACGTGCCCACGGTAACTCTTCCGGCCTGACGGCTCCTATATACTTCGGGTTGACATGAGGACAACAGAGACGCCCGGCAGGCTTACTACTGGTATACGTGGGCTTGACGATATTTTGCAGGGCGGGCTACCCGAAGGGCAAATGTACCTGCTCGAAGGGCACCCCGGCACGGGCAAAACCACGGTCGCAATGCAGTTTATGCTGGCGGGCCGCGACCTGGGTGAGAAGTCGTTGTACATCACGTTGTCCGAGCCGCGTTCTGAGCTTGAATCCTCGGCCCGCTCTCATGGCTGGGACTTTGACGTACCGGTGGTCGAGTTTGTTCCCGACGAAGTAAGTCTCGAGGCAGAGCAGCAGTACACGGTTTTTCATCCTAGCGACGTAGAGCTTGCAACAACAATCCGGCGCCTCATCGCCGAGATTGAGACGATCCGGCCGGACCGGCTGGTCATTGATTCTCTCTCCGAGTTGCGGCTGCTCTCTGAGAGCAGCATGCGCTACCGGCGCCAATTGCTTGCGCTCAAGCAGTACTTCTCTGGCCTCAAGACGACCGTACTGCTGCTCGACGACCGCACCGGCGAGGGTGTCGATCTGCAACTGCAGAGCATTGCACACGGCGTCATTCGCCTGGAGAAGCTGCCTCGGTCCTACGGAGTGACACGGCGACGGGTGGAAGTGTTGAAGCTGCGCGGCTCCTGCTACCGCGAGGGCTACCACGATTACCTGATCCGCACGGGCGGAGTGGTCGTCTTTCCGCGGCTGATCGCGTCCGAGCACGGCGCCCAGGTCCCACTCGGTCTGGTGGCCAGCGGTCTGCCGGCAGTGGACACGCTGCTCGGCGGCGGTATCAGCCGAGGTACGAGCCTGCTCTTCAGCGGGCCGACCGGGACAGGCAAGTCCACCATGGCGATGCAGTTTGCCTATGCAGCGGCACTGCGCGGCGAACGCGTGCAGTTTTACACTTTTGAGGAAAGCGTACAGACCTTAGTGGCTCGTGCCACCGGGCTGGGCCTGTTGCTTGAGCCACTGCTCGAAAGCGACATGCTGCACATCGAGAAGGTTGACCCGGCAGAGCTGTCTCCTGGCGAGTTCAGCGGGCGCATCCGCGAAGGCGTGGAGCGGAGTGGCACCCGGGTCGTAGCGATCGACGGCATTATTGGTCTGATGACCTCCATGCCCGGCGATCAGGACCTGGTCCTGCATCTGCACGAGCTGCTGGTTTACCTGAACCAGCAAGGGGTCGTGACTTTGCTGACGCTGGCTCTGCACGGACTCGTGGGTAACATGCAAACCCGCGTCGACGTGAGCTACCTGGCTGACTCGGTGGTGCTGCTGCGGTACTTTGAGCTTCGGGGCGAGATTCGCCAGACCATCTCTATCCTCAAGAAGCGTATCGGACAGCACGAGCGCACCATCCGCGAGTTGAGCTTCGGGCCGGACGGCATCCGGGTAGGGGAACCCATGAAAAACTTCGCAGGCTTGCTTACCGGCGTTCCCAGGTACGAGGAGGCAAGCCTTGAGGAGGCCGGAGAGTCCCTGCATGACGTCACCAGGTGATCTGACCACGCTCATCCTTGCTCCGACCGGGAGAGATGCGGATCTGCTCACGAAGCTCCTGCGGCACGGTGGCATGGACACCCAACAGGTGACTCCCGAAGAAGCAGTGCAGGCGGTGTCACAGCAGACCGGCGCGGCCGCGCTGATCGCCGAAGAGGCACTCTCCGCAGGCTTCATTGCGCGCCTCGGCCAGGCCATCCAGCAGCAGCCCGCATGGGCCGACTTTCCCTTCATCATTCTGGCCTCCCGCGGAGGTGAGAACGAAGCCAATCGCCGCCTCGATCAGCAGCTTCTGCCCTTGCTCAACCACACGCTGCTCGAACGCCCCGTACGGCCGAATACGTTGCTCTCAAGCGTGCGTGCGGCGTTGCGCGGACGCAAGCGACAGTACGAGGTGCGACAAGGGATTGATGACCTGCGCAACGCTTCCCTCGCGCTGGAAAAGAGCGAGGAGCGGAATCGGCTCATCCTGCAAAGCACGCGCGATTGCATCAAGCTGCTCGACCTGGACGCGGGCCTGTTGACGATGAACGCGGAAGGACAGGAGCGGTTTGGCATCACTGACTTCTCAGGCGAGATTGAAGGTAGGTCCTGGCTTGATTTCTGGCAGGCTCCCTATCGTGAGGCAGCCCTGGAGGCAATCCGGACAGCATGTCGCGGGGATGCAGGGCGCTTCGAGGGAGAGTTTCTTCGCAAGGATGGAGACCTGTCCTGGTGGGATGTTTCGGTGACCCCGGTCCGCGATCACGAGAAAACCATCACGCACCTGCTGGTTGTTTCGCGTGAAATCACAGGGCGGAAGCTTGCCGAAAAAGCCCTGATCGAGAGCGAAAAGCTTGCTGCCGTCGGGCGGCTCGCGGCTTCCATCTCGCACGAGATCAATAACCCTCTCGAGGCTGTAACCAACCTGCTCTACATTCTCAACAACGACGAGACCCTGTCACAGCAGGGACATGCCTACCTGGCGATGGCTGACCGCGAACTGGCCCGGGTCTCGCAGATTGCGGGACAGACGCTGCGCTTTCACCGGCAGGCCACGCGACCTCGCTCGATCACCGCCAGGGAGCTGCTAGAGCCAGTGCTGGCCCTCTACCAGGGTCGGCTGGTGAACTCGCACATCACCATCGATTTTGAGGTGCGCGATCTGCCGGAGTTCACCTGTTACGAGGGGGACATTCGCCAGGTGCTCAACAACCTTGTCGGCAACGCGGTAGACTCCATGCGCTCTCGCGGCGGTCGGTTGCGGATTCGAGCACAACGGGCACGTGACTGGACCCAGGGACGGGCCGGAGCAAGGATCACCATTGCCGATACAGGACACGGCATGCCGCCGCAGGTCGTCGAGCGCATCTTTGAGGCCTTCTACACGACCAAGGGGATCAACGGAAACGGGCTTGGCCTCTGGATTTCGCAGGGGATCGTGCAAAAGCATCGCGGCAGCCTGCGGGTACGCAGCCGATGTGCGCGTGTGCTAAACACAGCCGCGGCTCCTGGTGGCGAACCGGCAGCGGTGAAGGACGACGCCGACGCGAGATCGGGAACGGTCTTCACCCTCTTCCTGCCTACCGACCTGGCCACTGCAAGCTGAGCCAGGCGAAGGTGCTCGCCTGAGGATCTAACAGCCATTCCAGAAAATAACGCTGGCACATCGACTGATTTGTCTGCTATCCTGTGCATGCGCTCAGCGATTTGGAAGTGCCTGTCTCCGCCTTCACCTGATGAGATAGTCCTGCACAGAAGACCCAAGCCCCTACAGCGCATCCACAACCGTTTGCGGTTGCGGGTTGAGAGCACTGGAGCCAGCATCATCTGCGGCCAGGCTCATGCAGCGTACGGCAGAGGCCCGGGGGGAAAGGTTTCACAACCTCTTCCTCCATTCGAAGCACAAGCCTTCGGAGTTATACGGAGCGGTACTCCGGTCTTCTCGGAGCAGTTCTCCGGTCTTTTCCCACGCACACACCGATCTCTCCTCCCGCGACGCGTTGCGTCGAGTGGTCGAGGAAGACTATGCCGGAAATCGACCGGCCAAGGAAGCAATGACCCAGTTTACTGATTTTCTGATCTCCGATTCACTGAAGAACCGCCTTTCCGCCTGCAACTTCACGCACCCGACGCCGGTCCAGACCAGTGCAGTACCGCCCGCGCTTGAAGGCAAGGATGTACTCGCTACCGCCCAGACCGGGACCGGCAAGACCCTCAGCTTCCTGATCCCCATCATTGAAAAGCTGCAGACCATCAAGACCCGCGGCGCCTCCGCGCTGATCCTGCTGCCGACCCGCGAGCTGGCGATGCAGGTAGAGAAGGCTTTCCGTACCCTCACCCAGGGTCAGCACATCAGTGTTGCGCTTGTGGTGGGTGGCATGGCCGAGGGCCCGCAGCTGGAAGCGCTGCGCCGCGGCGCGCGCCTGGTTGTGGCGACACCCGGTCGGCTTGAGGACTTCATCGGCCGCCGCCTGGTCAAGCTCGACCAGGTGCAGATCCTGGTGCTTGACGAAGTAGACCGTATGCTCGACATGGGCTTTAAGCCCGCCATCCGCCGCATTGCGGACATGCTGCCCAAAGAGCGCCAGACCCTGTGCTACTCGGCCACGCTTGACAGCCAGGTGAAGGAAGTTGTCCGTGACTACGTCAGGTCGCCGGTGCGCGTCGAGATTGGCTCAGTGCTCAAGCCGGCCGAGAATGTTGAATTGCAGGCGTTCGAAGTTGAGTCAGACAACAAGCTGGAACTGCTCCAGCACCTGATCAAGTCTGAAGCCGGCAGCTTCATTGTCTTCGTCCGCACCAAGCACGGCGCGGATCGCATCGCGATGCGACTTTCCAAGGGTGGCGTAGAGGCGGCACGTATCCATGGCGATCGCACCCAGGCGCAGCGCAACGCGGCTCTGCGGAGCTTCTCTGCTGGGCAGCAGCGTGTACTGGTTGCGACAGACGTAGCGGCACGTGGCATTGACGTAGCGCACGTGGCCCACGTGGTCAACTACGACATGCCGAAAGAAGCAGAAGACTTTGTCCACCGGATTGGCCGTACCGGGCGCGCGGGCAACCGCGGCTTCGCTTCAACCTTTGCTACGGCAGGCGAGCGCAACGACCTGCGCAAGATCGAACGGCAACTCGCCGTCAAGATCAAGCGTTTCCGCGTCAAGCCAAACAACATGATTGTCGCCTCGCCGGTAAACTAAGCCGACTGTTAAGCTGGCATGAAAACAGAAGAGCGCAGCGCTCTTTTGTGCTTTCAACAGTTACCTATGTCAGGCGATGCTATCGTCCGCTTGAACCAAAGCCCTGCGCGGCACGCTCGCTCGCGGTAAGCTCATCGACCACGACAAGCTCATAGTGCGTCATCGCCTGAAAAGGAGACATCTGCACGATCTTGTCTCCGGCGTGAAGGATGACGCTGACATCTGTCTTCTCCAGAGTGGCGGCGATCAGACGTCCTTCTGCATCGCGCTCGGTGCGGAGCGTGTAATGCGGCTGGTTCACATTGACGAGGCAGACCAGCAACTCTCCGCGATAGCCTGCATCAATGCGACCGCCTGCGTAAGTTATCCCCTTCGCGGCCATCGAGGATCGATCTCCTAGAACAAAGCCGCACCCTTCAGGCCCCTCCACAGCAATGCCCGTCCGCACCTTGACAGGTACACCCGGCTCCAGGCGCACCTCTTCTATCGAATACAGATCAAAGCCCAGGTCGCTGCCGGCATAGTTGACCGTGGGCGCCTGGGCGAGTGGGTGCAGCAGTTGGACGCGGATCATCGCGGGGCTATTTCTTGGCTTCGAGCTTTTGCTTGGCCCAGCGACGCTTTTGCGCAAGCGCGATGCTGCGGCGAGCTTCCGGGCTGAGGGTGCGCTTACCCTTGGTGGCCGTCTTGGCAGCGGCACCTGCGCCGGTTGGTGCGGCAAAGCGCTCACTGGTTGACTGCGAGAGCAGTCCACGTATTTGCTCCAGTCTTCGAATCTCTTCCTCGACTGCAGCAATCATTTCCTGGCGTGTCATAAACCCTTTCTTTGTTCACGTAGAGTGTCGTTCCCACACTCGGCTAAGTCGCGACCCCTGCTCTTTGTTGAGTAAGTCGTCGCAAACCACGCGGGGGGCAGCATCCTGCTCGATCATTATAGGAGATGCACACCCGTAACCCCTTCTCTGGAGGGCTTCCGGAATGCACGAGGCAGAGCATAAATATACGTTGACGACGGTGCCCGGTAAATGTTTTCTTTGAGTCACGGGAGCGGCCAGCAGTTGTCTGTTCTGCACTCTCGATTCAAACACCTGCATTTCCGTTGTAGCATCCCGTCCCAGGAGCAGCCATGCTAGATCGCCGCGATTTTCTCAAGACCAGCACACTCGCCAGCGCCGCCTTTCTGCTCAAGCCGGCACGCTCCGTTGCCGCTACTGCAAACGCGACCATTGAGGTGATGCTCGACGAGCCCCTTGGCACGATCTCGCCACTTATTTATGGTCACTTCACCGAAGAGCTTGGGGCAGTGGTTTACGACGGCGTCTGGGTTGGCGAGAAGTCGAAGATCAAGAACACGCAAGGCATTCGCACGGCACTGCTTGACAAGATGAGGCAGATCAAAGCTCCGGCGGTGCGTTGGCCTGGCGGCTGCTTTGCCGATAGCTACGATTGGCGCGACGGCATCGGCCCGCGTGACAAGCGGCCCAAGCGCACAGACTTCTGGGTGGATGATCCCGATTCCAAGGCGACATCAAAGCTCGGACCGATGAACTTTGATCCAAACCAGTTTGGCACCGATGACTTCGTCCGCTTCTGCAAGTTGTGCGGAGCCGAACCCTACCTGGCCGCAAACGTGCGCAGCCTGAATGCGTACGCGTTTGACCAGTGGGTAGA
>CAZZYO010000145.1:0-5369 GCA_964658255.1 Candidatus Babeliales bacterium
AAGGAGCTTGGCGAGCAGGACGAAGGCCAGCGCGACATTGATGAGCTGCGTGCGAAGCTCGAGGCGGCGAACATGCCGGCTGAGACCAAGAAGGAAGCCATGAAGGAGCTCAACCGGCTGGCGCGCATGTCGCCCATGGCTGCCGATTACTCGCTGACGCGCAACTACATCGAGTGGCTGGCGGTGCTGCCGTGGTCCGTTTCCTCTGGCACCGAGGTCAACATCCCGAAGGCCAAGGAGATTCTCGACGAGGATCACTATGACTTACGCAAGATCAAGGACCGCATTCTGGACTACCTGTCGGTTCGCCGACTGAAGCCGGACATGAAAGGACCGATTCTTTGTTTTGTAGGACCCCCAGGGGTGGGCAAGACGACGCTCGGCCGCTCGATTGCGCGCTCGCTCGGCCGCAAGTTTCAGAGGCTCTCGCTGGGCGGCATGCATGACGAGGCCGAGATACGCGGCCACCGCCGGACCTATATTGGCGCGCTGCCAGGGCAGATCATCCAGAACATACGCCGTGCCGGGACAAACGACCCTGTGCTGCTGCTGGACGAGATCGACAAGCTCGGTCGGGACTTTCGCGGCGACCCCTCGTCAGCGTTGCTCGAGACGCTTGACCCGGAACAGAACTCGAGCTTCCGGGACAACTATCTCGACCAGCCGTTCGACCTGTCCAAGGTGCTCTTTATCTGCACCGCGAACCAGCTCGACACCATCCCCGAGCCACTGCGGGATCGCATGGAGATCATCGAGCTGGCCGGCTATGCCGAGGAGGATAAGCGCCACATAGCGACCCGCTACCTGGTTCCCCGGCAGATCGCCGAGAACGGGCTGACGCCGGAGCAGATTGAGATACCTGAAGAAAGCGTCGGCTTTATCGTTCGCCACTACACGCGTGAAGCAGGTGTCCGGCGCCTTGAGCAATTGCTTGGCACCGTCTGCCGCAAGCAGGCGCGGCGGATTGCAGAAGGCGCGCCCGATGGAAAGGAGGTCGGCAAGCTCGTCGTCACCAAGGAGACAGTGGTCGAGTTCCTTGGCGGCATCAAGGTACGCGTCGACACCGAACTCGCCGAGCGTACGGCCCGCCCCGGCGTTGCCGTTGGACTGGCCTGGACACCGGCTGGAGGCGACGTCTTGTTCATAGAGGCAAACCGCATGAAGGGCAAGGGCGGCTTCACCATGACCGGCCAGATTGGGCAGGTCATGCAGGAGTCAATGCAGGCCGCGCTGACCTGGGTCCGCTCGAATGCCGTCTCGCTCGGCCTCGCAGAAGACTTCACCAAGGAGATTGACCTGCACATCCACGTACCGGCAGGCGCGATCCCGAAGGACGGTCCTTCGGCGGGGGTGACCATGGCGACGGCGCTCGTCTCACTGTTGACCGATCGCCCGGTACACCCGCTGATCGCGATGACCGGCGAGATCACGCTGTCAGGCAACGTGCTGCCTGTAGGCGGGATCAAGGAGAAGTTCCTGGCGGCCAAGCGGTCGGGTGTCAAGCAGGTCATCCTGCCAACCGATTGCCGGCAGGCGGTTGAAGAAGACCTGACGCCGGACCAGGTCGAGGGCGTGATGGTGCACTACGCGTCGCGGATCGAAGACGTGCTGCGCGTTGCGCTGCCAGTCTCTGCCATAGAGGAACGTCTCGATGAGCAGGTCCGCGCCGAGGTGATCGAAGAGAGCCTTGAGCCTGCAGGCGCCTAACGCCACCTGCCTATCGATCGCGTCTTCAATAAAAAGCGGGGCTCGCCTACCAGCGAGCCCCCCCCGCTTTTCTGTCGCACGAGTTTGGAGTCCGGCTTCTCGATCACAACGTTGGATGGTGGCCTGAGGCCTACTGAGCCCCCAGTCCATCATGCTCATGCTTGTTCGGATACGGTGGCACTGTGGGCATGGTGACCGGGTGTTCCTTTAATTGCTCCATGACCAGCGCGACCGCCTTCTCCAGTTGCGCGTCATGCCCAGAGGCTGCTTCTTTCGGCAGGTCCTCGACCATCACATCCGGCGCGATGCCGTGGCCCTCAACCTCCCAGTCACCACTGAGTCCGTAGATGGCAAAGCGTGGTGCCGTCACCCGGCCGCCGTCGAGCAGCACCGGGAAGCCGCCTATACCGACCAGACCACCCCACGTATTGGTGCCGACCAGCGGCCCCAGCTTCGACTTGCGGAAGTACCATGGCATGGCGTCGCCGCCTGAGCCGGCGGATTGGTTAATGATCATTGCCTTTGGGCCGTAGATCGCGCCCACTGGATCGCGCAGCGATTTGCCGTCACGCTCGATGGCGGCACTGAGCGGCTGGCGGCCAAGCACCTCCGCGACGTAGTCCGCCAGGAAGCCGCCCTCGTTGTATCGCTCGTCGAGCACTACGCCTTGCTTGTCAAGCTGCGCATAGAAGTAGCGGTTGAAGTTGGTGTATCCTGCGCCACCCGTGTTCGGCATGTAGATGTAGGCAACCTTGCCACCCGAGAGCTGGTCCACCTTGCGGCGGTTGGACTCAATCCAGTCGATGTTACGCAGGCCATGTTCGGAGTCGGTTGGCACGACCGTAACATCGTGCGCGTCCGAGCCATCCCGCTTCCAGCCAACATGCAGAACGGTCTGCTTGCCTGCCATCCCGTCGAAGAAGCTGTTGATGTTATCGGAGGCTCGTAAATCGTGACCGTTGACAGCAAACAGGTATTCACCCTCGCGAATGTTAATCCCCGGCAGGGTAAGCGGCGCGGTAAGTGAGGGCGTCCAGTTCTGGCCGTTGTATATCTTGGCAAACCTGTAGCGGTCGCCTTCGATCGTATAGTCTGCGCCGAGCAGGCCGGGCTTGGGCGCGTCCTCCGGCGGCCGCGGGCCCCCGACAAACATGTGGCCGACCTCGATCTCGCCCAGCATCTCGTTTGAGAGATAGGTAAACTCTTCGCGCGAGGCCAGCCCGGCGACATAGGGCTGGTACTTGGCCATGATCTTGTGCAGGTCGAGGCCATGCAGGTGAGGGTCGTAGAAGAAGTCCCGCTCAATGTGCCAGGTCTCGCGGTACATCTGCGCCCAGGCTGCGCGCGGATCCATCCTCGCCATCATGCTGCCGTTGTTGACCGGCTTGCCCGCGGGTGCATCCGGTGAGCCGGGCTTGAGCTCGCCAATAGGCGCGAGAAACCAGTTATCGCCGCGCGTGTAGAAGAGCTTTTCTCCGTTGAACGAGACCCGGTAGCCGCCCAGGCCGTTGAGAATATCTTCAGTCTCCCGCTTCTCGGTCGTAAAGCGCCAGAGCGAGCGGATCGGGGCGCCATCCTCGCCTGAAGAGCGACCGACAGAGGGGCCCTCGGCAAGAAAAAGAACGCCTGTTTTCCCAACAGTCAGCTCGCTATAGTTACGTGGCGGGATGGGCAGCGAGAGAATGCGGTTGCCGATACTCTCCAGGTCGATTGTGACCGGCTTTGGCTTCTCTTCCTTCTTGTCGTCTGACTTAGGCGCTTTCGTGTCGCCCGACTTGGCCGACTTATCAGGGTCCGTCTTTTCCGTATCTTTATCGTCTTTCTTTTCCTCGTCACTCTCAGGCGGAACGGGTGAGATGCCGTCGCGGGCCAGCACGACCACATACGCGCTGCTATTGGTCGCCCGATCAAGCGACGACAGGTCGAGCCCCGCATCGGACGGACCATTGTTAGTCGAAGCCAGGAAGTAGAGAAACTTACCACTGGGATCAAAAGCCGGGTGCGCCGCATTGCTCATCCCGTCGGTGATCTGGGTCGAGGTATGCGTGGCAAGCGAGTAGAAGAAGAGCGCATGAAGCTGATTTTCAAGATCGCGCGTATAGGCCAGCCACTGCGAGTCCGGCGACCAGGAAACGTCATAGCTCCCACCGAAGCTGCCTCGCAGACCCGTGTCTACCTTTACCGGTTTGCCGCCATCCACATCGACGTACCAAAGGCGCAGGTGCTTGTCAGAGAAGGCAATGCGTTTGGAGTCAGGCGACCAGCGCGGCGCGTAAAAGAACGATGGCTCCGGTCCGAGATCGATGACCCTGGGCGCTGAAAGCCCGTCCTGATCGCGAATGAACAGTTGGTATTCACCCGAAGCATCGCTGAAGTAGGCGACTGACTTGCCGTCGGGCGACCAGGATGGATCGCGCTCTGCCGCGCCAGGCGTCCCGGTCAGGTTACGGGTGTCGCCCTTCTCGGCCGGCACGGTGAAGATGTCGCCATGGGCTTCGACCGCTACCCGCATGCCCGAGGGAGAGACGGCGTACGCCTGCGTCTCGGCAGGCAGCACCTTGGCCAGGTGCGGGGTGAGCGAGGGCAGGTCGCCATCCACGGTGACGGGCACCGCGTGCTCGGAGTGGCTGGCCAGATCGTAAAGGTGCAGCGAGCCGAACTGCTCGTAGACCAGCGCTCCCGGGCCGGCGCTGACGGTCTTGAGGTCATACCCGTGGTTGTCCACCACCTGCGCAACAGCCTTGCTATGCGTGTCATAGCTGAAGAGCGAGACCGGACCATTGCGGTCAGAGAGGAAGTAGACCGTATCGCCTGCCCACACCGGGGAAGAGTCGTTTGAGTTCTCGCGCGGCACCTTCACCAGGTCCAGCGTCTTGATGTTGACCAGCCACACCGGCGTGGTCTGGCCGCCACGGTAGTGCTTCCAGGCACTCTGCCACTGGGCGATCGGCACATAGGCCAGCGTCGTGCCATCGGGCGAGTAGGAGCCTGTAACCGCGCTTGGCAGCGGCAGCACCTCTGGCGTACCGTGGCCATCGGCGTGCGCTCGGTAAAGCCTTGGGAAATCCGAGTAGCTCGAGTGTGCTGAGTCAAAGAGCACGTCCTTGCCGTCGGGCGTCCAGCCGACAGCCACGCTGCCGGTAGGCTCCCAGGTGAGCCGCCGCGGTACTCCACCCTCGGCGCTGACAACGTACACATCCATCAGGCCATGCGCGCTGGTGGAGTAGGCGATCTCGGTCCCGTCGGGCGAGAAGTAGGGCCCGGCCGCAACCGCGTTCACCGAGGTCAGCCTGCGCGCTGTGCCGCCCTCGCGCGAGACGGTCCACACATCATCTGCGTAGAGAAAAGCAATGCGGTCGCGGCTAAGCGAGGGATTGCGCAAGAGAAGCGGCGGCGCCGCGTGGAGAGCCAGGGCAGAGCAGGCAAGGGGCAGGGCGGCGGCGAGCAGGCGGGTCCAGTGCGGCATGGGTGGAGGGTCCTCCGATGTGGGTGGAGATTAGTGTAGCGGGTGTTTGCATATAGCAAAGCGAAATGGCGGGTACACGGTTCGTACGTTATACAAAGGCCTTATGTTCAAGTTTCGTGGTCAGGAAATCGTCATGGGCTTCCTCGTCGTTTCGGTTTACTTGGCCATGTGGGCGAACCCCTTCGCTATCTTGTGG
>CAZZYO010000145.1:5379-8437 GCA_964658255.1 Candidatus Babeliales bacterium
TACTCGAAAGCCGCGAGCTTCAGGGATTCGCGCTGGTATCGGATGGCTAGCCCTCTGCTTGGCTTCCTTCGGAATAGCTGTCTTCTTCGGTGGTAGTGCTCTTGGACCAAGACTAGCAAGCCAGGAGTGGGATGTTTGGTTTCTACATTGGCTGCGTCTTTGTTGCTGTATCTCTGCTGCCACGCTCATCGCCAGCATCGTCGGTTCTGGGGCACTGCGGTGGGTAGTCGTAGGGTCCGCGGTGGTAACGCCTCTTGCCTGCCTGCTTGAAAAAATCCTCGAATGAAGGAGGATTGCGCTGGTTCGTCAGCCTTCGAACGACTTTCTCCCTCACCTGACCCCAAACTCTGAAAAAATAGGAGAATGAGTGCAACTGTGACTGCCCCTAAGACTGCCCGCAAGCTTTTTTCTGACCGCATCAATCGCATTGAGGTCTCAGCCACGATGGCCGTGACGGCGGAGGCTGCGCGGCTGAAGGCGCAGGGCATTGACCTGGTCGACTTTGGGGCGGGCGAGCCGCACTTTGCCACGCCTCGCCACATCAAGGACGCGGCAATTGCGGCGATCGAAGGCAACTGGACAAAGTACACGGCAGTCCCTGGTATCCCCGAGGTGCGGAATGCGATCGTTGCGCGCCATGCGGCTGACTTTGGAACCGACTACGCGGTCGATGAGGCGGTGTTTACGACCGGCGGCAAGCTGGCGATCTTTAACGCGATCCAGGTCATGGTAGACCACGGCGATGAGGTGATTGTGCCGGTACCGTACTGGGTTTCGTACAAGGACATCATCCAGTACGCGGGGGCGACGCCGGTGTTCCTCGAGACGAGCGAGGCCGAGAACTTCCGGATCGATCCGGAGGCAATCGAGGCGGCGATTACGCCCAGGACCAAGGCGATTATCTTGAATACTCCTTCGAATCCTGCCGGATCGGTGTGCGCAAAGGAAGACCTGTTCCGCATCGTGCGCATGGCGCATGAGCGCGGTATCTACCTGTTGATCGACGAGTGCTATATCAACCTGCAGTTTGAAGGTGAGATCGTCTCCGGAGCTTCCATCAAGGAAGCGAAGGAGCATGTGGTGGTGCTCGGGTCGCTGTCGAAGACCTACGCCATGACGGGCTGGCGGGCCGGCTACGCGCTGGGCCCGAAGCCGATTATCGCGGCGATGAGCAAGCTGCAATCGCAGTCGACCTCCAACGCGGCGACGTTTGTGCAGAAGGCATCGGCTGTGGCGCTGTCGAGCTCACAGGAGTGCGTGGCCGAGATGCGCGCCGACTACATCAAGCTGCGCGACCGCATCCTGTCGGGCCTCGCGACCATCCCGGGCCTTACCTGTACCCGGCCTGCAGGCGCGTTTTACGTATATCCGAATATCAGTGCGTACCTGGGCAAGCCTGGCCTGGAGACACCGCTTGCATTGTCGAAGCGGCTGATGACGGAAGCGCGCGTGGTCGCCGTGCCGGGCGAGGCGTTTGGAACGTTCGAGCATATTCGGCTATCGTACGCAGTCTCGCACGAGGCGGTCGATGAGGGCGTCAAGCGGATGAAGGAGTTCTTTGCCGGGATCGCCTGAGGGGTCCTTGGTGTCATCCTGGGCGTGCTCACTAAGGATTTGCGAGCTTGAGAAAAGGCTACCGCGAATACCGCCCTTTGCTCAGGATGACATCGCTCGTTTATGACTCAAGGTCTAACGGTACGAGCATGGTACGGCGGGAGATTTCTTGGTTACGATTGAAGCGCGCGGGATCTTGTTTGATATGGATGGGGTGCTGGTCAGCTCACTTGGTTCGGTGGAGCGCAGCTGGACCAGGTATGGCGAGCTGCGCGGGGTCGATGGCGCGACAGCGATCAAGACGGCCCATGGCAAGCGGGCGATCGAGACGATCCGGCTGCTGCGGCCTGATCTCGATGAGCGCGCGGAGCTCAAGCTGATTGAAGATATCGAGTGCGCGGACTCGGATGATATCGAGGTCCTTGCCGGTGTCAAGGAGTTGCTGGCGAAGTTGCCGGCGGGACACTGGACGATTGTGACCTCGGCGACCGAGCGGCTGGCGCGGCTGCGGCTGGAGGTGGCAGGACTGCCGGTGCCGGAGCGGTTTATCACCGCAGACCTGGTCGAGAATGGGAAGCCGCATCCGGAGCCTTATTTGAAGGGCGCGGCGCTGCTGGGGTTTGCGCCGGAGGAGTGCCTGGTGATCGAGGACGCGCCGGCAGGCGCCGAGGCCGGGCATGCGGCGGGGTGCCGGGTACTGGCGACTCTGTTCTCGCATACGCATGACCAGCTGGCGGCGGCGGACTGGGTGGTGGATTCGCTGTACGGGGTTGAGGTGCGGGTGACTTCGGGTGGGTTGGAGCTGCGATTTGAGCCGGTCGGGGTTCGATAGCCGCCAAGATATCAAACATGCGATGGCCTGCTCCTTTCCCCGTGCGAGGCACATAAGGACGCCCTATGGAACGGGCTCCAACGAGAAGAGGGCGGTACCGGATCGGATCGACTCTTAGAAGCGAAAGCTTCGCATGAGCCTCTTAATCAAAGAAGGAGGTTTTTTCGAATCGGCAAGAGATTCCTCCAGCGCTTGTTCTAGCTGCTCGCCAGCAAATTCCTTACTGATCTTTTCACTTCTAACTCCTTCGAGTAAGCGCTGAACCCGTAGACACCTGATCATGACAAGGTGCAGATCTATGTTGTCGGAAAACAGGTCCCTTTCCTTGGACCAGTAATGGTCAAACCCAGGTAATACCATGCCGGCCCAAAAGTTTTCCGCCGAAACGAGTTCGTTCTTTACCGCTGTCCAGCCGATGTGCAGGTTCACAAAGTCGAACCCTATCGCTCGCTCTGCTCTACGCAGTCTTGCCTGCCACTGAAATGCAGATTTTATAGGTTCTGAAAGCGAACCGACGAGCATGCCGCTAACAACAGAAACTAGGATCTTTAGCCATTCATTTTGGCTTGCGCTTAAAGGTGAACACGGATTAATCATTCCTACATAGTCACATGCCTATCGCATCTTCAGATTGTCGACTTTAGTGACCCCTCGCTCGATCTGAGTTAGACG
>CAZZYO010000146.1:0-8253 GCA_964658255.1 Candidatus Babeliales bacterium
GGCCAAGTCAAAGTGTTCTCACCCTTTGTAGGCACAGGCTGTCGTCGTTGCGGAATGGCAAAAGCGCGTACCGCGTACCCCATGGCAGCATACGACCATCACCCTGAGCGATGCGGCGGTTCAGCGCTTGCTCCCGCCCATTCCTAGATAAGCGGTTCTGCCGCCTACTAGAAGATCTTGACGTGGAAGGTGAGATAGGTTTTCGGGTTCTCGCGAATCGCGGTGATCAGGTGGTTCGCGTTAGCCAGCGTCTCGTCAACGTGGTCATACAGTGCCGGGTTGCGAACAAGTTGGCCTATGGTGCCCTCGCCATTATCCGCGCGGGCCAGGATCGAATCCAGGCGTCCCACGGTGTCGCTCAGCTTCTGTGCAAAGGCCGGGTCATGCGCGATCAGGCCCAGTCCGCCGCGGCCCGCGTTCACATCGGCCAACAGCTTGTTCAGGTTGTCAGTGGACTGCTGCACATTGTTGTAAAGGGTAGGGTCCTGGATGAGCTTGCCGATGGTGCCCTGGCCGGAGTCGATCTGCTTGGTGACGTCATCGAGCCGCCCGACCGAGGCGTTGATGCGGTCGTAGAGCGTGTCATCGGAGACCAGCTTGCCGATGGAGCCCTTCCCGTCAGACACCTTGTCAACCAGCGCCTGCAGCGCACCCACGGTTCCTACCGCCCGGTCATAGAGCTGGGGATCATTAATGATTTTGCCGATAGAACCCTTGCCCGTGACCACCGTGTCGACCAGGTTATTCACCTTGCCGAGGATGGTGTTCAGCTGCTCGATGGTGCCCTGGCTGGACTTGATCACATCTGTCAAGCTGGGGCTTTCATTGGTGCCTAGCTCGCCGTTTTCGCCAATCTGCGGCTTGACGGCAAGCTTGCTGTCGATCTCGACATTGGTGTCGCCGAGAACGCCCTGGGTGACCAGGCCGGCCTTGGAATCCTGGTGTATTGCCGAGGCATACTTCTCGCCGATCTTCATCGTCACCTCGACCGGCGTAAGCTTGCGGTCCGGGGTGAGGCGAATGCTTTTGACGTTGCCGATCATCACGCCATCCAGGGTGACCTGAGCGCCAGTCTTGAGACCAGCCGAGTTCTCGAAGTAGGAGCGAACCACCAGCTTCCGGCTGAACAGCCCGCCGCCCGAACCGGACATCAGGAAGACAAGCGTAAGCAGTGCCATGATGGCGACCAGCACCAGCACGCCTACCTTAAGTTGAGACCAATGCACTTCCTGCTGGCTGGGCACAAACCCCCTACGGGCGCAAGGCCCATGTGTTGCGGTTGCGTGGAGCGGCAGAGCTGGCTTTCACCACTGCGTCCGAGGATACCAGAGCGCGAACCGTGCTTTGTGCGCCCGTTTCGGTACTGCCGTGCTGCTTTGGATGACTGCTGACCCCTCGCCGTTGCAAAAACCGGAAGGGGCGAAAACCGCGAAAGCGTCGAGATTACGGTGCTCTTGTCTGGCTTGAGGCCGGCGAGTCGCCCTCCATATGTACTGTGGCGATGGCAAGGCCGGTGCCGTGGGTGATGGCGAGCCAGATAGCCTGCACCCCTAGTCGCCGGCCGATGGCTGCGGCTCGCCCATGGAGCAGCAGTGTTGGTCTCTGGCCGGGCAGACGGATCACCTCGAGCTCGCGCCAGGTGACGCCGTGCTGGATGCCGGTGCCAAGCGCCTTGGCCGCTGCCTCCTTGGCTGCGAAGCGCGCGGCGAAGCTTTCCGCGCTCTGTCGTTTCCTGAGGCAGTAGGCCTGCTCACCCGGCGTGTAAATGCGGTCTAAAAAGCGGGACCCGAAGCGGGCGATGGACTGCTCGATGCGTGGAATCTCGACAAGATCGATACCGGTACCCACCAGCATGGTTACCAGACAGCATACACAAGCAGCCCTGCGCGTCGGGAGGTTACGGGCGCGACCTGCGGTGCGCCCGTAGTTGGGGGCCGCGGCAGTTGTTTGCGCGTGGCCATGCGGTACCGGGCCAAGCGCAAGAAATCCACTCAAGGTAACCAGGATCCTGACGATAACAGGGTGAGAGTGACCGTGGCAGGGACATAAGAACGCCCGGAATCCAGCGAATGAGCGGCAGGAAGCCAGGAGGAAGAGTTACTACGCAGTACCAGAGATAGGGCCCGCAGGAACCAAGGATCCATTCGGGTACCTAAGGGTGAGTAAGCCCCGGTCGATAAGCCAAGTATGCGCGAAGACAATGTCTCTGAGTACTGGAACCTGTTGCTGGTGGCGTCAAGTCCTGACACGCCGGAGCGGGTACTGCGATTCCTGGCGGGCGCGGTGGGCGCCTGCGGTGGCTGGGTTCTCAGCCGGAACACAAGTGGCGAGGAGTGTGCGGAGATTGACTTTGAGTTCCCGCGTTCGACCTGTGTCGAGATGTACAGCATCCTGGTCGCGGCCGGCGTCACGCTCAGCCAGGAGGCGCACCTGCAGATGACCGAGCTGTGCCAGTGCACGGCTTACCTGATCGAGACGCGATCGTTCGACATAGTACGTGTGCAGTTGACGGTGTATGCGGCAGCCTCGGAGATGGTGGTGACCGAGGGAGGCCGGGAGACCAAATCGGAGGCAGCATGATTAACAAACGAGCCAACTCGCTCAACCAGCGTTTACAAGTCCGTACCTTCGCTGCCAGGCGTCGCGCAGCCAGTGCCAAACAGTCTGTTTCTCCGCCGCTGTGGCTTCCGTATCCGGCGCTGACACAAAGCGGGATGCTTCTGCCTTCGCAGCTTCCAGCAGCAGGCGATCACGCTGCAGGCTCGCGACGCGAAAGTCAGGAAGCCCCGACTGGCGGGTTCCAAAGAACTCTCCCGGGCCTCTAAGCTCCAGATCAAGCTCGGCGAGCTCAAAGCCGTCCTGGGTGCGGACCATAGCCGCCAGGCGCTCGGTCGAGGTCTCGGAGAGCCGTCCGGTGGTCATCAGGATGCAGTAGGACTTGGCCCGGCCGCGACCAACGCGGCCCCGCAACTGGTGCATCTGTGCCAGGCCGAATCGCTCGGCGTGCTCAATGACCATGGTGGTCGCGTTTGGCACGTCCACGCCGACCTCGACAACCGTGGTCGCAACCAGCACATCGATCTCCCCCCTCTGGAAGCGGCGCATGAGGATGTCCTTGTCCTCTGCGTTCAGGCGACCGTGCAGCAGGCCTAGCCGCAGGCCGGCAAGCGGGCCGTTGCGCAACTCTTCATACATGGTTGTTGCGGCCTTGAGAGTCGGCTTTTCAGCCTCCGAGGTGCTCGTCGCTTTCACCGTACTCTTTTTCGAGCGCTTCCTGCCTGCGGTGAGGCCGGGGAAGAGCTTGCCGGGCTGAGAAGGCTCAAGCGCGTCGACGGTTGACTCGCCTGGCTTCCTTGCGCTCGGGGCTCGCTTTGCGGCCGTGGAGGGCGCCTGCGTGCCGGCGCTTGCTCCCTGCTGCCTTCCCTCGGTTTCCGCAGCGGGAAAGTCGAGCTCGGGCTGGTCCTCCTTCGGACCCTCGATCACCGGGTACACGACGAAAGCCTGGTGCCCGCGCTCGGCCTGCTCGCGGACAAACTTCCACACATCCTCGGCCCGCTCATCCGAGACCTGCCGGGTGACGATCGGCGTGCGGCCGGGCGGCAGCTCATCCAGCACGCTCACCTCGAGATCGCCATACAAGGTGAGCGCGAGCGTGCGGGGGATAGGCGTCGCCGTCATGGCCAGCAGGTCCGGCTCGGCCGCGCCCGGTTTCTTCATCAGCCGAAAGCGCTGGAGTACGCCGAACCGATGCTGCTCATCGACGACCACCAGGCCGAGTCGGGCGAACTCGACCTTGTCTTCAATCAGCGCATGCGTGCCGATGACGAGGTCGGCCTCACCCGTCGAGATGCGGTAGCGATGAAGGCGCTTCACATCGTCGGCGAGCGACCCGGTGAGCAGCAGCACGCGATAGCGCTTGCCAGACTTTTCGCTGGCCCGCTCAAGCAGCTTGCGGGCCGAGAGGTAATGCTGCGTCGCGAGGATTTCGGTCGGCGCCATGAGCGCTGCCTGGTAGCCATTCTCGATCGCAACCAGCGTAGCCTGGACCGCGACAATCGTTTTGCCCGAACCAACGTCACCCTGCAGCAGGCGGCGCATGGGCCCAGGTTTGCGCATGTCCGCGACAATCTCGCCCAGAGCGCGCTTTTGCGCCGCCGTCGGGTGGAAGGGCAGCACATCGCGCAGCGCCTTGCGGACACCGTCGCCTGTGGCAAACGGGATGCCGGTCTGCTCGCGTGCTTTACGGCGCTTGAGCTCAAGGCCAAGTTCAAGGTAGAAGAGCTCCTCGAAGATAAGCCGCTGCTGGGCCGGGGTGGCGGCAGACTGCAGCTGTGTCATCGGGGTGCCGACCGGCGGAAAGTGCACTCCGCGCAAAGCGGCCTCGCGGTTGGGCATACTGAGGCGTTCGCACATGGCGCGTGGCAGGGTCTCGGGGATCTGGCCCTCGAGCTCGGCGAGCAGGTTCCACAGCACGCGCCGCAGCCAACGCGTGTTGAGCTTGACGCCCCCGAGCGACTCGTAGACCGGGACGATTCGGCCCATCTCAAGCGAAGGCCCGGTACCGCTGGCGGCCCCGTCCAAAGCGCCGGGCGGCCCCGCTTCCGAGAGAATCTCGACCTGCGGGTTGATCATCTTGAAGCCGCGCGTGGTGCGCGAGGCTTCGGGCTTGCCGTAGACAGCGACCATCTGCCCCGGCTGATACTTGTCCTTCAGATACGCGCCGTGGAACCACATACACTTCAGCGTCTGCAGATTCTGTCCCACAACCAGCTCAAAGATGGGCACGCGCGCGGTGCGCAGAAGTGCGCTGCCACGCACCTCGCCAATTACGCTCGCCATCTGCCCCGCAACGAGCGAGGAGAGCGGCAGCGGGTTGGCGCGATCTTCGTAACGGAAGGGCAGGTGGTGGAGCAGGTCGTCCACGGTGGCAATGCCTTTGGCCTTGAGCGACTCGGCGATGCGCGGACCCACGCCTTTGACAAACTGCAGCGGGGAGTCAAGCTGGACAGGCACAGGTAGATGCTATCGCAGGGGAGACACAGGCTAGCGCTCGCTACAATCGAGCGATGGCCGCACAGCGCTACAGATGGGGACAGAGGTTGGCGCTGGCAGTGGTGCCGCGATGCGCAGCCCTGGTCATTGCCCTGGTGGGCGCCACGCTGCGGTTTGAAGATCTTGTCGAGGAGGGCGCGCGTGTCGAGGAGCCGCCAGGGGAGGGGATCTGGTGTTTCTGGCACCAGTGCACCTTCCTGGCCGGGTGGCGTTTCCGCGCGTATCACCCTTACGTGCTCATCAGCCAAAGCTTTGATGGGGAACTCATTGCTCGGACCCTGGCCCTGCTCGGGTACCAGGCTGTACGAGGATCGAGCTCGCGGGGAGCCGTGGCAGGCCTGCTCGGGCTGCGCGGCGTTGTCGAGCGCGGGAGGCTCGTTGTCTTTACTGCCGACGGGCCGCGTGGGCCGATCCACCTCGCCAAGGCCGGGCCAGTCAAGCTGGCGCAGATGACCGGATCGCCCATCGGCAGCTTCCACCTGCAGCCGGAGCACGCGTGGACGCTACGCTCCTGGGACCGGTTCATGATTCCCCGGCCCTTCTCGCGCGTGGTGGTGGCGTGGTCGCGCCGCGTACCCGCGCCTGCCTCAGGCGCTTCGGCCATGAACCTGGAAAGCTGCAGGCAGCAGGTAGACGCCGCCCTGGAGCGTGCGCGTACACAGGCGATGACGCACCTTGCAGCAGGGGGGCGCGCATGATCCCCTCTCTCGTACGCGAGTACGACTTTGCGCTCCCGGAAGAGCTGATTGCGCAGGAGCCGCCGGCTGAGCGCGCCGGGGCGCGGATGCTGACAGTCGATCGCGCGACGGGAGAGCTGGCGGATCGGCACTTTGTCGACCTGCCTGGCCTGCTAGAAGCCGGCGATGTGCTGGTCGTCAATGATAGCCGCGTGCTGCCGGCGCGGCTGTTTGCCGAGCGGATCGGCGCGCCGCGCCAGGCAGGGCAGGAGCCTACCCAGGTCGAGGTGTTGTTGACCGAGTCGGTGGCGCCGTGGGAATGGAAGGGGCTGGTACGCCCGGGCAAGAAGGTGCAGACCGGCTGCCGGCTGGCCTTTCGCCGGGATGCCAGCGCAGAGCCGCTGCTGGTCGCAGAGGTCATCGCGCATGGCGAGTTCGGCGAGCGGCTGCTGCGCTTTGATCCTGTGTCTGATTTCTTTGCGGCGCTGGACACGCTGGGGCATATGCCGCTGCCGCCCTACATTCATCGCCAGGATGCGGGCCAGGACCGCGAACGCTATCAGACGGTCTATGCGCGGGAACGCGGGTCGGTTGCGGCGCCGACAGCGGGGCTACACTTCACAACGCCGGTGCTGGCTGCGATACAAGCGCGCGGGGTGACGGTGGTTCCTGTCACCCTGCATGTCGGTCTCGGGACCTTTCAGCCGGTGCGAGTGGAGGCGGTGTCGGCGATACGCCTGCATGCCGAGCGCTACACCTTGCCACCGGCCACGGCAGAGGCGATCAACCATGCAAAGCGCGCAGGACGGCGGGTGATCGCAGCCGGTACCACGACGGTTCGCACGCTCGAACACTGCGCCCGGCAGGCAGGTAGCGTGCTCGTCCCGCACTCAGGCGAGACCAGCATCTTCCTCTCGCCAGGCAGCGAGTTTCGCGTCGTGGATGCGCTGCTGACCAACTTCCACCTGCCCCAGTCGACCCTGCTGATGCTGGTCTGTGCCTTCGCCGGGTATGAGCCGGTGATAGCGGCCTATCGTCACGCGGTTGCCCAGCGCTACCGCTTCTTTTCCTACGGTGACTGCATGTTTCTCAGCTAGCGTGCGAGCGCTGCAGGCAGGCGCGAGGCGCTAAACTTGACCCTGATGCCTACCGCTGCCAAGCCGCCGGTCTTTCTGCTCGACTCGATGTCGTTTATCTTCCGCGCCTACCACGCGATGCAGCGGCAGCGACCGATGTCAACACGCGGCGGCACACCCACCGCGGCCACCTTCGTCTTTGTGAACATGATCAACAAGCTGCGTCGGGATTTTGCGCCGGAGTACTTCGCGGCAATCTTCGATGTAAGCTCGCCGGTCTTTCGTGATGAGCGCGCGAGCACGATGAAGACGGTAAAGAAGTTCAACCTGAAGACGCAGACGTTTGACGAGGTAGATTACGGTGGCTACAAGGCAAACCGGGTCGCGATGCCTCCTGACCTGGCGCAGCAACTGCCGTACATTCGGCGGGCGCTCGAGGCCTTCCGGATACCTATCCTGCAGCACGAAGGATTTGAGGCAGACGACGTGATTGGCACCCTATCCGCCGAGGCGGCGCGGCAGGGGTCGCCTGTGTTTATCGTCTCGAGCGATAAAGATATGTTGCAGCTTGTCAACGAGCACGTAAAGGTGCTCAACCCGATGAAGGATAACTTGATCCTGGACCGGGAGAAGGTGCAGGAAACTCTTGGCGTACCGCCTGAACAGGTTGTTGACGTGATGGCTCTGCGCGGAGACGCGATCGATAACATCCCCGGAGCACCCGGCATTGGAGACAAGGGTTCGGTCGAGCTGATCCAGCAGTACGGCAGTGTCGAGGCGGCGCTTGATCATGCGGGCGAGGTCAAGCGCAAGACTTACCGCGAGTCGCTTGAAAATAATCGGGATGCCATCTTACTTAGCAAGGAATTAGTTACCATCCACTGCTCGGTGCCTGTGGCGCTTGACTACAACGCGATGCGGACTACCGAGCCAAACGTCTCGGCGGCGCGGGCCCTGTTTGCCGAACTTGAGTTTACTTCGCTGTTGAAGGAGCTTGCACCAGAGGAGCCGGCGAAGCCAATCGAGTACGTGGCCGAGCCAACGGCCGCCCAGCTTGATGCATTCCGGAATGTGGCGCGTGCGCAAGGGTTTGCTCTAGCCGTTGAGGCCAGTGAACTGGAGCTTGCGGCAGAGCAGGTAAGTGAGGCCGAGACAGAGGCGACAGAGGAACGCGAGCCGGAACTGCAGACCACCATGATGCTGGGCTTTGACGCGCCCCTGGCCGAAGAGAGTGTAGCGCCAGAGAAGCAGCAAGGCTTGCGCGTCGGCGTGTCGGCGGGTGAGTCGCTGGCGCTGCTGGTGCGAGCGGAAGATATTCGTGAGTTACTTGAAGATGAGTCGGTGCCAAAGCAGGTGCACGATCTGAAAAGCGCTCTGCGTCATCTCGCGAGCGAAGGCATGGATCTACGCGGCGCCAGTGATGACCTGATGCTTTACTCCTACCTTGT
>CAZZYO010000147.1:0-8182 GCA_964658255.1 Candidatus Babeliales bacterium
TGCCTCGCGCAGGCCTTACTTCACCCTGTGGTATCTCTTCTTGGTTAAACACGGAGCAGGGCCGATAATGCGTTTGCCTACAACACTTCCCAGATGATGATGTCGGCTTCGGCAACCATGGGCGGCTTCTCAAATTCGCTGGGCGAGCTCGCAGGCAAGATCCACCATGATCTGGACGGCAACTACGCGCTGGAGTTTGACATGACGCCGGAGGACACGGACCGCGGCGCGCCGAAGATCGAGGTCAGCCTGACGCACGCACACAGCGACTTGCGCCTGGCGGTGCTTGATGCGGAGCCGGTGCTCGCCGCGAGCGATGCCGAGGCGGAGCTCGCCTCGCGTGAACTGCTGGCGACCCTGCGGAAGAGCGCCTCCGCTCCAGCTTCCTCTGACTTCAGGATCATCCAGCACGTCGACAGCTTCCCCATGCATGGAGGGCTCGAGCCAGTGCTACCCATGAGCGGCGCTGTCGAGTGGACAGGCGCGGGCGCTCCGCCGAGGCAGATCACCGTCCTTGAAGCGGTGGAAGATCCGGGCCTGTCGCAGGTGATCCTGGAGCGGTCCCTGCAGGCTCAGTGGAACGGGAGTGCCTTTACCTGGGAGCGGGATGGAGTGCTGCGCCCGGGAGAGTATGTCTGGCGAGTCGCGGTGGCCAATAGCGCGCGCAAAGTTCTTGCCTACTCGGAGGAGAAAATACCTGTGGGCATGCCCCGGCACGAGGCGGTGCCGTCCAGCAGCCTGATCGTCGGAGACAGCTGCCGCGTGGACCGTTCGCCAAGCGGCCTGCAGCCGCGACCAAAGTCCGGCGATGCGCCGCGAGCCATGATTGACCCCATGCAGGCCCAGGATTGTCGCGTACGCGCGCACGCCACCGATGTTTTCCTCGAGCCGGACGTACTGCGCGCCTTTATCCGGATTTATCCCGTCGAGAAGCTGGAGAAACACAAGCCGGAGAGCTGGACGGCGCACTTCGCGCTGCGCGCCTCGTCCGGCGATCAGGTGGAGGCAGAGCGCGATGTTCCCTTCGCGACTGACTCCGGCTCAGGCTACCTGGCCTCGGTGACCCTGCCGCTTAGCGTGGGGACCGTCCACCCCGGCCCGCATGTGCTTGCGGTCACGGTACGCGGGCCAGGCGTGCGCGGAAAGCTGGAGAAGTCGCGAACGCTCTCTATCGCTGGTCCCCCGGAGGCGGCAGGCTTGACACACAGCAAGCAGCGTGAGCAAGGAACAGCCGCAGCGACCAGCGCGCCTTGATCGCCACTGGTATGGGTCACTCACATGCCGGTGGTGCTTTGCATCCTGTTCACGGCTCCGGCCTCAAGCTCCCCAACTTGACCAAGCACACCAGACGACCCTGTGTCAGCTCCAACCGCCGTAACCAGAAGCCGTCTCGATGGCTCAGCGCGATAGCATTCGACCCGCTTTCACGTGCCGGACTTCTAAACCATTCTTGGGCTTTCAGCTTCCACGGGGTGTTACATTGCCATAAACTGATGTCTACACCCAAGGGCATTCATGACTCCTACGGAAACAGCACGCCCCACCAGCGTCGAGAAGAAGCACTTCCCCTCTTCTTCCGGGCAGATGTTCGGCAACTACTTCACGCCGAATCGCAAGTGGAGCTTCAAGAAAAACGACCTGCTGGATGCGCGCGCGCGGCGCCTCTTCGAGACGACGGCCCTCGGCTGCTCGGTCGACGCCTACCCGTTCCAGACCCCGCTTGATAGCCGCTCCGGCCCCTGCGTTCGCGCCGACGGGCATGAGATGCTCATGCTCTCTTCCTATGACTACCTGGGCCTGATGGGGGATCCGCGCGTCGATGCAGCCTCGATTGAGGCCATCAAGCGCTACGGCACCGCTGCCGGCGGCGCGCGCCTGTTGACCGGCACGCTCGACATCCACCATAAGCTCGAGCGCGCCATTGCCGAGTGCAAGGGCACCGAGGCGGCGCTCAACTTCAGCTCGGGCTACCTGGCTAACCTGGCCGTGCTCACCTCGATCTTCGGCCCGGCCGACCGCGTCATTGCGGATACGCTCTGCCACCGCAGCCTCATGGACGCCTGCCGCATGTCCGGGGTACAGGTGCAGCGGTTCGAGCACAACGACCCCGCATCCCTGGTCCACCAGATCAAGAATGGTCCGCAGGCAAACCGGACACTGATCATCTCTGAAGGCGTCTTCTCGATGGACGGCGACGTGTGCTGCCTGCCTGAGCTGATCGCCATCAAAAAGGAGCATGGCTGCTTCCTGCTGATCGACGACGCGCATGCAACCGGCGTGCTGGGCGAACGCGGGCGCGGTACAGACGAGCACTTCGGCGTGGACGCGAGGGAGGTCGACATCTGGACCGGCTCGCTGGCCAAGGCTATCCCGTCAAACGGCGGCTTCGTGGCCTGCTCGCAGGAGTTGGCCATCTTCATGCAGCACGCGGCCTCGCCCTACATCTTCTCCGCCGCAACCGGTCCGGCCTCCGTCGCGGCCGCCATAGCAGGCTTTCAGATTCTCAAGCAGGAGCCCGAGCGCGTTGAGCGCCTCCGCCAGAGTGGCGTTTTCCTGCGTGACGGCCTGCGCGAAATTGGCTATGACACCGGCCTCTCGGAAACAGCGGTCGTGCCGCTGATCCTGAACGACGAGGCAACCACAGCCCTATTCGCGCGGCGCCTGCGCGACTATGGCCTCCTCGCGGCGCCGGTCATGTTCCCGGCTGTGCCGCAAGGGGCTGCGCGGCTCAGGCTATGCGTGACCGCGGCGCACACACGCGATCACCTGCAGTTCGCTCTCGATGTCTTCGCCTCCATGCGTGACCAGGTAGAAGTGTGCCCCGCCTAGGGCACAGCTCCCCGGTCAGCACAGCCCGTCGCACCCGGTGACTCGGCCGCATCTCGTCACCGGGGCGAGCGGCTTTCTCGGTGGCCGCCTGGCGGAAATGCTGGTCGCCCTTGGGAAAGAGGTCATCGTCCTTGCCCGTGCCGGGTCCAGCGTCGCGCACCTTGCTCCCCTGATCGATGCAGGTGCCGTTCGGCTGGTGCGCACCGAACTTGGCTTTGCTCCCGGTACGCACGAGCCTCTGCCTGCGCTTGCCGAGGCGGTGCGCCAGGCAGGCGTGGTCTACCACTGTGCCGGGTGCTCGACCGATTGGGCAAGTCTTGCAACCTACACCCAGGGCAACGTCACCTCGACCGAGGCGATGCTCGCCGCTGCCGCCGGCTCGCTGCATCTGGTGCGATTCGTGCACGTCAGCACGACCGACGTCTACGGCTACCCGGCAGTGCCGGGCAACGAGTCCGTGCCGGTTCAAGATACAGGCCTGCCCTACAATCACACCAAAATTCTGGGCGAGCAGGCTGCCTGGCAAGCAAGCGCAAACGGGATGCCGGTCACGATCCTTCGCCCGGCGACGATATATGGTCCACGCGGCACAGCCTTCGTCACGGACATCGCGAAACTACTGCGCGAGCGCACCATGGCTTATGTCGATGGCGGAGGTACACCGGGCGGCTTTGTCTACGTGGATGACGTCTGCGAGGCGATGCTCGCCGCAGCGCAGGCGCCTGAGGCAACCGGGAAGGCGTATAACCTTTCGAGCCGGCAGGGCGAGACCTGGAAGCAGTACTGCGTCAGCCTGGCTGCGGCACTGGGGCTGCCGGCACCGTGGATCGACCTGCCCTTTACTGTGGGGATAGCGATAGCCGGTCTCATGGAGGCGCCACACCGCTACCTGCGAGTGCCTGGACGCCCACTACTTACGCGTCATGCTGTTTACCTGCTTGGGCGCAACCAGGAGTTCCCCAGCGAGGCTGCCCAGAAGGACTTGGGCTACGCGCCGAGGGTCACGCTTGAAGATGGGATCGCGCGCTCGGTAGCCTGGCTGGAAGCGTCCAGAAGCGGTAAGTCAGCTCTCAAGTCAGAGGCCTGAAGTCAACGCACGGTTCCTCAGGCAAACGCTTTGAACGCCAGCACGGCATTCAAACCGCCAAACGCGAACGAGTTTGAAATGGCGATCTCTACCTGCTGCTGTCGGGCGGTGTTCGGCACCACGTCCAGGTCGCAGGCCGGGTCAGCCGTGTTGTAGTGGATCGTCGGCGGCAGCACTCCACTTTGCAGCGCCTGGATCGTGGCGACCGCTTCCAGCGCTCCCGCCGCGCCCAGCGTGTGCGCATGCATGGACTTGGTCGACGAGACTGCGAGCCGATCCGCATGGGATCCGAAGACCGCCCGGATGGCCGCAGTCTCGATACGGTCGTTGGTCTCGGTTGCGGTGCCGTGCGCGTTGATGTAGCCCACCTGCTCCGGCGCGAGCGATCCGTCGCGCAACGCCATGCGCATGGCCCGCGCAGGTCCCTCCACGGTTGGCTGCGTGATGTGGCTCGCGTCAGCTGACATGCCGAAGCCGACGATCTCGGCCAGAGGCCGTGCGCCGCGCGCGAGCGCCGCCTCGAGCGGCTCAAGCACGAGCATCGCTCCACCCTCACCCACAATCAGGCCAGTCCGGTCGCCCGAGAACGGTCGGCAGGTATCTTTCGAGACGACGCGCATCGCCTCCCACGCCTTCAGTCCGCCCAGAAACAGCGGCGCCTCGCTCCCCCCGGCGATGGCCAGCGGAGCGGCGCCCGAGCGCACCATCCAGAACGCCTGGCCGATCGCATGCGCGGAGGAAGCGCACGCCGTCGAGATCGTGTAGGACGGGCCCTGCACGCCGAACTGCATCGAGATGTGGCTGGCCCCGGCATTGCTCATCCCCAGCGGAATGGTCAGGGGATGCACGCGCGTGCGGTGATTGTGGAACAGTTCCCAGTAGCCGGTCTCCTCGGCACCGCGGCCGCCCATGCACGAGCCGGTCACAATCGCGGACTCCTCACGAAGTGTCGGTGTCCACTCGACGCCCGCCTGCTGTACAGCCTCACGCGCCGCGATGACGGCAAACTGTGCGAAGCGATCCATAAAGCCTGAGTCCTTGGACTCGAAGTAGGCCTCAGGCCGATACCCCTGCACCTCGGCCACGTTGCGAAAACGCAGCTGGGTTGCGTCAACCGCCGTCAACGGACCGATGCCCTCGGCGCCTGCCGCAAGCGAGGCCGCAAAGGCTGGAGCGTCCAGGCCCAGAGAACTGATTACCCCCACACCAGTGACTACAACTCGGTGCATCAAGCCTTTGCGCCCACACTTCCCGGGCTCGCCTGCTCATCGGTCGATTCCGCGGGCGGCTCTGTGGTCACCGCGCTTGCACCAGCGCCTGCAGCAGGGCTTGCACCAGGGGCAGGCTCTCCGTGCGCGGCCGGGGTCGCAGCGAGCAGGCTTTCAGGCGGCAGCCCGGCAGCTTTCGCATCCACCAGCAGCGTGATGCCCTGCACCATCTCATCGATGTTCGACACGCGCTTGGCATCTTCGTCGTTGATCTCGATGTCGAACTCGCTCTCCAGGTCGAAGAGGATGTTGAGCCGGTCGAGCGAGTCCACGCCAAGCTCTTCAAACGTGCTGTCCGGACGCACGTTTTCCAGTGGAATACGCTTGGTCGTCGCGATGACTCGGAGCACACGGCCCTGGATCGTTTCCAGATTGGGTTCGGACATATGCCTCAAGAACCTCCGCTACATAGAACCCGCATCGGAGGAGAAAAGTGGTGTCGCCGCCTGGGCTAAGCTGCAGCAACCCCTCATTCTATCCTCACCGAGGGAAGCTGCGCGGCGCGTTTCACGATGGCGAGTGCAGGTGGCACCGCAAACGTTGCACGGTGCCGAGCGTGCGCTACCGGCTTCGATGCGGGTTCCGAGTCGCCCGCACTGGTACCCTAGAGAGAATCGCGCGCGTCCACGCGCGTCCAAAGGGTGCGGCAGACTCGTCTAAGGGGTTGAGCCTGGCGGCCTGTGACAAGGGCACGTGAGCGGGTCCGCCGGCCTTGTAGTAGCTGATCGTCTGGGATGGCTCGCGCATGCCGGCGCGCATGGCCAATGGCTTCTTTACGGTTTCCTTACGAACTTCTTGCCCCATTCTTATCACCAGCTTTGTACTCTGTGAGGAGTCGTATCGTTGCGAGGGTCTCGATGAAAGGCAGTTGGAAGGACCGTCGCCACCCTGCGCTCGGACTGTGTCTCTGTACGGCGATCGTCCTGGGCTGCGGCAAGAAGACGGCTGATCCAGCAGCCGAGGCGCCGCCTGGCTCGTCGCAGGTGGTTGCGGTCGGCGACCCAGCGCTGGTACATGTGGATCATCCCGAACAGTTCACGCTGGTCCCGGCTGTTGCCTACCAGGCCACCACATCCTTGAATGTCACCGGCTCCGTAGCGCCGGACGTCTCGCGCGAGATCCCGGTCGTCTCCATCGCCAATGGTCGCGTCGTGGCGACGCATGTTCGTCTGGGCGATTACGTGCACAAAGGTCAGCTGGTAATGGAGGTGCAGTCCACCGATGTCGCCAACGCATTCAACCAGTACCTAAAGGCGATTAACGACGAGCGCCTCACCCGCACGGTGCTCGAGCGCGATCAACTTCTCTACTCCAAGGGCGCCATCGCGAAGTCGCAGGTAGAAATCGCGCAGGACGCTGAAGATGATGCGCTGGCCGACCTGCGCGCTGCCGAGCAGCAGCTGCATGTGCTCGGTGTGGACCCGAAGCACCCGGGCGAGACCGTGAAAGTCCTCGCACCGGCCTCGGGCTTCGTGATCCAGCAAAATGTCACCGAAGCTTCGACTGCGGGAGCAAGCCTGGCCGGCTCGCCCAACGCCTTTGTCATCGCCGACCTGTCGCATGTGTGGATCCTGTGCGACGTTTATGAGAACGACCTTGCCCAGGTACATACCGGCCAGACAGCGGACATACACCTGTCGGCCTTCCCGGATCGCACGCTCACCGGGACGATCGGCGACGTAGGCGCGGTGCTTGACCCCACCCTTCGCACCGGCAAGGTGCGTATCCAGGTAGCGAACCCCAACTACCTGATGCGGGTCGGTATGTTTGCCAGTGCGACCCTGCATGGCCGGCGGCCGGAGACGCACGCGGCCGTACCGGCGACCGCCATCCTGCACCTGCATGACCGGGACTGGGTCTACGTGCCCTCCATGGGCGCGGCGCAGAACGGAGCGCCTCAGTTCCAGCGGGTCGGTGTCGTCGGCGGCGCGATGCTGCCGGATGGCGCCCAGGAGGTCACCTCCGGCCTCGCAGCCGGGCAGCAGGTGGTGCGCAACGCGCTCGAACTGCAGAACACGGCGGCCCAATGATCGGCTCCGGGAGCAGGGCAGCGGCATGGGTCCCAAGGCATGATTAGGGGCGTCGTTGATTTTGCACTGAACAATCGCTTTATCGTGCTCATTATCGCGATCTTGCTCTTCGTCTGGGGCGGGATCTCGTTTCACAATCTCCCGGTGGAAGCCTACCCGGATGTGGCGAACAACTACGTGACGGTCATCACCCAGTGGCCGGGTCGCGCGGCCGAAGAAGTCGAGCAGCAGGTGACCGTGCCACTGGAAATCCAGATGGCCGGCATCCCGCACATGGCGCATCTGCGCTCCACCTCGCTTGCCGGGCTTTCCAGCGTCACCATGATCTTCGACGACTCTTCGGTGAACGACTGGAACCGCGAGAAAGTACTCGAACGGCTGTCGCAGGTGGCGCTTCCTACCGGACTGCAGCCGCAGATCGGGTCGGACTGGAGCCCTGTCGGACAGATTTTCTGGTACACGCTTGAAAGCACCAACCCTGCCTACGACAACATGGAGCTCAAGTCGCTCGAAGACTGGACGCTTGAAAAGCAGTTCAAGTCGGTCCCGGGCGTGGTCGATGTCTCGAGCTTCGGCGGCATCACGCGCGAGTACCAGGTCAAGCTCGACCCTGAGAAGCTGGTAGCCTATGGCCTTTCGATAGGGCAGGTGGAAACCCAGCTTGCAGCGAACAACCTGAACGCCGGTGGCAGCTTTATCGAGGAGGGGGCCCAGCAGATCAACGTGCGCGAGGTCGGCCTCTTCCGCAACGTGGGCGATATCGAGCAAACGCCGTTGAAGACGCTGACCGGCACGGCGCTTCGCGTCAAGGACATCGCCACTGTCACCCAGGGACCGAAGATCCGCCTTGGCCAGATTGGCCGCACGATCCGCCACCAAGACGGCAAGCTGCTCGATAACCCGGACACCATTGAGGGCGTCGCGCTGTTGCAAAAGAGTGACAACTCGGACGAGACGCTTGAAGCCAT
>CAZZYO010000148.1:0-8171 GCA_964658255.1 Candidatus Babeliales bacterium
CCCGCGCCTTCTTGCTTTGTAACTTAAACTGCATCGACTACTTTGGCTGGGCAGTCGTCCGCAGGTAAGGCTTCACCGTCTTGAAGCCAGGGAACAAGGTACCAGCCTCCTCGTTGGAGACAGCGCCGGTGATGATGACCTCGCCGCCCTGCTTCCAGTTGGCGGGCGTCGCAACCCGGTGCGCCGCGGTCAGTTGCATCGAGTCAAGCACCCGCAGGATCTCGTCGAAGTTCCGCCCGGTGGTCATCGGGTAGGCCATGTGCAGCTTGATCCGCTTGTCTGGTCCAATGACAAATACCGTCCGCACCGGAGCGTTCAAGGCTGGCGTGCGACCTTCGCTCGTCTCCCCGGCGTCGGCTGCAAGCATGTCGTAAAGCTTGGCAATCTTGAGCTCCGGGTCGCCGATCATCGGGTAGTTGACCTTGGCCCCACCCACCTCTTCGATATCGGCCTGCCATCTCTGGTGGTGGTCAACCGGATCAACCGACAGGCCGATGACCTTCGCTCCTCGGGCGGCAAACTGCGACTCGAGTGAGGCAACAGCGCCAAGCTCGGTCGTGCAGACCGGCGTAAAGTCCTTGGGGTGCGAGAAGAGCACTGCCCAGCTACCGCCGAGCCACTCGTGGAAGCGAATCGTACCCTGTGTTGTGTCTGCCGTGAAGTCAGGAGCGATATCGTTGATGCGAAGAGACATTCTTAGTTCCAGCTTTCCGGTGGAAGATTCCCTAGGGCAAAGTGCCGAGGCAGGGTCATTCGTCTTTTTAAGACTAACAAATGAGTTTGCCCTTCGCGGCACAGACCTGTACTACAGAGTCGATGAGCTACCGAGGCTGCTCGATGCATCTTCGTCACTGGGTCGGCACCAGCTAGGTCGTCAACCGGTCGCTCGAGATCGGCCTGACCGAAGAGACGGCAACCCGCGACAATGCACCTTCGGCTCCCTCAGGGTGCAGCCGGATCGGCTCCGGTGTGTCTCCGTAGTACCGGAGCGTGACAGCCTCGCGCCCGTCAAGGAAGATCTCGATCACCGATCCATCCATCCATACGTGAAGCGTCGAGATCCCATCGGCACCCGGGTGCGCTGCGAGTGTCTTGCCTCCTGCTTCCAGGCTACGGGTTTGCGTGCTGTACTTGAGCTTCAGCACCTGCTGCTCGCCTGAGCGCCATTCCAGGGCCCAGTCAGCAGACGCCCGAAACGAGCAGCTCAGCTTACCCGCGCGATCCTGGATCGGCATTGTCGCGAGTCTCTGGCTAAGTGTTGACGTGTTGGCGCCTGTCGCTGTCCACATCATTGGCGGCCCGACGATCGCGTCGAACTCAGGCGGTACTTCCATGCGAAGCCCCCCATCAGCGTCAATCGAGAGCACCCTCGGCAGGGCTATGCACCCGGCCCAGCCTGCCGCTAGCAGCGCGGTATCGGTCCGCTTCTCCGGAACCCACGCCCACAGCAACCGACGGCCCCTGGGGTCCAGCATGCTCTTCATCGCGTAGTAGGCTCCGCGGTCAAGCTCCCCCCGCTTCTCCATGTGGAAGCGCAGCTCTCGCGGATCGAGCGTGCCAACCTCCCAGTAGACTTTGCGTTCGGTCGAGTACAGCAGCACGTGCTTGCCGCCGAGCGGAAAGAAGTCCGGGCACTCCCACATCTCCCCCGTGTCTACCGGGTTGCTTTGCGCGCCGCCATTCCAGACACCTTGCGCCAGAGGGTGCAGGTACTCCCACGCGCGTCCATCCCTGGACCGGTAGAGCAGCACGCAGCCGCCTACCTTCTCGAGCCCCGAGCCCACGATCAGGTACCAGCTGTCCCCATCCTTCCATGGGCAGGGATCGCGAAATCCGGTGACCTTGAATCCTGGTGGCGGGGTTGCGATCACCGGCGCATCGAGTTTGTGCCAGGTCTTTAGTTCTGGGTCAGACGAGGCTGCAAGGCACTGCACCTCCAGCAATCCTTCGCCGCGTATCGTCTCCTGTGCCGGCGCGCATTTGGTGGTGCCCGTATAAAGGATGGACGGGGTCGCCATGCCAGGCAACACGCTGCCAGTAAAGCAGCCATGCGCGTCATAGGAACCGGCGGCAGGCGCGAGCGCTACTGGCTGGTGCTTCCAGTGCACCAGGTCCGGGCTCGTCGCGTGCGCCCAATGCATGTTGCCCCAGACCGCAGCGCCTGGGTTGTACTGGAAGAAGACGTGGTACTCGCCGCGATGGTAGCGGGGCGCGCAGGGGTCGTTCATCCAGTTCGATCGCGGCAGCAGGTGGAACTGGGGGCGCAGGGTGTCGTGGCTTAACTTCTCTCGAAGCGCTGGCGTGAGCGCGTCGGCAGTGCCGGCGGCCTCGCTCGCAGCCTGGCTCGACGCCGAGTGCTTGCCTTCGAGGGCGTCTGAGGCAGCAGAGGCGGCGAGTACGGCTGCGCCTGCCACAAAGGTGCGGCGATTGATCATGAAGGCCCCATGTCGATGGTTCTGTGGTGCGGAATCTACGGTTCTATGGTGCGAGCCCATTCTAGCCACCTGCAGAAGCGACTGACTACGGCGGCCAGAGAGTTCGGGGGCGGCTGCTTGAAACGCCTCGAACGTGCTAACGTAACCGGCATGCCGCTTGCTATGGAGGTCGAGGAATTGAACGCGCACAGCGCTGTGGTGACCCTGACCGGTTCACTGATTCTCGGGTCTAACCTGCGCACCCTGGAAGACAAAGTGAGCGACCTTATCGAGCGAGGCCACGCGCGCCTGCTGCTCGACCTTACCCGGGTCACGTACCTCGACAGCTCTGGGCTCGGCTTGGTCGTGCGCACGCATGCTCGCGCACAGGAAAAGCAAGGCTTCGTGCGCCTGTGCGGCGTCTCACCGAAGATCGCGGAGCTTCTTGCGCTCACCACTACAGACACGTTCCTGGTGGTTGATCGCGATCGTAAGGCAAGTCTCTCGGCCCTGCTGGGCGGCCTCAGGCATAACTGAACCATCCTGCTCAGGCGAGCCTGCACTTGCAGTAAGTTGGAAGGGGAGAGTCATATCAGCGAACTGTGTTCCTGAAACGGGGTATAGACAAGCGTCGACCACTCACCGCAAATTTAGCTTTGCTACAGGCGACGAGTAGACCAGACCCGCATGTTACTCCAGCGACTCGGGCACAATCGCGATGTTCTTCTCGCCGGCAGCCTTCTTCTCGTTGTACTTCTTCACCCATGCCTCAAAACTCTTGCCCGCAGCCGTGTCGCGGCCGGTAAAAGCGATGGCTGCGATTTGGCTGTAGGCGATGGTGACCTTGGTTCGCTCTGCCGCCGGGATAATGCGCACGGCCGAATCGTCCAACGTCTGGCCAGTGCGCCGGTCAAAGACGTACCCGGCCACCTGGCGGCCATCGGTCAAGGTCAGGGTCACGTCGCCGCGATAGTCAAACGCTTTCTCAAACGCCACGCGCTTCTCTTCTGCGGTCGCAAGGGAGGGCACCCAACCCTCCAGCTGCTCACGTTCGCGGCCCGCGGCAATCTCGAGCTGGTCCGGCGCCACATGTTCGTCCATATGCATCCCGGTGACGTTTTCGGCGCCGGTAGTCGTCATGCAGTCGTCCCCTGGCGCTCTTCGATGCTCACCTTGCTCGCGATCTGCACCAGCGGCGTGTGCGCGTGTGGTGCAGGCTGGTTGAGCAGATCGATTGCGCCACGGTCTTCGTACTTGCTGAAGAGAGTTGCAAGCGCGGTCTCTGCAAACCCTTTCCAGGAAGAGAAGGTGTAGTAGGCGCCCGAAGCCTCGTAGCCGGAATGAACCATGCAGTTGGCGCACTTGGGATTGCCGGATTCAGTCCCATAACTGGCCCAATTGGTGGTCTCGATCAGTTCCTGAAATGTGTCGGCGTACCCGTCCTGCAGCAGGTAGCAGGGCTTTTGCCAGCCAAAGACCGAGTAGGCCGGCATGCCCCAGGGGGTGCAGGTAAACTCACGCTTGCCCATCAGGAACTCCATGTACATGGGCGAGGCGTTGAACTTCCAGGTCTTCTTGCGGTTTGATAAGATCGCCCGAAAAAGGCGGCGGGAACGAGCGCGGCCAAGGAAGTGTTTCTGGTCGGGCGCCTTGTCATAGGTGTAGCCCGGAGCGACCATCATGCCTTCGACGCCAACCTCCATCAGCTCGTCAAAGAAGGCGCGAACCGAGTTCGGATCAGCACCGTCAAACAGGGTCGTGTTGGTGGTCACTCGGAAGCCTGCTGCAACGGCAGCCTTGATACCGTCGAGCGCAATGTCGTAGCCGCCTTCGCGACAAACCGAGAAGTCGTGGTGCTCGCGCTGACCGTCGAGGTGGACGGAGAAGGAAAGGTACTTGGACGGCTTGAAGAGGTGCAGCTTTTCTTTCAGAAGCAGCGCGTTGGTGCACATGTACACATACTTCTTGCGCTCAACCAGGCCAGCGACAATCTCATCGATCTTCGGATGGAGAAGTGGTTCGCCCCCAGGAATGGAGACCATCGGGGTGCCCGCCTCTTCGACCGCACGGAAGCACTCCTCCGGGCTAAGCTCCTGCTTGAGGATGTGCGCCGGGTACTGGATCTTGCCGCAACCCGCGCAGGCCAGGTTGCAGCGAAAGAGAGGCTCCAGCATCGTGACCAGCGGGAAGCGCTTCTTGCCTGACCACTTCTGCTTGAGGATGTAGGTGGCCACTGTCCAGGCCTGGGATACAGGTACTGCCATAGTCTCGGTCCTCAGTGTTGTTGCGGGTCTTGCCGCCTTTGCTGCCGCTTTGTACCGCGCTGCATCAGGTCTCAGTTCTTACATGTTTCGAGTGGCGATGTGTGCCTTTGTCCTGTTCGGGGCGCAACGTGAATCTCGCTGCTTCACTCATGCTGCCTCCCGCTCGATAGCGCGCTTGTAGGCAGTCAGCGCCAGCAGCGGGAAGTAGTCCCTGTAAAGATGGTACGCGAGGTAAAAAACCCTCGGAAAACCTGTTCCTGTGTAGATGGCCTGCTTGTGCCGCCCTTCGCCGGTCGACTCATCCCAGGAGCCGTTTGTCTTCTGCCGCTCCAGCAGCCAGCGTACTCCCTTGGCGACGGAATCCGAGCGGTTGTCGCCGGCCGAAAGCAGCCCGAGGATGCCCCATGCTGTCTGCGAAGGTGTGCTGACGCCTACTCCGCGAGTCTCTGGCTTGTCGTAGCTTTCGAGCGACTCTCCCCAGCCACCATCCGCGTTTTGAACCATGCGGATCCACTCGGCTGCCTGCTGGATCTGCGGCTCATGGTTCCACACGCCGATCGCCTCTAACCCGCGTAGAACCAGAAACGTGCCGTACAGGTAATTGACGCCCCAGCGACCAAACCAGCTGCCATCCGGCTCCTGCTCCGCATAGATGAACTTGATCGCACGCTCGATGCGCTTATCTGCCCGGGTGTAGCCATAGGTTGATAGCGTCTCGAGGATGCGCCCGGTGATGTCGACCGTCGGCGGATCAAGCATCGCGTTGTGATCGGCGAACGGGATGTACTGGAAGATCATCTTGGTGTTGTCTTTGTCGAAGCTCGCCCAGCCACCATTGCGACACTGCATCGCGAACATCCAGTCAATGGCCCGGTGCGAGACGTCATACTGGTAGCGTTCGCGCGGGTTGTCGACCTTGTTCAATGCCAGCAGCACCTGCGCCGTGTCGTCCACGTCAGGATAGAACTCATTGTTGAACTCGAAATACCAGCCACCCGGCTGAGTATGGCGAACCTTTTCCGCCCAGTCTCCCTTGTGGCGCACTTCTTTTGAGAGCATCCAGTCGGCAGCCCTGAGCATGCGCGGATCGTGGCGATCTACGCCGGCCTCGCCGAGGGCGAACACGGCCTGCGCCGTATCCCAGACCGGCGACATGCAGGGCTGCATGCGGAAGGTCGGCGCAGGGTAGTCGGCAGTTCCCTCCGGCTCATCAATGCCGAGCTTCTCGAACTCATCCATCGCGCGGATCATCTGCGGATCGTCAAGCGAGTACCCGAGCCATCGCAGGGCGATCATTGCATTGAGCATGGCCGGGTAGATGGCCCCCAAACCGTCGGACATCTCGAGCCGCGCAAGCATCCACTTCTCAGCTTTTTTGAGAGCGATCGTACGCAGCGGTCGGATGTGAACCCGCTCGGCGAGGTGCACGACCCGGTCCAGGAACAGGAAGAAATTGCGCCAGGAGAACGTGCGCTTGCGGTCCCAGTGCAGGTGCAGGTTTGAGTTTTCGCGTCCCCCGACGAAAAGCTCATCGATGCCCTGCTCCGGCGCGATCTTCTTGAACGCCTTCTTTGCGTAGACGATCGACAGCGGTACCAGGATCGCGCGCGACCAAGCGCTGATCTCGTAGATGTTGAAGTAAAACCAGTTCGGCGCGAGCACGATCTCGGGCGGCACTGCCGGCACCGCGTCCCAGTCATACTGCCCAAGGGTGCAAAGGTAGATCTTGGTAAAGGTGTTGCATTCGACCACGCCGCCGTTCGACAGGATCCACGCACGGGCTTTTGCCATGTGCGGCTGGTCTAGCGCGTGCCCCATCAGCTTGCAGGCGAAGTAGCACTTGACGGCGAGCGAGATGTTGGACGGGCCGCCGGGATAGATCGACCAGCCACCATCCTCGTTCTGGTAGCGCAGCATCTCTGCCAGCGCACGCTGCATCCGCCCGGGGTCACCGCTGCCAAGCAGGGTGTGAATGAAGATGTAGTCCGCTTCGAGCATGGCATCGGCTTCGAGCTCGCCGCACCAGTACCCCTCCGGATGTTGCCTGGAGAAGATCAGATCGCGAACACGATCGATGGCTCCTTGCACCGCCTCCAGCGCGACGTCCAGGCGGCCGAACTTGAGGCGCCCGGTGGCAGCTCGAGCTTTGTCGTCAGACGAGCCGGGTTGCGAGTACAACGGTGTCGCGCTCATGCCGGTTCTACCAAATCCTGTTCTAACTTAGACGCCCGGCAGGTCGCGCCGGGCTCAATGGATTCGCGTGTATACAGGCCGATGATAGTACTCACCCTGGTTCTGCCCGGCGTCAAGCCTGCGCTGCCGAAACGCTCGCAGCCTGCGCTATCTCAGGTGGCAGGCCAAAGCGAACATTCTCCGGCATCACTTCCACCTCGTCTACATCGCCAAAGCCTCGCTCGCTCAGGAAAGCAACGACGCCCTGTACCAGCACCTCAGGCGCCGAGGCACCTGCCGTGATCGCGACAGAACCAACATTCTCCAGCCACTCCGGACGGATATCCTCCGCCTTGTCAATCAGGTAGCTGTTGGTACCGAGATTCTGCGAAACCTCGACCAGCCGATTGGAGTTGGAACTGTTCGTCGAACCTACGACGAGTACCAGGTCTGCCTGGTGCGCGACATTCTTCACCGCTACCTGGCGGTTTTCGGTGGCGTAGCAGATATCCTGCGAGTGCGGCCCAGCAATATTCGGGAACTTTTCCTTGAGCGCCTGGATGATGTCCCGCGCCTCATCAAGCGACAGCGTGGTCTGCGTGAGATAAGCAACGCGGTCAGGATCAGGGACCGTCAGCGCTTGTACCTCCTCAACAGAGGACACGACCTGAGTTACATCCGGCGCTTCCCCCAGCGTGCCTTCTATCTCATCGTGGTCGCGATGACCGATCAGCACCAGCGAGTAGCCCTGCTTGGCAAACTTGATCGCCTCAACGTGCACCTTGGTCACGAGCGGGCAGGTCGCGTCGATGACCTTCAGACCGCGCAGCTTCGAGCTTTCGCGTACAGCGGGCGAGACTCCGTGCGCGGAGTAAATCACGCGCATGCCTTCGGGCACCTGGTCGATATCGTCGACAAAGATCGCGCCTTTGCCGGCCAGCTCGTTCACCACGAAGCTGTTATGAACGATCTCCTTACGGACATAGATCGGCGCGCCAAAGGTCTCAAGCGCAATGTTGACGATGTCGATTGCGCGGACAACGCCTGCGCAAAAGCCGCGCGGCTTGAGCAGCAGCACTCGCTTCGACGGCTCGCCGGGGAGCGCCGCCTTACGCGGGGCGTCAAGGGTGATCTGAACGGTTGAGGTCACATCCATGAGTATACCGTGGCGGGCTGGGGTGGTACAGATGAGACTGTACATCCCGGGGGTGCAAAGACGTGTTCGACCATGCGTGTCCACACCTTGCGTTCACGGCGCACCCCAGGGGAACACCTGGGGGTCCGAGCGCTTCCCGCCATCCGGAGGAAACAACAATGCCTC
>CAZZYO010000149.1:0-8075 GCA_964658255.1 Candidatus Babeliales bacterium
GGGCAGCACTAAAGGCAGGCTATGGATTTGACGCGCAAGCGCTTGGAACGCGGATGAAGCTCGCGTCCCACAAAACCACAGCCACGACGACGGGGAGAAATTTGAAGTTGCCGAAAACCCGACTTTTGCGTGCAGGTCGAAACTACTGATTCGTCTTCATCGTGTTCGCAGGGAAAAGGCTGAGAGGGCGACGGCTGCAATGCAAAGTCGTTTAGTTGCACCTTGAACTATGGGTTACGCTTCGCCACTATCTCGACACGGACTCGTAGTGAGCGTGCGGTCGAATATACACCGCCAAACTTGCCCGCCCTCCTGCGCGATGGTTCAGCCTCGCCGTAAAGGACATGGGGCGACCAGACGCTGACTAGGTAATACACGCCGGGGTGTGGCAGCTCTGTCGTCGTAAGTTCGTAAAACGCTCGCTGCGGCTTTCCGTGGTCAATTCCAAAAGGTCCCCAGCCGTGGCCCATACACATTGGTTCCATAGGAATCGTCCGCAGTACATTATGTTCGAAATCCTGGATCTCTAGTATCGGCCTTGGTTCGGCACACTCGCCTTGCCCCAGCGGCTCGGTCGCGTCTACGTTCTCCCAACGCAGGTGGAGCGGGATCTTTTCACCCTCGATAAAGGTGGGGTGGTCGACTGATAGACCGGCTCGGATACCGGCAGCCGACTCGCCCCAATTGGGCGGGAGGGTATCGACGCCCAGAACGGTGAACTTCGTGGCCGCAGTCAGAAAGGTTGGCTGCGCAAGGGCGGTACGCCACTCAATGTGAGTTACCTGGGCAAGATCGGAGGCGCTGATTTCGGCATCGACGATTGTCCAGCCAGCTCCCACGTCGCAGGTTCGCATTCGATCCCTCTTCCATGACGGCCACGCTCGCTCCTGATCCTCCCGAATCTGTTCCGGTGTGAACGAAGCGATGGGATATGACACCTTCGTGGTCAGCGGGTCGAGTCGCGTGCCAATCTCAGGTCCGTGCCGTACCGTGTAGAGGTTTGCGCAACCAGTGGTCTCTCCAGCTGGGGCTGTCTGATCCGTTCGTTCTATATGCAGCGTCGCCCGCTCGTCGCTATAGACGGGGTTGGGCAGGACAGAGATTCGCAAGGCTCCGTCGATGACCGTAGCGATCGATGGCAAGCCCGCTCCCAGGCGGTAGCCGGAGCTTCTGACTGACGAGCAAATGCGAAGAGGCCAGCCTGAGGGGATGAACAGATAGCCGGTTGGCGGGAGCGCCCATTGAACAACAAAGTCGGCCCAATCGGCCCATTGACACGACGATCCGGTCGTGGCCCAGTGCAGATCAACGGCGGCGCGTTCGCCTGGTGCCAGCAGGGCTTGGTCTATGGTCTGTCGCTCCGGGTAGGGCAACGGCCTGTCATGCTGGTCACACAGCCAGCAATTCTCGATAGCCATACTGTGTCCGTCGACCGCGAAGGAGGCACCTGCCTGGCCTTCGATACGGCAGGCTGTGCTGCCTTGGTTCTGGAAATGCAAAGAGACCGTTTGCTCGCCAGCAGGGATGTTGGCGAAGGTGAACGTTGCATCGAGAGATGCAGGATTGCAGAGAGGAGGGGGCTGCGTGGCGACCGACTCGGGCGGCGGCGCGGCTACGGAAGGCGTGTTTTGCGCGTTGCCTGTGGCCGTGGCGGACAGTGCAAGAGCGGACGCGAGCAAACAAATCCAACTCAGCCAAACTACTTTCATGGCGTCCAGTCTATGCCTCAGCCAGGTCTCATTGACCGCGAACAAAGTAATGCCGCTGTATTTTGGCACATCACTGCGCTACCGAAATGATCTCCATCTTGAACCTTTTGGTCCATCTGATGCCGGTGTTCCCGCCAAACGGCGTTTTGGCAATCCCCCTGATAACCGGAGTTGTCGTAGGTAGCGACTAGGGTCTATACATCCAGACTTCGCAAAGGAACAGGCCTGCGTCAGGTGGTGTCTAACAAGAGATGGCGCTATCGATCCAGACAGAGCGGCTTGTAGCTGTAATCCTTTTCATTTGGATGGGGGGATGCAGTCGGAGCGGCACTTCTGGCTCTAAAACTTTGCCACAATCTCAAGTTGATCCAGGGTTTTACCGAAGCTTTTATAGTGGCAAAGCGATCATCAATCCAGAGTCACTCTCGGGAGCTTGGCAAATCGATGACGGTCAGGGAGGCGCAGTTGGTATAGAGCTAACCCTTACGACGTCTCTCTCCGATGACGTCCGAACGTCAAAAGGAGGGCCTGAGGCTTGGCAAGCTCTACAGGTAGGCGTGTTTCATCGCTCCTCTTCGACGATCAAGTTAGGGGATGAGAACTTCTTCTCCGACTCTCCTCAAGGAGGAAGCGTGCGTTATGAGGATGGGCGGCTTGCTCTGCATGTGGGGTGGGCAGATCTTGATCTTGTAAGATCGGCGGAAGACGGCTGGTCAGGCCGCCTCCATCGAAAGGCTTTTGACAGGCAAGTGGTTCTGACGCGAACGGATCAATCTTTAGAAAAGATGTCTCCTTTCGTCGGCACCTGGAGGAGGCAAGTGGAGGAAGCTCGCTTCTCCTGTCTACACATCGTTCAGACGAGTCCTGAGGCGTTTAGCGGGTGGGAGGACTTACATGCCATTCCTGGCTTACTTCGCTACGCACCACACTTGAAGAGATCTCCGAGCGTAATCCAGACCTATGGCAAAGCAATCCTCGTCTCTTCCCAAGGGCCAAGTATTCTGCGACTGGACAGCCCCGAGTCTTTGGCGGGCTGCTGTCCGCACTCTTCGCTGGCGAGATTGAACGGGCGCGTCATGGATGTTCAACCGTTAACGCAGAGTGGCCCATGGGACGGAAAGGATTGGAGGATGATGCCGGGGACCAGTTGTGTTTCCATTCCGAAACGCCCTAGAACGGTTTCGCTTTCAAGACGCTGAGGTTGCTACTGTTGCTTTAGCGCGTGTACTCACTGAAAGGTCCCCTTCTACGGCGTCAGGATCGTCTTGTTACTCCTGAAACGGACGTTTTAGCTGCGTACACGCGTGCGTCGGTCTCTGTCCGGATTGCGCGCGGCTTGTGGGAAGATGCTTACACTGGTCAGCGGGAGCGTACTCAATTGGAGTTCGACGTTGCGTCTACGAGCAAGAAGCCGATAGGCCGTCTATTCCTGGCCTGTGCAATCGCTGTCCTATCGTTAGCCGGGTGTTCAACTGAGTCACGGCACCGCACCATCGTCTACGACGAAGCTTGGTCAAGCGCCGCAGCCTTAAAGAACCTTGTATGCAGCCCCGACAGGAAGGCATCCTGTGAACGAGAAGCGAGAGACGGAGAACAGACTTTTGCTAAAGGCCTCTCAGCTGCCTTCCAAACCTCTCCCAAATGCCGGACCGTGCAGTTCTTGATGCCTGCAGCGGGCGTTCAAAGCGGGTCGGATTACTGGAGGCTTCGCGTCGACTTTCATCCAAGACTGACGACTCAGCCCTTTGAGCTTGGACTTGGTACCGAGCGGCCCCGCATTGGAGGAGATGACGTTGAGCATAACGCTGCTTATATATGCGAGGCGGTAAAGAACAACGGAGTCACAGCAATCTGGTGACAGAGGGTTAAGTGACCGCACCCCTAAGCGCGTCTTTCCATCACCCTCTGGACCTGGACCGCAGACCATTCCCCAAGTCTTCGAGGCGTTGGGATCTCGCGAGCATTGAGTTCTGCCGCGATCGCGCGGAGCGAGCTTGCGCCGGTGGCTTGTATGGCTGTGATCGTCGGAAGGAGTTCCGAGCGAACCTGGCTCACTCTCTGGGTACGCACCTGGCGGGCTGCAACTCCGATCTCCGCAAAGCGCTCAGCCGAGACGCGGCGGCCGCCGAGCTTCGTTCCCCGCGCTTTTGCGGCTGCGAGGGCTGCCTTGGTTCTCTTCGAGATGGCCTCCGCTTCTTGCTCAGCTACTGCGGCCAGGATGTGGACCACGAACCGATTCGCCTGGGGCATATCGACGGCCACGAACTCAACGCCGGACTCCATAAGGTTCGAGATGAAGGCGACGTTGCGGGCGAGACGGTCCAGCTTGGCGATCACCAGGGTAGCTCGATGCTTTCGGCAGAGCTTGAGGGCGGTAGCGAGGGCAGGGCGATCATTGCGCTTTCCGCTCTCGACTTCGAGGACCTCTTCCACCAGGGTCCAATCGCCACCATTGAGAAATCCGGCGACGGCGGCGCGCTGCGCTTCGAGGCCCAGGCCGCTAGTTCCCTGCCGTGCGGTTGAGACCCTCAGGTAGCTCACAAACCTGCTTTTCGCCATCGCCTTAGCCCTCTGTTACGTTTCTTCTACGTCCGTAGAAAGAATGTAACAGGTGCCTTAAGGCGTCCGGGAGACGCTTGAGACGTAGTTTCCGCAAATGCCGTTTTGCGTTCAGAGGCATTTTGCGGCCAATTCAGCGGGGTTAATGCTATTCCCAGAGCGAAGCTCTTGCAGTATCCAGGGCTGATTGCGAAGCAGCACAAGCTCTTCAGTAAAGAACAGACCTAGAACGTTCTGGCCCATCAGTTCAGCGCAGAGCAGCCCAAAGAACCCGTAAAACTGATCTCGAACTGCTCCGGCCGGTATTCCCCCGGGACACGCGTAGGTGATGGAGGCATAGGCCTGGTGGGTAGCCCATTGTGGCAACTCCTGCTCGCCGAGCGCGGATGTATCCAGCCGATGGTCAAAGAACTGCATCGTGATGAACATTCCGTTCAGTTTGATAACTGCACCTTCTCCATCACCCACAGAGCTCGCGAAGAACGTCACCGGGTCAGGATCGCGCCTCCAACCTTTCTTCATAGCGTTCGTAAGCTGTTCCGTCGTGAAGCTCTCAAAATGTTTCTGGAGGAGAACGATGCTGACGCCGCTCACTTCGCTTTCTGCGGCTTTTGGATAACTCGGCTTGCGGGGCCACAACTTCCACATTCTTCCAACTCTATATTGGCGATCTGCCCGGAAAGTCGGTGTTTGCGGCAACATCGAAGTTCTGATCAGGCTGCAGAGGATTTTTTTGCTCTGCCGCTTTTTGTAAGCCCCTTCCCTGCCCTGGTCCGAGCCGGTATTGAGGACTGAGGTTGGGCCAATGCCTGCATCACGAGCTGCGGATCGTGAGCGATCACCATAAGAAGCGCCCGTGCCGCCGCTTCCGGATTTCGACGGCCCGACTCCCAATGGCGCACCGCGTCTACCGACAAGCCGAAAGCATCCGCAAAGCGGCCCTGGCTAAAGTGGAGCCGGGTTCTGATCCCACGCACGTCGATGGATTCCGGCAGCGTGACTTTATAGCCTTTCCGCTCCCCTTCCATATAGGCGCGGGCCTCCGCTGTGCCTTGCGCCATCTCTTCAAACAGTTTGCTCATGCGTTTCTCCCATAGTCCGCGAAGAAGCTCTTAGCCATTTTCGCGAGAGCGTTTTGTTCGGCCTTGCTCAGGTTGCCCTTTTCCGCCTTCGCATACACGGTGATAAGGAAGATGGGAAAGTCTTCACCGCCGTAGAGGTATACGACTCGTGCGCCGCCGCGTTTGCCTATTCCGGCCCGTCCGAACCGCCGTTTGCGATAGCCCCCGGTCCCCGACATGAGGTCGCCTGCTTCGGGGTCTGAGGCGATGGCCGAGACAATGTCTGCCCGCTCCGCTTCCGTGAAAAGAGCCGAGGCTGCTTTGAGGTACGTCAGCGTCTCGACGACCGTTTGCATAATGTGAGTGTATGCCAATGGCATGGTATTCACAAAGGCACCTTGAACACTGATCCCATTGACAATGAGAACTCCAGTACCTAAGTTCATTAGTACTGGAGTTGCTAAGTACCGGAGTACCTCAGTTTTTTAAGGAGTGCAGCGTGATTCTGGCCGTAGTCAGCCACAAAGGGGGAGTTGGAAAGACCACGACTGCCGTTCATCTCGCGGCCTATTTCCAAACTCTAGGGTCAACTTTGTTGCTTGATGGTGACGATACCCGGAACGCGATCAACTGGAGCCAGCGAGGAGCAGGCTTCCCTTTCCGCGTTGCGCCCGTCCAGGAAGCCGCGCAACTCATGCCCGACTTTACGCATACTGTGATCGACACAGGGCAGCGCCAGACTGCCGAAGATCTCCGTGCCGCTTACGCCACGTGCGACCTCATCCTCATCCCATCCGTTCCCGCTAGTCTCGATACTGACGGGCTCGGCCAAACCATCAGAGCGATCCGGGAGCATGGACCGGATAAATTACGAGTCCTGCTCACCAGGGTTCCCCCAGATGCCGCCAAAGAAACGGCGGAGTTGCGTGGATTGCTCCTGCAGATGAATGTCGAAATTCTGACCTCCGAGATCCCCATGCTTAAAGCCTTTGCGAAAGCGGCGGCTGCCGGCGAGATCGTCAACCAAACCAAGGACCGGAACGCGCATAGGGCCTGGGAAGCCTACAAAGCAGCAGGGAAGGAGATACGAGCATGAGTTTAGCCAGCTCACTTGCACCGAGGCCGCTAAATGCGGAAACGTCTCAACATAGCGCTGAAACTGCGTCACTGGAGAAGTCAAAGCAGCGAACATCGCATAAAAGCGGCCCCACTCCTGGCACCGCAGCAAAGTACACCAACCCAGACTTCATGCAACTCAAGGTTTACGTTCGCCGCAAAACGAAAACTGCGGCCGCCCGTAAATGGGAAGACAGCGGGGGCAGGGAATTGTCGGAGCTGATTGAATCTCTCCTCGAACAGTACCTCAGTTCTTAAGTTCTTAAGTACTGAAGTTCTCCAGTTCTGCATAACTCCATATTCTGCTTCAATTTGGTTCCGCGATGACAAGGAAGTCTCAAAAGCTCGTTGTACCTTCAAGCGATCCCGCTGCAGAGCAGCGGAGATCCGATGAAGTGGCGAATGCCCATCGACTGAAGCAGGAGGAAGAGCAGCATTACCGGGAAGTCTTTGCAAGATTGGAGGCCGAAAAGGTTCGGCTCGAACAGGAAGTACAGGAGTTCTTAGCTCGCCACCCGGAGGCTCTGAAACCTAGCAAACCTTCACCTTCTAAAAAGCTCCGTAACCGTAAAGTCGAAGACCATCTCAGCAAAACCCGACAGGCCGCAGCCCTCGCCAAGGTTCGCATCGACAGGGATGCGAATGGAGGCGAAGAAGAAATATTCCAGGTCGCCCAGGCCCTCATCCTTTGCGGATTGCCCTATGACAAGACCGATCAGACCAAGATCACCAGGTCAGCCAGGCTCGCCGATGGCAGCGTGGTTGATGTCACCTTCAGCACCGGGCTCAAAGCCGGTATGCCGTATGGAAGCGATCGCAGTCTGTTGCACTTTCTCTTTGATAAAGCGGTAAAGAATGATTCCAGGTTCGTCAGCTGGGAGACGGCGACCGAGTTTCTCCAGATGATGAACATGGCTCAGGGCGGAAAAAACAGGCGGGATCTCCGCCAGCGTTTCCTCAGAATCCGCAGCCTGACGATTGGAGTCGAACGCACGACTCAATACGGAACGACTGCCGACCTGATGCCCGTTATCCGCCACTCTCATCTACCTACCAGCGTCGATGTACGGGCCGAGCAGAGAGGGCAATCTCTACTGCCAATTGGTTCGGATGTTGTCTTCGGAGTGGAGATTGACCCAGCTTTCTTCGCTGACCTTAAGCGGCATCACGTTCCTACACCGGCCGCGATCATCAGGACAACGCGCAACAAATCGCAGCTCCAGGACCTCATGCTATGGCTTCACTGGCGCTGCTATGCAGCCAACAAGTCCAGCCTTATCAAGTGGGAGTATCTGCGAATGCAGCTCTGGCAAGACGATAAAACGAGCCGCCGGATCAAGGTGCGGTTTGCCGAAGCCATCGCCGCTTTGCGGATCATCTGGCCGGAGTTGCAAGCCGAGGCTTTGAAAACCGGCCTTATGGTCGGGCCTCCATTGAGAGGCCGGTATCTTTTAGCCAAAGGTGCCGCTGCTCGACAGATCAGCTAGTCCGTAACCCATTTAAAACAAAAGTTCGGCAAGGGGACTTCCCGGCACGCTTGAACAGATTTGTTCCACAGAGCGGTGTCTAAAACAGGTGAAACGAAGGGGACTTCCCGGCACGCCAAAAGGGACTTCCCGGCACGAAAAAG
>CAZZYO010000150.1:0-7918 GCA_964658255.1 Candidatus Babeliales bacterium
GACGAGGCTCGTCTACGAACCGGAAAGAGTCTGCTCGCCGATGACTTCTTCAACGGCGAGCCATGGCTCGTAGGCCTCGATCGCTACACCCAGGGCGGGGCGCTCCCACCACTCGAGCTTCAAGTCTTACCGATGCGAGCCGACGCCTCTGTCTACCTGCCTGCACAGGGGCAGGCAGCCATTGCGAAGACGGGCCAGACAGATGAGCCCGGTTCGATCACGATCGTTCCTCAATACCAGTTGCAGCTGGTTGTGCCGGCAGAACGATGAACACTCGCTTGCCGGTACGCAGGTCATGCAACGCACAAGTTTGTACACCATTAGGAGGCACCATGAGTTCCAACTTAAAACAACCCGGCACAGGCTCTTGCTCGAGCGGCCGTAACCTATATCGCATGCTCGCTTTGGGTGGTCTACTGATCCCCACGGCGCTCTTTGCGCAAGGCACCGGCGCCACACTGACTGGCGAGGTGACCGACGCTACCGGCGCCGAGGTTCCAGGCGCGCACATCCTGATCCATAACGTTGGGACGGGGCTGGAACAAGCGATCGATTCCAATGGCAGCGGTAACTACACAGCAACCTCCCTGCCGCCGGGCCAGTATGAGCTGACGGTAGTCCGTGACGGCTTCCGCAAATTTGTGCAGCAAGGCATTACGCTGACAATCGGCGAGCAGGCAACGGCAAACGTTGCGCTACAGGTCGGTACCGAGGGCGACACCATCACCGTGACCGCAGACGCTGCTGTCATCAACACCGTCTCAGCCGAGCTGAGCCAGGTCGTCGACGCCGCCGCCATCACGCAGTTGCCGCTCAATGGGCGCGACCCCTCGAGCCTGGTGCTGCTGTCACCGGGCACGACGAATGTGCTGAACTCGGGCGCCGGGTACTTGCAGAGCGGCTTCTCGTTCCCGACCGAGACAGGTGCCTCGGCTGATGGCGGGCGCCAGGGCAGTACCTACTACCTGCTGGACGGCGTACCGAACATGGATAACTACCTGCAGCTGGCGGCGCCGTTTCCTAACGCCGATGCGACGCAGGAGTTCCGGGTAATTTCGAATAACTTCGACGCGCGGTATGGATTCTCGCCGGGTGCGGTGGTGAGCATCCAAACCCGATCAGGCGATAACAAGTTCCACGGCGCGCTGTTTGAGTTTATTCGTAACAATGACCTGAACGCCTCGGACTATTTCAGCCACTCCGTCGACACGCTCAAGCGAAACCAGTTTGGCGGCGAGATCGGCGGCCCCATCAAGCGCGACAAGGCCTACTTCTTCTTTAACTACCAGGGCACGCGCTCGGTTGCAAATGGTACGGCGAACGTCGCGTACACGCCGACGGCAGCGATGCTGAACGGCAACTTCGGCGCGGTGCCGACAAACATCGCCGATCCCCAGCTCACGGCTATGGGTCTGGCGTGCGCTTCGACCGGAACCCCGGGGCCCGGCTGCTTCCCAGGCAATATGATCCCGTCAAGTCGCCTGAACACAGCAGCACTCGCCATTGCAACAACTGGTCTTCCGGTCGGCCAGACCCCGTCCAGCGGAGCGATCGACTACACCACGGGCAAGATCGTTAACAACTTCAACGAGTACACGGGGCGCGTAGACTACGACATCAACCAGAGTCAGCGGCTGACGGTGCGTTCGTTTACGGATTACTTCCGGCAGCCCTCTGGCGACGTGAACGGCAACATCCTGTCGCTGCTGATTCTGCCGGCGTACGTCCAGATCATGAACGAGCCGATGGAGTACTTCAACAACATCGTTGGGCATACCTGGACGATCAACCCGACGACGGTCAATACCTTTACTGCGTTCTGGACGCAGATGTCGTCGCACAGCTCGGCGACGGTGAACGACTCGGGAGGGAAGCCGATGTGCCTATCGCGGTACATCAATGTTTCAGAGCCTGGCTGCTATATCGAGGGGCTCAGCGTCAATGCCGGATTCCAGACCGGGTACACCGAGCCTTCGGCCGAGCTGCGCACGACCTATGGGCTGGTCGACAATGTGACCAAGACTCGCGGCAATCACACTTTCTCGTTCGGCGTAAATGCTTGGCACCAGTTTTCGGAGCAGATAACCCAGTATCCGAGCGAGCCGATCATCAACTTTAGCGGCTACTACACCAACTTTGGCTTGGCTGACTTTCTGCTTGGGGATGTGAGCACATTTACCCAGGGCGCGGGGTTGACGCAAGGCGTGAAGGGATATCAGCTCGGAGTGTTCGGGCAGGATCAATGGAAGGTCCGGCCGAACCTCACGCTGACGCTCGGACTACGGTGGGATCCGAACATAGCGCCTAGTGTCGTTGGCGGACTCGGCGCAGCATTTATTCCCGGGCAGCAGAGTGTGATCTTTCCGAATGCGCCGCTGGGTCTTAACTTTCCAGGCGACCACGGGGTGACCGACTCGCTGATGCCGCGGACCTACGGCTACTATGAGCCGCGTATAGGGATCGCCTTCCAGCCGAAGTCGCTGCCGAAGACTGCCGTCCGCGCCGGCTTCGGGCTCTTCGACGCGCCGCTGCCTTACTCGGCCTACGGACATACTTCGGAGGTGGCGCCATTTAGTCCGACGTATAGCCTGTATGCCGGCTATAGCCTCAGCAATGGGCTGCCGACGCCCGCTATTCCGTTCGGCGATCCCTGGTCGGCAAGCTCAGGCACCGGCGGGTTGAGCCCCTTCCCACCGTTCTTCTCGCTCAACAACAAGCCGGCGAAGAACAGCACCTTCAGCTACGGAACGTCTGTGCCCACCGTCTTTTCAAACGACTTCAAGCTGGGCGTGACGGAGAGCTGGAACTTCTCGGTCGAGCAGCAGTTCGCGACCAACTTCGCCTTGCACCTGGCCTACGTGGGCAGTGAGAGCTATCACCAGACCGAGGCGATCGACCAAAACCCCGGCATCTACGCCAATAACTCTCAGCGCACGACCTATCCAGCTTTCGGGCAGATCCTTACCGACTTCAGCAATGGAACCGCCTCGTACCACTCCTTGCAGGTGGGCATCGAGAAGCGGCTCTCGAACAACCTGCAGTTCCAGTCAAACTTTACCTGGCAGCATGCGATCGACCTGGCTTCAAGCGGCAACATCGCCTTCGGTTCGCCGGAGCTGCCAAACCCGTTTAGCCTGGCGTACAACCGCGGCAACTCGTACCTGAACATTCCGCTCATCTCGGTGAGTAACTTCATCTACACGACGCCGGAGCTGAAGGGACACAGCAAGCTGATCCGGCAGACGCTGGGCGGCTGGGAGGCGACGGGCATTGTGACCGCGCAGTCCGGCTTCCCGTTCACCATCTCAGGTGGGTATGGCGATGAGTCCGGCTCGCTGCAGTATGCGGAACGGGCGGACGTTGTGCCTGGGCAGCCTGTCGCTGTCCAGCAGGGCGGGCAGAAGCAGTGGCTGGCGAGCTATTTCAACACGGCAGCCTTTACGACGCCTGCGCCGGGTACGTTCGGTGACTCGGGCAAGAACATCTTGAACGGCCCAGCGCAGGTGAATGCTGACCTGGGTGCGTCGAAGAACTGGGCTGTAAGTGAAGGTGTTAACCTGCAGTTCCGCTGGGAGGCATTTAATGCTCTCAACCATCCGAGCTTTGGGACGCCCAATAACAACGTGACGGCCGGGCCGGGTGTCTTTGGATCGATCACGGCGACAGGAGCGATTCCGCCGCGGGTGATGCAGGGGGCTCTCAAAGTGACCTTCTAAGGCTACGGATCCAGCGGCTGCAATGAGCGCCTGGAAGAAGGCCCCTGGTGCATTCACCCGGGGCTGCAGCCCTGATGGCGCGCCTCGATGGTCACAATGGCACAGGACTGCAGGCGGTGACCGTCATTGTCCTTCCAAGCGCCCCGAAAGACCTGCGAACAGGCTTCTGTTTTCAAGCTCAACCGCATGACCGCTGCCTGGGTGGCTTGCCCTCTTTCGGCCATTGATAAAAGAAGCCGTTAGGCTACGGCGCAAGCCAGCAGGGCGGCAGCCCGCCGGCCCGCCAACCTCAACCCGAAACTTCTCCAAACCCGTCCTTGCTGCTCACGTGGCCGGACGGCTGCCGGCATCAGCATAGGCAGGCGCTATCGCAAGGCAAGAGAGCGCAGACCCCTCACCTTTGTAAGCGCCTCATCCACTCGCCCAGGCGCAGCCCGATCCAGCTTGACGCCATAGCGGCGACGGTGGCGACAAGCAGCCCGTGCCAAAGCGCGGTCCTTGTCTGGGGAAAGGAGAAGTGTGGAAGACGATCCACCGGCAGCGTGTTGAAGCCCGTGTACATGGTGCCGAAGAATCGATTCCGAGCCGCTGGCGACATCAAGAAATTCGCAAAAGGCCACTCGACAGCAAGCAGCAGACCCATGAAGACCGCGCCGCTGACTATCGCCCGCTGCAAGGGCTTCCATTGCCGGGTGGAGTGCCACAGCAGGTCCAAGGCAACTGCCGGAACCAGGATCAGGATAGGAAACTGCGAAGGAAGAAAGTGAGTGATGGGCGTAAGTACCGGGCCCAGCTTTGGTGTGGCCGGGAAGAGGGGAAGGATCAGCATCTCGACGATGCGAAGCAGGCTGTACAGTGCCGCGGTCCAGGTCGCAGCCCAGCGGTTGCGCGAGCACAGCCAAAGCATGACCAGGAGCCAGGGAAGCATGACGCCCATCGTCTTGTAGGCTGGCGAGCTGTGCAGCCATGACCGGTCAACGCGCTGCGAGAAAGCCAGCATCAGCAGGACGATCGCCATGCCGCCCTGGTAAAGAAACAATCGTTGCAAAGCGTTGAAGCCTTCGCCAGCCGACAAGGCCGCGCGGTTGAGCGCGCCTGCCGTCAGCAGCAGAAAGCCGAAGAAGACCATCAGCATGCCAGAGAGCAGGATCATGTGCGGCAGACTGATCAACTGCACGTCCAGGCCGTACGCTTCATGCCACCAGTTATCGAAGGGCGCCGAGGCTAGCATGGCCAGGCCGCCCCAGGTCGCAATAAAACAGCCCAGCGGAGCACGAAAGCCAAAGACGCTCACAGCATTGGCGCCCCGTACGGGAGACCTCCCAAAGGTGGTGGCGAGCACAAGATAGCCGCAGACAATCCCGGTGAGAACGCCGCACAGGTAGATCATCATGTGGGCAGGATTCCAGAAAGTATCCCTGCCGATGGACTGGTGCCAGGAGAAATCCCACTCCAGGCCCAGGCTGCAGGAGGTCATGGCGATGGCGCCGCACCATAGTTCCCACGGGATGCTGGCCCTCACATCAGCGCTCTTGGACCGCTCAGCCTGCTCGGCTGCTCCAGGAGTAGATGTGACTGCGTGGGCCATGTGGACTCCCTAAAATCAACAGCCGGGTGAGCAGATCACCGGCTCGATGCTCGGGCCAGGCGCACGCTCATTGAACCTCGAACGAGCCTTATCGTACATGAGCCCACCCTGAGGTGGAAGGAGTTGCGGACCTGTTCGCCCTGTTGCCGGACAATGGCAGATTGCGATCAGGATACGGTTTAGGCTGCGCTATCGCCGCGGCCTTGAAGCGGTACGCTGCCGACTCCCTTAAGCACAGCAGCGTGTTGTTGGCCGGCAGCACGGCCGCCCAGCAGGGTGACGGCGTGCCAAAACCGCAGCCATAGGACCGCCACAAGCCAGCTAAGCGCGAGCGTAACGCTCAGCGTGATGGCAAACTTTGCCAGCGCTGCAAGCGGCGCACGGAGCAGCAGACGCTCAAGGCCCAGGGCAAAGATGTAGTGAAGCACATAGATGGAATAGGCGTGACGAGCGAGCGAATCGGCCCAGATTCGTCGCTCAAAGATGCGCCCGCGAAAAAGCGCCAGCAATGCCACGCAGATGCCGGTATCGGCGAGAACCCATAACAGGCTGAGCGTGAGCCCCTGCTCAAGCGGACTCAGCTCCAGCCTGCCGAGCGCACGCACGCCGAACCACAGTGCGTTGCCGCCTATCAACCCGAGCAACCCCCATGGCAGTGGCGACCTGGCAAGGCGCCCATCCCGCGCCAGCAGGCCCTCTTTAAGCCCGGAGCCACCTACGAGAAGACCGCCGAAAAACCATGCGGCATAGTAGAGCGTGCGAGAGGGCTGCAGCATGAAGGGCGGCGTGACCACCGTTAGCCAGATGCCTCCGTAACGCAACGCAAGGGGTACGTAGAGCAGGAGCCCTGCCATCATCATGCCCAGAGCAAAGAGACCGGGGGATAGACGGAGCGAACGCAAGCGCGTGGCAAGCAGCAACAGCACATCCGCCGCAAGAAGATAGAGCAGCCCAACCACACAGTCGAAGAAGAGAAGCAGCCAGAGAAACCAGCCCGGTCCAGCCGGAAAATGGGCCCGGGCGCAGACCATCCAGAAGCTCATCAGGCTACCGCCGGGGTGTGCCATGCTCCACGAGGCGTAGTAAGCAAGCGGCATCGCCAGCAGCGCCATGCCGGCGAACGGCAGCCCAAGCCGAAAGAGACGGTCGCGCAAAAACAGACTGACTCCCTTGGCGCGCAAGCCCGGGAGCACAAAGAGCCCAGAGATGAAGAACATCAGCGACATCACCGATGCATCGAGAAGGGTCAGCATGTAGTCGAGCGAGGAAGAGGCCCTGGTGTCGATGATCGGGACGGGCGACTGCCATGAAGCAGTTCCAGTACCCTGCGTCAGGTGCGTATAGGGCGCACTGCAATGAATGGCCAGCACCAGCACGGTTGCGAACCCACGCAGATAGTCGATGGATATATCTCGACTGGCAGCCCGGTCGGTCAGCATCGGCTTCAAGAGTACAGGCAAGCTGCTCCTCCCGGCGTGGCGCCTCCGCCTGCTATGTCGACAGGCGCGGGTTCGAAATCGATGATGACACATGGACCGCGCCATTGTTAAGAAACTTAGACAGGTACCTCCGGATTGTTGCAAAGTCAGCTATGCAGTCCACTTACGGGACAAAGCAGCCCATAGTCATCCACTTATGTCGCTTATGTCATGAGAAAAAGTTCAGTCTTAGACTAAGCGCCCGGACCTCTTACTGTGGTGCGGTCGGTGTGGTGGGCGGCGGCTCGGTCGCTGACGCACCGACAAGCTCAATATCGAAGATGAGATCGCTCTTGGGCGGGATTACCGGGGGGCGGCCATCGTCTCCGTAAGCAAGCTGGTAAGGGATAAACAAGCGTCGCTTGCCGCCGATGCGCATGCCTGCGAAACCCTGGTCCCATCCGGTGATGACCCGGTGCATGCCCTGCGGGAAGGTGAACGGCGTTCCCCGATCGACCGACGAGTCAAACTTGGTGCCGTTGGACGCGAGCCAGCCGGTGTAGTGCACGGTGATGAACTCGCCCGGCGTCACCTGTTCCCCATCGCCGATCTTGCTGTCCACATAGCGCAGGGCAAAGGCAGTCGCAAGCTTGCCCTCGACAGCAGGTACGCCCGGCGGGAGGGCAGGAGCGGGCTCAGCTGCTGCTGTCTTGGCTTGGGCCAGGCTGGCGGCGCGTGCGCGTGCGGCGGCAGTGGTGGCAGGCTTGTGGTGGACGGGCGGCCCGGCGGGCGTTGTGGCTTGGGCAGCAAGGCTTAGCGGGGCCGCAAACAACGCACCAAGCACCAGCGCGGAAGGGCCAACAGCGATTCTCATCAGGCAATCTCTCCTGGCTCCCATACTAACCAACGCCTACGGCTGCCCTTCAAGTGCCCGGAGCGCCAACCCGTAGGCGACCGAGGTAAACGCCTCGCCGGTCTGCACGCGCTCCGCGCCAAAGCGTTGAGAGAAGATACGCCGAACGGCGGGCACAAACGAGGTGCCGCCGGTCAGGAAAACCCGGCTTACCTGCTCCCGGGCGATACCGGTATGCGCTAGCAGTTCGTCGACAGCAGCCTCAATGGCGCGGAGCTCGTCGGCGATCCAGCCCTCAAACGCGCTGCGGCACTACGGCAGGCTGAGAGCGCTGGCGCAGACA
>CAZZYO010000151.1:0-7871 GCA_964658255.1 Candidatus Babeliales bacterium
CAGGACCGGAAGGGCAAAGGGCGCGTAATCATTGAGTACGCCGGCTTGGAAGACTTTGACGGGCTCATGGAAATGCTCATCCAAGACCGATGAACTTCCACTCGAGAGAAGCCACGGGGACGCCCTCTACGGAAGCTGAGAATTCGAGGTCGCGAGAGCTGGACCAACTCTCTCCCTCCCAGCTTGCAGGCATAATGTGTGCGGCAGATTTTGATGCCTTGCAGGCTGTTCAAAGCCGGTTGCCCGCTATAGCCACAGCTATCGAACAAATAGCGACGCGCATGCAAGCAGGAGGAAGACTCTTCTACATAGGAGCCGGCACTTCAGGAAGACTCGGGGTACTTGACGCTTCCGAGTGTCCGCCAACCTACAACAGCCCGCCTGAGATGGTGCAAGCCCTGATTGCAGGAGGCGATCAAGCGCTTCGCCACGCAGTGGAAGGCGCCGAGGATGACCCGGCTGCCGCTGCCGTCGAGCTTTCCAGCCGTCGTCTGGGCGCGGCAGATACGCTCGTTGGCATCGCTGCCAGCGGCAGAACACCTTACGTTCTAGGAGCCATGGAATATGCGCGCAGTGTCGGTGCGTGGAGGGTCGGGTTGAGCTGCGCTCCTGGTTCCCCACTTGAAATGGCAGCTGATCTTGCCATCACTCCGAACACCGGGCCCGAGGTGGTTACTGGCTCCACGCGCCTAAAGGCCGGTACCGCCACCAAGCTCGTGTTAAACATGCTTTCCACCGGCGTCATGGTTCGCCTCGGCTATGTATACGGGAATCTCATGGTGAACGTGCAACCGACGAATGCAAAACTCGTGGAGAGAGGGTGTCGTATCATCGCGCGGTTAACTGGGCTTGACCTGGAGGAATCGAGGAGGCTCCTGCACTCTGCCGGCTCTGTACGAGTGGCGATCATCATGCAGCGCTTAGGCCTCACACGTGCCGAAGCTGAGTCCCGCCTTGGCGCGGCTCAGGGAAGGTTACGGCTGGTCATCGGATGAACGCAATGGATCCGTCCCCCGGCCGACAAACCCCTGTGACAACTATACGGACGCTGCCTCAGACAAGTTGGGCGGAAGTCCCATCGCTCGTGATCCTATGGGTTCTCTGTCGGATTGCAGGAGCATACAAGCAGGCTGGGACCGCATGGATGGGTTCTGCCATGTGGGCGGTTTCTCACGGGTGGGGAGGCTTGGCGCGAAGCAGCCAAATTGTGACCGCATCGGTTACGATTCTCGCGATAGCGGGGGCCGGCCTCCGCCTTTTTGCTCGTCGCGGAGCGAATCAGAACGAGTGGGTAGCAGCAGTGGCCCTGTTTGCCACCGGCGCACCGTTTTCGCTGCTGCTCTCGGCCACCGGTGCCTGGGTCTACCTTGCCGGGCTTGCGGGCGTCACGGCTCTTAAATGGGTCGGGGGGCGCCATCGCGCCCGAGTGACATACCGGGAGCCTTGGTGGCGAAGCCTTGTGCATGAAAGCTTCAGCATCCTCTCGGCTGCTTGCCTACTGGGTCTGGGCTGGGAGTACAACGCTTTGCTGCTGACCCGAGCACTCCTTGTTGCCGCAGGAATTGCTCTCATCGGACGGGCATTGCCGATCTAAACTCGTGAAGCCAGCAGAAGTACCCACGCTCTTGAAAGGAGCGTGGGAGGGTGTTTTCACCGGCAAGCCCTATAGTGTCGCACTCTGAAGACGCAGCCTACTTCTTTACCGGCGCGATGCTGTCCTTGGCAGCTTTCGCTACGCGAAATTTCACTACGGTTTTCGCCTTGATCTTGATCGCTTCTCCGGTCTGCGGATTGCGCCCCGTACGTGCTTTGCGCTCGGCCTTCACCAGGCGACCAAGACCGGGGATAACGAACACGCCGTTCTTCTTGGTTTCCTTGACGGCCGTGTCGGCCAGTAGATCGAGAAATGCCACTGCCTGCTTGCTCGTCAGTTCCAACTTCTCAGCCATCTGACGAACGAGCGCTGTCTTGGTCATTGCTGTTGCCATTCTTCATTCTCCTATCGAAGGACACCTGCAGAGGTGCTCCGGGCCCAACTGTGAAATCTCTTCAGGAAGTGGTTTTAACCAGCATTCATGCGGGTTTCCTGAGAGTCTACCGCCGTCTACCTTGCGACTTTCGGCAGCCATTGTCAATCGCAAAAGCGTCTCTTCTCCGTAGAATGCCTGTATTTTCCGGGTTTTGCGGGGAATTGTCCGGTTAAACGGGTGCTCGAGGTTACCGCAGTACCAATTCGCATTCAGGAAGCGGCGTCGATGGCGCCTCGGGGCTTACAGCAGGGATGCTATGCAAACCATGGAGAAAGCGATCTTCGCGGCGTCCAATCAAGGCTCAAGTCGAAGAGCGACCTGCCGAAGATATCAGAGATGCCAGAGGACGATCGACCCGAGAGGAAAGGGCCGAGCTTTCTCCTCCACGAGGCCCTCAACAATATGGAAACAACTCGCAAAGCTTTGATTATTGGCGCCCATCCTGACGATTGTGCCCTGGGGGCCGCGGGTCTAGCTGTGCAGCTGAAGCGTGCAGGCTGGATGGTGACCTTCCTGACCATGACCGATGGGGAGTTAGGTGGCAATCCGGTCCTGCGCCTTGAGGAAGAACGGCTAAGCGCAAAGGTGCTAGGCGTGGAACTGGACTTCGCTCATCTGCCAGACGGATCCCTGACTGGTCCCCGGACGGTTCAGGTTCTTGAAGACAAGCTAGCGACGCACACGCCGGATCTGGTGATGACACATGCACCGACGGACTCGCACTCTGACCATCGTGTGCTCTCGGACTCACTTGTTTCGGCGGCCAGGCGACATGCAAGCGTGCTCTTCTACGAGGGACCATCGAGCCTGAACTTTGCAGCATCGCTCAAGATTGATATCACCCGTGTCTGGGACCTGAAGGTGAAGAGCCTGCTCGCACACGCTTCGCAACGGGAGCGCGTCCGCACAGTGGAATGGGCCGAGTCCGCCGGACGGCACCGCGCCTGGCCGCACACGCGCGGCATCTGCGAGGCCTTTGTTCCGGTTCGGATGAGTCTGGACCTGATGTTTCCCGCACCGGCGGAAGTGCAGTTGCCACTCCAGGAAACTACTGAACGCGCAAAGTGGAGGATTGTGTGAGCCGACGCCGAGTGAAGTTCCTGATTGCGGGCTGCGGACCGTGCGGCATTGGCGCGGCGCTCGAACTGGAGGCGCAGATAGGGCGCGCCGCTGTGCTCGAGGTAGCGCAGGGCCAGTCCGATTACTTCGTCGTCGATCCGAGTCCTGTGCCGGGCGGTTGGGCTTCCTCGCGGGTGACGCCGGAGGGTTTTACCTTTGACTTCGGCGGCCACGTCTTGTTTCCACACAAGTACTACCCAAAGTTCGTTGAACTGCTCGATTCACTGCCTATCGAGTGGGTCGCTTCCGTTCCAAAACGCGGTGTGAGCCTTGACGGGCGCTTCCTGCCTTATCCAGCACAGCGCAACCTGCAGCGCCTGCGGCCAGGTAAGCTCCTTGCCGCATTGTTAAGCCTCGGACTCCGGCGCTTTCAAAAGCATGATCCGGTCGGACTGGACCTCCAGTCGTATCTGCTGAAGCAGTTTGGCCAGTACCTGACCGAAACACTGATGGGGCCGCTGAATAGCAAGATGTGGGCGCATGCGACTTCCGCCTTGTCGAATCAGTGGGTGATGCTCCGCTCAGGGTCACAGCAGCGCAATGTGGCAGACGTAAGCCTCCGCCAGACCATGCGCAACCTGCTGCGCCAGCAGGATGCTCCGGGCTGGACGAGCGACACCTTTGTAACCTACCCCGCCCGTGGCGGAAGTGGAGAGATCTGGACAAGGATCGCAGCAAGGATTCCCGCCGAAAAGCTTCTCCTGGGCAGGGGTATTAAGTCCATCTCGCTTGACGCGGATCGAGACGGTCGCGGCATCAAGGTAGCCGTGCTTGAGGGTGGAGAGCAGATCGAGTTTGACCGTATGATTTCCTCTATACCGCTCGACAACATGCTGCGGTTGATTGATGGCCGGAGCGATCTTCACGCGCAGGCTTCGCGCTTCGTCTTTGCGCGCTCACGCTTGTATGGCTTCGGCATCAAGGGGCAGATAGCAGCACAGTACGACGGTCTGCATTCCTTCCACGTGCCCGACGCTGATGTGCCTTTCTGGCGGGTTAACCTGCCCTCAAGTGTCAGCACGGGCAATGTACCGGCGGAGGGCGGGCCCTACTACTCGGTACTGGTCGAGGTGTCAGAACCGGCAGCGCAGGCCATGGCTCCGGAGTTGGAGCTTGGCGAGGCTGTCGAAGCAGGCCTGCGCAAGCTTGGGCTGCTTCCGGAGGGTGTAAAGATTGTCTCCCGCTTCCACCAGACGATCGATCACGGCTATCCGGTGCCGTTTCTTGGCCGCGATGTTCTGCTGAACGAGGTGCAGACTGTCCTCGAGCCGATGAGCATCTTCAGCCGCGGCCGCTTTGGCGCCTGGAAGTACGAGATATCCAACCAGGACCACGCATTCATGCAAGGCGTGGAAGTGGTGAACCGACTGCTATACGGAGTTCCGGAGCAGACCTACAGCGACCCGTACCAGGTCAACGAGCTAGTCGAAACGGCACGAGAGTACACGACCACCCTCGATGCAGCAGGACTTCAAGCCGCCCGAGTCTAGACACGGAGGCATGCGCCTCACGTGAAGTAGAGCACGCGCGCACCCGGCAAGAGCTCGCGGAGCGCCTCTTCCATCCAGGAACGCATGTCTGCCATCGACTCCTTTGGATAGACATATTTGAAGCCGCCAAACTTGGTACGCTTCTGCGTCCGCCCTTCCTCCCGCAAGTCGAGCGTCGACTTTGGATACCAGCCGAGTAACACCTCCTTGGACCCAGGCGTAAAGCGGTGCGTGATGAGCTCTGCCGAGAGGTCAACGCCCGGAATCCCCTCCAGGCTTTCGGCCACGTCCGAAAACAGCTGCCGGTATTCCTCCCGCCAGCCCTGTACCGGCATAATGGGTGCAATCGTAAGCCCGACCGGGTAGCCTGCCTGGGCCATGAGCCGCAGAGCACCCAGGCGCCTGGCGACACTCGCTGTTCCGCCTTCGAAATCGCGTGAGACGCTCGCAGCATTGATCGAGAAGCGCACCCGGGTACGCCCTCCATGAGGCAGGGCAAGCAGCGGCTGGACGCCGTCGAACTTGGTGGTCCAGCGAAGCTGCACTGGCGCTTCCCACTCACCAAAGAAGCGGACCGCCGCCGCCAGTGCCTGGGTAATGTGCTCGATGCCGAGCGGATCGGTGTAGCAGGAAACTTCAAAGGTCGTCCCCTCCTGCGCGCGATTCGGAGAGCGGGAGGTGATGGTTCCCTGTCCTGAATACGGCGTAAGGCCGTCGAGAATGTCCGCCACATTTGCATACACGCGGGTCACCGGAGGGCCACTGAGCGAACCGGCCAGGTAGCAATACTGACAGTGCGCCGGGCAACCCTGGGCGAGGTGGAACTGCCAGTCTGCCGAGGGCGGGATGGGCTGGAGCTTTCGCGCGCCGGGTGGCGAGACAACGATGGCGAGTGTCGACTTGGCGAGGGCGTAGGATTTGCCAGGCGTCTCCGCAGCAAACCCTGAGAGGCGATTAGCTTTGAGCCGGATCACCTTTGCACCGAGAGCCTCCGCACGATCTAGCATGGCGCGACCGAATGGAAGTGCGTGAGCGTCCGGCGTGATCATGACCTGGCGAGGGCGCCAGAGTCGGCCACTTTCAGCTACCGGATGAGCGGCTGCTTCGGCGATGAGGGCAGGCTCGTATGCGTCAGAGATCTCGGCTAGCCGGGCATTCGACATGCTGAGTTGGAGTAGCTGGCGGCGGCTCGGGTAGCTTGAGGCTGCGCAGGCATATCAAGCCATGCAACTAGCGAATGAGACGCAGGGTGGCACGGAAGAGAGTGTCAAACTCCTCGTTGGCTGACTTGTCCCTGGCTATGGCCGTACTGATCGCTTTCTGCGCGGCCGGTCTCTGGTAGCCAAGGTTTACAAGGGCCGAGAGGACATCGTCGGCTGCGTCCCCGCCCAGGTACGCCGTAGCGGCAGGCGCAGACAGGTCGTCAAGCTTGTCCTTGAGCTGGACGATGGCAAGCTCTGCCAGGCGCTTGCCTACGCCTGGGATGCGGGTAAGGGTGGCGTGATCCTGGGCCCGAAGTGCGGTGATGGCGGCCTCCGGCGTGAGCCCGGAAAGGATCGTCATGGCAAGCTTGGGTCCAAGGCGGGGGACAGTAGTGAGCCGCTCAAAGAGGCGCTTCTCGGCTAGCGCGAGGAAACCAAAAAGGGCGAGCGTATCTTCGCGAACCTCGGTGTGAATGTGCAGAGCGACGCTCTGACCTTCGGCCGGGAGCGCCGTGTAGGTAGGGACGGTGATGGCGACAGCATAGCCAACGCCGGCCGCCTCGACGATAGCCTGAGTGGGGAGCTTGATGAGCAGGGTTCCGCGAAGGTGAGCGATCATTCGTCCGAGCTACTCGAGATCACGTGGGAAATAGAAAGCGTTCTAATGGCGCCGCCGGTAGCGGATGGCGAACTCGTAGGCTGGTGGGGGCGGGTAGAGATCGGCGATGAGGCGGAGCCGATCGGCGAGCGCCGGGGCAGCAAGCAGGGGGTACTCACGCTCGCGCAGGTCGGCGTAGTCCAGGTCCAGGGTAAGCGAGAGCATGTAGATTGCGAGCGCGTCGGCGAAGGCAGCCTCGTAGAAAGCGCTGCTTGCAGGATCCTCGGCCGGCACGTGCGCCTTTCCTGGCTCAACGTGGGGCTCAATTGAGCGCTTGCGACCGAGCTTGTTACCGACGGCGGCAAACATGGACTGCACCGGCGCCGAGCCAGCTGCACCGCTAAGCACCATACCAAAGCCGGCAGCAGGGCTCGGTGGGGCGTCAGGAGCAGCAGGCGTTTGGGCGGGCTCTGCCGCGTCGGCGACCGACACGGCGGTTTCCGGAAGACCTGTCTGGGCTAGGTGTGACGGGAAAAGGGCTACAGACTTGCGCGTGGCTGCGGCGTCAGAGGCGCGTGCGCGAGCTTCGTAGGCATCCTGCGAGGTTTCGCCTCGAACCCCAGCTTGCATTTGCGACCAAAGAAGGCTGCGCAATCGTTCCGGGATCGACCCGGCGTCCACAAAGTGGTGGCTGATGTTGATGAAGAACTCGAAGGCGAGCGCGAACTTATCCTGCATGAGCCGAGCGGAGATGAAGGTAGACTCGACGCCGTTGGCCAGCAAGGTGCGGTGGCAGGTGGCGCGGTCGGACAGGTCGTCGGAAAACCCAGGAGCAATCGCTGTTTCGCTGTCGTCAGCCTGGTTGGCAACGTCAGAAGAGAAGGACGGGCCTTGCGGCTCGCCGATGGCAAGCGGAACAAAATAGTAGGCCCTGCCCTTGAGGGCGTCTGCCACCGTGGGCGGCACCGCCTCGACAATCTGCTCCAGGGTGTCCGAGGGCACCTCGGTAAAGCCGTATGAGGCCCAGCGAATGCTGTTACGAGCGGTGGCGAGCGGCGTGGTGCGGGCAACTTCGGGGGCAGGGAGCAGCGCGGTTTGGGCAGGGTCGAACATCAACCTGTATTCTAAAGCCGCTTGCCTGCCAGAAGTTGGCAGGTGCGGCTTTTCCTCTCTCGCGGCATGCACAAGCGGCGGGCGATGAAGGCTTCGCGCGGGAGCAGCACTTAACCCGCGTAGGGTTCATGAGGTGGTGGGCGTGCGGATTAGCGAGTTCGGGGCGTTTGCGAGTGTGCTGCTGGCAGTAGCGCTGGGGCTGGCAGGTTTTTGCGGAAGCTGCTTTGCGGCCATCATGACGCTGCTGCTCTACAACCATGTAGGTGGACACACCGTGGACCTGGCAGACAGCTATAAGTATGTGGCGCTCCCAGTGGGC
>CAZZYO010000152.1:0-7837 GCA_964658255.1 Candidatus Babeliales bacterium
CCCGGGATCAGTGCGGCAGAGGCACGGGCAATCGTGCGCCACCGGCCGTACCACTCGACGAGCGAGCTGCTGCGGCGCAAGCTTGTCTCGGACGCCGAGTACGACCGCATTGCCGATCGCATCCGGGTAGAGCCATAGTCGCACCGCATCGTTGCGGTACCTCGGATCATCCAATGTGAGACGAGAACGCAGCAACAGCGCCCGTGATCAGCGGCGAAGCGTTACACTAACGACTGGAGACATTCGATGGCGACTGTGACCGCACCTGCACCGGAAAGCACTGAGTTCAAGAGCCCCACCCCTGTGACCCTGACGCCTGCCTCGATCGTAAAGGTGCGCGAGATCATGGCGACCCAGGACCCTTTGCCCGCAGGGCTGCGCATCGGCGTTGTGGGCGGCGGTTGCTCCGGCTTCCAGTACTCCATGTCGTTTGAGAACCAGGCCGGCATGATGGACAAGGTACTCACGTTCGACGGCTTGAAGGTGTTCATCGATGCGACCTCGGCGATGTACCTGAACGGCTGCGTGGTCGATTACGTGGAGACGCTCGAGGCAGCGGGCTTCAAGTTTGAGAATCCAACGGTGAAGAGCACCTGCGGCTGTGGGTCGTCGTTCAGCGTTTAAGCTTTCTCTGGCATGAGCAGCACAAGCAAAAAGCCCTCGCTCAGCGAGCGCTTTCTTTGCTTGTGCTTTGTACGATTCAGTCGATGAAGTCGAGCTTGGCCACCTGTGGGATGATGCCGCGCTCGTGGCCCATCTCAAGCAGGCGCCGGATCGCTTCGCGTCCATCCGCGCCGTAGTTCAGCGTACGCTCGTTCACATACATGCCGACGAACTTGTCAGCCAGCGCCGGCTCCAGATCGCGTGCAAACTGCATTGCGTAGGCCAGCGCTGACTCACGATGATCCAGCCCGTGCTGGATCGAGTCGCGCAGCGCCTGGGTCGTGATCCGCATGGCTTCAGGCCCGAGCGAGCGCTTGATGGCATTGCCGCCAAGAGGCAACGGCAAGCCTGTCTGCTCACGCCACCAGACGCCAAGGTCGAGGATTTTATTGAGGCCGTTGTTCCCGTACGTGAGTTGCCCCTCGTGGATGATCAGCCCGGCCTGGTACTTGCCGGCGAGTACCTGAGGGATGATCTCGTCAAATGGAACAGTCTCGGTCTCGATCTCGGGCGCAAAAAGCTTCAGCGACAGATAGGCGGTGGTGAGGTTGCCAGGGACGGCGATCTTGATCTTCTTGATCTCGTCGAGCGAGTAGCGCTGCGGGGCGATGATCATCGGGCCATAGTTCTCGCCAACCGAGCCGCCGCAGGCCATCAGCGCGTAGTTCTCCTGCAGGTACGGGTAGGCGTGGAAGCTGATCGCCGTGACATCAAAGAACGCCTCGTGCATGGCGCGATGGTTCAGCGTCTCGATGTCGCAGAGCACGTGCGAAAACTTGTAGCCGGGCACGCGGATTTTGTTGGTCGCAAGACCGTAAAACATGAATGCGTCGTCAGAGTCGGGGCTGTGTGCAATCGAAATCTCCCGGACCTGGGTGGCTTCCAGCTGATCCGGGCGCGGGGAGGTAGGGGTGCTAGTCAACGGTCACGATTCCTTTCTACTTCGCGTGCGTAGAGCGAGTCTGCGAGAAGGCATGGCTGGCTGCCTTCATCTGGCCTGCCTGTTCTCGGATGGCACGCGACTGGTGCCAAGCATTCGCCTGGTGCCAGGCGCTCTCTACCGGGCTTCTTCAGGATACGCTGGCCGGTGCCATGCTGCCGCCTCCAGTGGACCTAGTTGGACGCGGTAGTGTGTGCTTGGTCAAAGCGGACGCGGTTCCACCCCGCGGCAATCAGCGCGGCCAGCATGACCTTGATCGCATCAGGGAGGAGGAACGGCAGCACGGCAGCATGTGCGACAGTCACTGCTGCCTGGTGGGTGAGTATGGCCAGCCAGGCGGCGCCTGCAGCAAGGATCACCAGGTTCGCCGCCAGCGCCCCAGCCAGGGCGAGTGCGAACCCGCGGCGCGGGACGAGCCTCGCGACGGCGCCAGCGACAGCTGCGGCCAGCGGGTACGAAAGTAGATAGCCCCCGGTTGGGCCCAGTAGCTGCGCGGCGCCGCCCAGTCCGTGCGGCGTGAAGACCGGCAGCCCAAGCGCGCCCTCGAGCAGGTAGGCCGCGCAGGTCGCCGCGCCCAGGGCCGGGCCCATCAGCAGCCCGACAAGCAGAACGGCGAAGGGTTGCAGTGTGAGCGGGACAGGGGTAAACGGCAGCGGAACAGCAATATGCGCGCAGGTCGCGATGAAGAGTGTTCCAGCCGCGACGGCTACGATGCGTCGCGCGGGGAGCGCCGGGGCGATGGGGCGATACAGCTGGGTCGATTGCTCCGCGATATGTGCCATGCTGCCTGGACCTTCCTTCATGGGCTACGCTGCTTGGTCAGGAACTGCGTTGCGCTTGCTTGTGACTCCCACCTGCTGGCCTCGGCAGGCTGGTTTCGTCAGGGCTCGTCTGGAGACTGGCGCCGATCGTCCGCGGGCCTGCTCTGGATGCTCAGCGAGCCGCTCGAGCGAGTCTCGCCACGGCCATGCCGGCGTATCGTGCGGGCGATCGCGTATGCCGCCCAAAGCAATACTGCGGTGCTAACAACGAAGACGACATAGAGGAATCGCATAGCGGAACGAAGACTAAGCATAACAAAGACACGAGTGACCAGTGTGGGCCGGGAGATCTACGAGAAGGGCGCCTGGCTGAATGACAGGCCTGTCATCGTCAACACTGGGCTTGCCGTAATGAATGTCGGGCTCGCCCTCACGTGACCTGGTCTGCCGACCCTAGCCTGGTACGACCGACATAAAGCTTGCCGCGCCCAGGCCTAAGGATTGTCACCGTGCATGAAGCTTGTCATTCTGAACGAAGCGAAGGGATTGCGTTTGGCGGGGCCCCGCACGAAGGACAACCGCTTTGGAGCAGCCCATTCCGACCAGCCGCCGCAAGGGATTAGTATGGCCGTGCGGTACGCCAGGGCGCATCCTACGTCTGGGCTGGTGAGAAAGCGCAGGGAGATAGATGGCAACTGAGATCAAGTTTGGTACATCAGGCTGGCGAGCGATTGTTGCTGAAGAGTTCACCATGGCGAATATCCGGCGCGCTGTGACCGGGATCGCCCAGTATGTGGCCGCGCAGCCGGGGCCGCACACGGTGCTGGTGGGGCGCGACCCGCGGTTCCTGGGGGAGACCTTTGTCGCCGAAGCGGCGGGCATCCTCGCCGCACACGCCCTGACCCCGCTCGTGATTCCTGACGCTGCGCCTACACCGGCAATCGCCTACGCGGTGCGCGAGCACAAGGCTGGCGGTGCGATCAACTTCACGGCTTCGCACAATCCGCCTGAGTACAACGGCATCAAGTTCTCCACGCCCGACGGCGCGCCGGCACTGCCTGAGACAACCAAGCAGATCGAAGCCCGCATTGCAGCTCTCGGCGAGACGGCGGTGCCCTCACCTACAGCCGGCGGCACCTTTGAACAGATTGACGTAAAGGCCTCCTACCTGAAGCGTCTCGCCGAGATCGTCGACTTCGGCGTCATCCAGAAGTCCGGCCTCAAAGTAGTTTTCGATCCCTTCTGGGGCGCGGCGCGTGGCTACAGCTCGGAGATATTGAAGGACCACGGCGTGCCGGTCGAGACCGTGCACGACTACCGTGACGTGCTCTTTGGCGGCCACGCACCGGAGCCGGATGGCGAACTGCTCGACCAGTGCCGGGCGCAGATGAAGGAGACCGGCGCAGGCATCGGGATTGCCACCGACGGCGACGCAGACCGTTTCGGCATTGTTGACGAGGACGGGACCTACATCCAGCCCAACTACATCATCGCGCTGCTGTTCGATTACTTGATGGAGACCCGCGGCTGGAAGCACGGCGTGGCAAAGTCGGTTGCCACGACGAACCTGATCAACGCGGTGGCAGACAAGCATGGCATCGAACTCTACGAGACCCCCGTGGGCTTCAAGTACATCGGCGAGCTGATCCTCAAGGACAAGATCATCATCGGGGGCGAGGAGAGCGCGGGGCTGACGATCCGCGGCCATGTGCCGGAGAAGGATGGCGTGCTTGCCGGGCTGCTCGTCACCGAGATGGTGGCGCGCCGGGGCAAAAACCTCGGTACCCAGTTGCAGGAGTTGTTTGCTCAAGTAGGTTCCTACTACCCGCATCGCGAGAACTTCCGCTTGACCCCGGAGATCAAGGACAGGTTCACTCAAAAGGTGAAGGACGACCCGGCGACGCTGGGCGACCGCAAGGTGGCAAGCGTGGTCCGCACCGATGGCCTGAAGCTGATCCTCGAGGATGGCTCGTGGGTGTGCTACCGGCTGAGCGGGACCGAACCGGTGGTGCGCGTATACACCGAAGTGCGCAGCGAAGCAGACAGCGCGGCGTTCAGCCAGCTGGCTAAAGAGTGGGTCATGCAGTAGGGGCCAACAAGCGAACGGGGACGATGGAGACAGCCGAACTAAAGAACGCCACCCACGGGAGCCGCGTGGTGCATCCCTCGCGTCGCCAGGTGGCGACTGCGCTGGCTGCGATCCTGGCGCTGATCTTCGGCTACCACGCCATCTTCGGGCACAACGGCATCACCGCGTATGCAGAGAAGCGCAGCGAGGACCGGTTGCTTGCAATGCAGATAGAAAAGCTCCAGCAGGAAAATGCGCGCCTCAAGGATCATGTCGATCACCTGCAAAATGATCCGGACGCGATTGAGCGCGAGGCACGCGAGCGGCTGCACTATACCCGCCCGGGTGAGGTGATCTACACGCTTGGCGACGCGCCAGCGGCCGACGCGTCCAGGACTGCACGGTAGTCGTTGGCCGCGAGGACCCTGTAGACGCATGAACCGCCGCTTCTACCCGCTGTTGGCGGCTGCCGCCTGTTGCTCGGCGCTCCTAGCCCAGAGCACCGCATCGAGCGCTGATTTCGGCATCGTTGGCGACGCGCCGGCAACCTCCACGAGCCTTGAAGCGCAGCCAGCGGGCATTCTTTCCATCTTTGCTCTTACCAACCAGGCGCGGGTCACGCAGGGTCTTGCTGCGCTCACGTGGAGCCCGGCCCTTGCCACTGCCGGCCTGGCGCATGCGCGAAGGATGGCGTCGTCCCGCACGCTTTCTCACCGCTACCCGGATGAGCCTGACCTGCCCTCACGCGCAGCCAGCGCCGGCGCACACTTTTCTGCAATCGCCGAAAACATTGCGACCGGCTACAGCCCGCAGCAGGTGGCGTCCGCATGGATGGCTTCGACACCGCACCGAACCAACATCCTCGATCCCCGCATGAACTCGATAGGCGTCGCCCTGGTGCAAGCGGGCGGGCGACTCTTCGCAGTGCAGGACTTCGCGGCCGCGCTCCCCTCGCTTTCGCCCGAGACGGTGGAGCAGAAGGTGGAGCAGGAACTGGTCTCGCTGGCAAAGTCCGTTGCGCCCGAGTGGGCGCGCCCACTCTTCGTTGACGTGTCGCATATAACCGAAGCGCGGCGCATCTGTGCCGAAGGCAGCGCCGTGGGTGCGGCCAAGGTGCCTTACTGGACCGCGCCCTACACCGTCATCTGGCAGAGCCCCACGCTCAACCTGCCGCCGGCCCTGGCAGATGCCCTGCGCAAAGGTCAGTACCACACCGCTGTTGTGGGAGCGTGCGCCGGCAGCGAGGGCGCGTTTACCAGCTACCGGGTCGCGGTTGTGCTGGATTGAACCTTCTAGGAGCGCAAGCCTCAATCTTCCACTTGGCTAAAAATGATCGCGCACTGGAGCTTTCTTCCTTCGGCGGGCGAAGGTAGGCTCAGGGAACATGCGATGAGAGAAACGATTGGCTTGTTTGAAAACGCGATAGCGGCAGCGCGGCCTGCCATCGCAGACGTGCGCGAACGACAGTGGGTGTATGTGCCCTACGACCGGCTTACGGACGCCGCTGGGCCCCTGTCGGCGCTTGAGCCTGGCAGGGCGGGCATCGTGATGATGGAGGCGCTCGCGAAGGCGCGCCGCCGTCCGTATCACAAGAAAAAGCTGGTGCTCATCCTGGCATCGCAGAGGCATTTTGCGCTCGAGCAGGCAGCGCGCGGAGTCAAGGTCATTTACCAGTTCACCGACGGCATCTTCGCTGACGGCCTTGCGGCCGCGCATCACACGTTCCACTTTGACGCCCTCATGATGATGGCACCCGCCGAGCGCGAGATGCAGCTCGATGTTGCTCAGGCGGCTGCGGCAGGCGTGCCGCTGCGCATGGTCGAGGATGCGACCTGGCTCTCAACCGACGCAGACTTCGACAAGGTGTACGGCGGGCGTGGCACGCCGGGCGTGCAGAAGCGCTACCTGATGGACCGCTTCTACCGGGCCATGCGCGGCAAGACCGGCGTGCTGATGGACGAGAGCGGTGAGCCAATGGGCGGGCGCTACTCGTTTGACGAGGAGAACCGGAAGCCCTATCGCGGGCAGCCTCCTGTACCATCGCGGCTGCAGTTTGCGCCGGACGAAATTACCGCCGAGGCGATTGCCGTCGTCGAGCGCGAGTTTCCAAAACATTTCGGTACGACCGAGGGCTTTGACCTGCCCATCGCACTGCCCGAGATCGAAGCTTATTGGCGCCACACCCTCGCGCACATGCTGCCTCTCTTCGGACCGTTTGAAGATGCGATGTACACAGCCGAGCCGGACATGTTCCACAGCAAGATGTCAGCCTGGATCAACATCAGCCGCATCCTTCCTGCGCGCATCATCGCCGAGGTCGAAAGGCAGGCGCGTGCCGGTGCCATTCCGCTCGCGAGCGCTGAGGGGTTCATCCGGCAGATTCTCGGCTGGCGCGAGTTCATGCGGCACGTGCACCGGGTCACCGATGGCTACCGCACTATCGCAGCCCCGGTCGAGCCTGCGCGCCGCGTGTCAAAGCAGGCCGGCAAAAAGCAGGAAGCAGCAAAGAAGCAGCAGGCCGAGGAACCCAGGCCCGCCCCTGCGCCCGAGCAGGGTGCAAGGCCTTCGGCACTCGGTGCGGCCCTGCCGCTGCCGGCGGCCTACTGGGGCGTCCCGTCAGGCCTCAACTGCCTCGATACCGTGGTCGCCCAGGTGGTGCGCGAAGGCTGGTCGCACCACATCACCCGCCTGATGGTGCTGAGCAACCTGGCAACGCTATGCGGCTTCTCGCCGCGCGAGCTTACCGACTGGTTCTGGATCGCCTACATCGACGCGTACGACTGGGTGGTTGAGCCAAACGTGCTGGGCATGGGCACCTTCGGCGATGGCGGCGTGACCGCGACCAAGCCCTACGTGAGTGGCGCTGCTTACATCAACCGCATGAGCGACTACTGCGGCAAGTGCCAGTACAACCCCAAAAAGGCGCTTGGTGAAGGAGCGTGTCCATTTACGGCGCTCTACTGGAGCTTCCTTGAGCGCAATGCGGAGAAGCTCTCGAACAATCCTCGGATGATGATGCCGTACACCACTCTGCGCCGCAAGACGGCGGAGGAGCGCGCCGCTCTGCGTGCGTACGCTGACGCTGCGGTAGCCGAGCTTGGCCGCGCGACGTACTAGCGGCGCACACCAGCAGGCCGAGGACGAGTTGGATCGCGGGCTATACTGCGAGGGCGCGTCGCCGTAGCAAACCGAGACATCGCCCCCTGCAATCGAATCAGGAAAGATGCCGCGCGATGGAATAGGGGACAGGGACGTGGAGAAGGATGTTGCGATTGTGGGTGCCGGCGTGGCTGGCCTGCGCTGCGCCGGCCTGCTGGAGCGGGCAGGTCTGGACGTAATGCTGCTGGAAGCGGCGGATGCACCGGGTGGCCGCGTGCGCACAGACCTGGTCGAGGGCTTCCGCCT
>CAZZYO010000153.1:0-7835 GCA_964658255.1 Candidatus Babeliales bacterium
CTCCTTTCCGGCTTCATCCTCTCCTACAACTACTCTGAGCGCGCACAACGGGGCGAGCTCAGTCACCGCAAGTTCTGGATCGCCCGCCTCTCACGCCTGTACCCGATCTACCTCGTCGCGCTGGTCATCTCCTACGGGATGCTGCGGGACGAGTTCCATGTGCGGACGCACGCGCAGTTTGCCCAGGGCGTCGTGCTGACCCCCCTACTCTTACAGGGCTGGTTGCCGAACCTGGCGACCTTCTGGAACACGCCGGCATGGACGATGTCGACCGAGGCATTCTTTTACCTGCTGTTTCCATTCGTCGCGGTCATGCCTCGGCCGCGGAGCTGGAGCAAGCTGCTGGGCGTCCTGGCGCTGCTGTGGGTGGCAGGGCTGACGCTTCCGCTGCTCTACATGCACTTTTGCCCGGATGGCGATCTGCACCCCGGCCGCTATACCGACGGGTTCTGGATCCGCGCGCTCAAGTTCTCGCCGCCGCCGCACCTGCCTTCGTTCCTCTTCGGCATGGTGCTGGCCGACGTGGATGCCCGACTTGCCCGGGGTGGGTGGCAGCGGCTGCTGCTGGGCGTCTTTGGCGTAGCAGCGACATACGCCGTGCTTTACCATGGCGACCACATCCCTTACGTGCTGATGCACGACGGCTTGCTGATGCCGCTGTTTGGCTGCGCGATTTTGGGACTTGCAGGCGAGAACTTCGTGTCCCGCTTCTTTGGCTTTAGCGCGTTCGTGGCCATCGGGCAGACCAGCTACTGCCTTTACATTCTTCACTTCAACACGTGGCAGCTTATTCACAACTCCCACGTGCTGGAGCGTACCGGCCTGATCCGGTTTGACCCGTGGCTCAGCTACGGGCTGCTGGGGGCAGCAGCCGGGCTTGGCCTGGTGCTGGTGGAGAGGCCGATGCAGAAGCGCATCCGCCGGCTTGCAGCGTAAGGCACAGGCTAGGTGCGTGCCGGGTACCGCCATGGCAAGCATGCGGATCCGGGGCCTGATGCCCGAGTGAACTGGATAGAGAAAAGCCCGCTCGATGTGAGCGGGCTTTGTTTGTTACTCACGCAGGTTCAGCCTAGCTGCCTGCTGTTCCCTGGACGTGAATGGTAGCGTGATTGCCATGCGCCACCGCGGCCACGCAGGTCGCGTGCCCACTGCCCGGGTAGGGCTCGTTCTGAGCGCCCGTCAGCATGCCGGTGTTCGGGTCAAGCCTGTAGGCGTCGACGCCGATGCCGGCAAAGTCAGCCACGTAGACGAAGCGCGCAAGCGCCGGATCCACAATGACGCACTGCGGGAACGCTTCGGTGCCGGTCGAGCCGGTCGAAGAAGGGATTCCTGTCCCAGCCGCGATCTGGTAGCTGCCGATCGAGCCGCCAAAGTGGTTGCTGACATACATGTACAGGCCGCGCGCCTCGATGGTGATGCTAACAGGCGAGGTGCCGGTCGCGATGGGTCCGCCAACAAAGGGCAGCAGCGTGCCGTCATTCTGCACGTGGTAGCCGACGATCTGGTTCTGCGAGCTGTCGGTCACGTATAGAAAGTTGCCGATCGGGTGGCTGGTGACCGAGCTCGGGGTGACACCAGCGCAGTAGGGACTGCCGGTGACCGGCGTGAGCGCGCCGCCTGAGGCAACTGTCAGCGCAACCAGCCCGCCCTGGCCTGCCTGGCAGCCCGCAGCGTTCGCGGTCAGCTGGTCAGTCACGTAGACAGAACTCCCATTCGGCAGCACGTTTACCGCTGTCGGGGCGCTGCCCAGCAGGTAGTAGCTGGCTGCCGAGGTACCCTGCGTCGCAGGGTTACCCAGCGTGCCATCAGAGCCGATCGGGTAGACGACCAGCGCACCCGGCGCGCCTGGCGTTGTGGCCGAGAAGCCAGGGGCGTAGGTCTCGACGACAAACAGCAGCGTTCCAGCCGGGTTGACGGTCACAGCGACCGGATCAGTGCCGGGCGTCGTGTACTTGTTCTTCAGGCTTAGCTGCGCGCCTGTCGCGATGTTGTACTGGTAGACCGTACTGTCATCGTGATTCACCACGTAGAGAAACTGGCCGTTGGGCGAGGGCACAAGCGAGATCGGGTTGGTACCGGCAGGGAAAGGCGAGCCGGTGACCTGGGTCAGCGCGCCGGTGATCGAGTCCACCTCGTAGGCGTTGATCCCTCCTGCCGCGTTGGTGGTCGGGTTCGCCGAGGCGAGGAAGAGGTAGTCAATCGTGTTGCTGGTGCCGCACGAGGTCAATCCCAGGCCGATGCCGGCAGACAATGTTGTAGCCAGGAGCGTCTGGCCCCATTTGCTGAACTTCATGCGTTTCCTTTGATCCTGCCCGAGGTTTCCGGAGTGCTTTTCTGCTGCATTGTAAGAGGTTTCGTGGCCTGCGCTCATGACGCACCGTTGTGCGGGGTAGCCGCAAGGCAGGTCGAGAGCCCAGTACCCGAATAGGGCGAGTTTTCTGTCCCGCTCAGCAGGCCCGTGGTCGGGTCAATCTTGTAGCCGGTCGCGCCCGCCCCGTTGAAGTCCGCCGTGTAGAGGAAGGTCTGGAGGTGCGGCTCGATGATGACACACTGTGGCTGAGGGCCCGTGGCCGCGCTGCCTGTCGAGGTCGGAATGCCTGTATCAGCCGCCAGGCTGTAGCTCTGGACGTTGCCGGAGGTGCGGTTGGTCACGTACATGAACAGGCCACGCGGATCGATGGTGAGCGAACTGGGTGCCTGACCCGCGGCGATCAGGCCGCCTGGAAAGGCGGTGAGTGCGCCGAACGAGCCGACCGAGTAACCAAGCACGCCGTTCAGGGTGCTGTCGGTAACGTAGAGATAGCTGCCGGAGGGGCTGCTGGTGACTGCGCTTGGGCTGGTGCCGGCGCAGAACGGGCTGCCGGTCGTCGTAGCGAGGGTGCCGTCGGAGTGGATGGTGAGCGCTTCGAGCGCGCCTGCGCCGGTCGAGCAGCCACTGGCGTTCGCTAGCAGGCGGTCAGTCACGTAGACGGTTGACCCGGAAGCGAGAACATTGACCGCTGTCGGGGCGGTCTGGAGCGGGAAGTAGCCCGCGCCCTGGCCGTTGGACAGGGTCTGGGTGACGCTTTGGCAGTTGTTGTTGCCGGTGCCGAGGGACCCATCCGGCTGAATCGGATAGACCACCATCGCGCCATACCCCGGGTTCAGGTCGGTGAAGGGCGGTGCATAGGTGTCGACCACAAAGAGCAGCGTTCCCGCCGGGTTCATGGCTACCGCCACCGGCTCAGTGCCCGGCGTGGTGCAGGTGTGCTGCGGGTAGAGCTTGGCGTCCGTGCCGATACCGTAGTCAATGATGGTGTTGTCATCGTGGTTGATGACGTAAAGATTCTTGCCGTTCGGCAGGATCACCAGGCCGACCGGGTTGCGCCCGGCCGGGTAGGGTGAGTTCGGGATCTGCTGGAGACCGCCGGTCTGGGAGTCAACGCGATAGACGTTGATCTGCCCCGGATTGTTCTTCGACGAGGCGAGATAGAGATAATCGACAGTATTGCTCGCGGCGCACGAGGCCATCGCAAAGACCAGGCCAGCCGAGACTCCCGCGGCCAGGATGCCCTGGCCCCACTTCTTCCACTTCATGCGTTTCCTAAAACCCCTCGCCATGGCTGCTGGCGTCGCCAATCTTTGTAGGGATTGCTCCCGCTTGCTTTGCTACACGTCTGTAGCCGTGCGGCGCAGCCTGCCAAAGAAGGGCAGAGTGCGCCGCGCGCCAAAGCGCTAGTGGTTACTCGAGCTGGACAGGCACCAGCTTGGCGTTCCAACGGTTGGGAAGGCCGTACCCTTGCGCAAGGCAGTCAGGCTGCCCGTATTTGGGTCAAGACGGCGGCCTGCGATGCTGTTGTCAATGGAACCCGCAGCATACACAAACTGGTTAGACGGGTCCTCGAAGATGCAAACCAGGCCCGAGGGCTCGCCGCCGTAAGGAGATTGCACCGTGGGGTTGTCGAGGTGACCGGTAGTGGAGTTCAGCAGGTAGCCGCTCACGTCGCCGTTGCCGATGTTGGTCTGTCCTCCGGGCCCTGCGTTCGCGAGGTAGAGAAACGTGTTGGGTGAACCGCTAACCGTGATGAGCTGCTGAGGATTGCCGGCTTCGCTGTTCGAGTTGACCGAGATGCCACCATTCAGCGCTGTCAACGCGCCGCCGCTACCGATCGAGAACGGGAAGATGGTGCCCACTGTGACCCCGCTTGAATTGACACCTACCGTCGGGTCGATCAGGTAAATGCGCGTTCCGGCCGTGTCCCCGCTGATAGCATCCACGGCGGTTGCGCCCGTAGGCAACGGGGCGTTCTGCGTGAGCGTGAGCTGACCAGTGCCGGCCACGTTGTAGACAAAAACGGTCTCGAGATCGCTGTTGGTGGTCGCGCCTGCGTCCATGGTGTAGAGGTAGGTCGAGGTGAGGCGGAAGTCGACCGGGAAGCAGCCCACGGGGAAGTAGGTCAGGTTCTGCTGCTGCTGGTTGGCCACCAACGAAAGGCGGCCCGTGTTGGTGTCGATCGAGAAGACGGAGACGTCACCCGTCGGACGGTAGACGCCCGTGCTCTCCTGGCATGGGAAGCTGGCGGTCTGGGTGGCGCTGGCAGTCTGAATCGTGCCGGTGGCGTTGCCGATCGGCGAGTACGTATCGAGCACAAACAGATGCGTGCCAGCGGCATCGGTGGCGATCCGCTTAGGCCCAATGCCCTGGGTTGCATAGGAGTACTGAAAGGAAAGCTGCCCGTAGCCCCCGATGGAGAAGACCGAGATGTTGTTGCCGGAGTAAGAGACCTCATTCGTAGTCGGGTCAACCGAGCGGACCCCGGCGTTCAGCACATACATGAACCGGCCACCGGAGGGGATCAGCGCGCGGATCGGGTTACTGCCGCCCGAGCCAACCGGCGACCCGGCGATGCTCTTCAGGTCGCCGTTGTTGTTGTCTTCCCTGTACGCACCGATCTGGTTGTATTGCGTGCCGGTGACGTAGACGTAACCCACGGTGAAATCGTTGGCGCACGATGTGACGCCGAACATCAAACCTGTAGAGACCACAGCAGCCAGTACCGCCTGGCCCAATTTCCTGAACTTCATGCGCTTCCTTCATCCTGGCCGGGAAATGGCGCAGGCACTCTCATAGGGGATCGCTCCCGATGGATCGGTCCCAATGGAACGTCCGTACGGACCGCTTCATTGTAACTTGGCCTGACGGTGCTGCGCGAAGATCAGGCAGGAACGCCTGCTGGTTCGACGGGCGCAGCCTCGCCTGGTGAGCGGAAGATCAGGTGCAAACCACCCTGCGTGGCAGGCGCCATCTTCGTGGAGAGCACATCGCGCCCCGGCGCGCAAAACCGAATCCGCCCGAGTGGTACCGGGCGGATTCGCTTGCCACGAAGTGGCGATGGCCTACATGGGAGATGTCGCTCCCCCCGCGTAAGAAGTCTCGTTTCTGATCGCCTTACCAGACGTGGCAGGCGTCGGTTGGCATCATGGGCTGGCCGGCGTGGCAGTTGAAGGCTTTGCCGAACTGGTCGAAGTTCTGAACGGTTCCGTTGGTTCGGAACTGCCCGGGGGAGTGCGGGTCAACTTTCACTGCCATCTGGTTGTACTGTTCGGAGCGGTTCTCGCACCAGACCTGGGCGAAGGCGATGAAGAAGCGCTGTGACGGGGTGTAGCCGTCGACCTGCTTTGTCTCGGCCTGCGGCCCTTCCTTGGCCAGGACGCTTTGGAGTGCCTGGTAGGCGATGCGGATGCCGCCATTGTCTGCCGTGTTCTCGCCAAGCGTCAGCTTTCCGTTCAGCTTCGATCCGGCGACCGGCTCAAAGTTCCCGTACTCCTTCACTTCGCAGTCGGTGCGCTTGTCAAAGGCTGCCTTGTCGTCCTTGGTCCACCAGTCGCGCACGTTCCCTTGCGCGTCGTAGCGTGAGCCTTCGTCGTCAAAGCCGTGCGTCATTTCATGGCCAATCACGACGCCAATCGCGCCGAAGTTGACCGCCGGGTCGATCGAAAACTGGTAGAAGGGTGGCTGTAAGATACCGGCCGGGAAGTTGATGTCATTCTGCGCCGGGTTGTAGTAGGCGTTCACGGTCGGCGGGGTCATGCCCCACTCTTTCTCGTCGACCGGCTTGCCAATGTGGGCGAGCTCAAAGTCGTAGTTGAACGTACTGGCGCGGTGCATGTCACCGACCAGATCGTCACGCTTTACCTCCACCTGGGAGTAGTCGCGCCACTTCTCGGGGTAGCCGATCTTCTGGCGAAAGGCTTGGAGCTTCACCTCGGCCTGCTTCTTGGTGTCGGGCGACATCCAGGGCAGCTGCTCGATGTCCTGGCCGAGCGCCGTCTTGAGTGCAGCTACCAGCTTCTCCATGTTGTCCTTGGCCTCGGGCGGAAAGTTCTGCTTGACCCAGTCCTGGCCGACTGCCTCACCCAGCTCATTGTCGGTGGCCGAGGTGCAGCGCTTCCAGCGGGCAGTCTGTACAGCCTGCCCAGTCAGGATGGTGCCAAAGAAGGCGAAGTGTGCGTCATCAAAGGGCGCAGACAGGTTAGTCGCCGAGGTGTTCGCGACATGGAAGCGCAGGTAGCTTTTCAGCTTGGCCAGATCAGTGCCGGCGATGACCTCGTTCACGGTCTTTAAGTAGGTCGGGCTGGCAACGTTCAGAGTGGAGAAGCTGGGCGCATGCACGCCGGCAAAGTAGGCGCTCCAGTCAAACTCGGGCGTGGAGGCCTTGAGCTGTTCAACTGACATCGGGTGATAGACGTTGTCCGGATCGCGCATTTCGACCCGCGGCATGGAACCCTTGGCCAGCGCGGTCTCGACTTCGAGCACGTTGTTTGCTTCCTGGGTCGCCTTCTCCGGGCTGTCGCCGAGCAGCTTGAACAGGGTGGTCGCGTAGTCGACATACTGGCCGCGGATCTTGGTCATATGCGCGTCTGTCGCGAGATAGTAGTCGCGGTCGGGCAGAGACAGGCCGCTCTGATGCACTTCGGCGATCTGCTTGGTCGAGTCTTTCTGGTCCTGCTCGACACCGAGTGAGAAGAAGCCGTTGCCCAGGTAGCTCCGGTTTGCGATCAGGGCAGCGATGCTCTTCTTGTCAGACAGCGCGTCAATGGCCTGGAGCGAGGGAACAATGGGCTGGTCGCCGAGCGCGTTCACCTTGTCGGTGTTCATGCAGGCGGCGAAGAAGTCGCCATACTGCTTCTGCAGCGGGCTTTTGGGAGCGTCGGCAGCCTGCTTCAGCTCGGTGTAGAGCAGGTAGCGGTTGCGCTCGGCAAGCTGATTGAAGGTGCCCCAGCGGGCCTGGTCGCTCGGGATGGGGTTGTTCTTGCGCCAGTTGCCGCAGGCGTAGGCGTAGAAGTCTGTGCAGGGGTCGGCCGTCTTGTCGACGGCGCTCACGTCAAAGCTGTGCAGGGGCTTTGGCGCGGTTGGTGTGGCGGTCGAGCTTGCGGTGTCAGCCGCGAAGAACGAAGGTTGCTGAGCGAGGATCATGCCGCTTGAGAGCAGCAGGCCGGAGAGGAGCAGACAACGTTGCATGGAGACCCTCAGGGAAAGGTGCGCAGGCATTAAGGATGTGGAGCGTCGGCCTGTGCTTGATCGAACAGTAACACGGAGGTGAACAAGGAAGGCAGTGCGAGGCCCTCGAGCCGGGATCTTGGTCGAGCTGCAGGTCGATGGAGCGGGGGCGTTGGGTGGGAAGGGCAACCCCAGGATCCCTCGCTTCGCTCGGGATGACACCGCTGGGCGGAGCAGTGTTCAGCTCGGTCCTTTTGGCAGGAGGTCTTCGGGGCCACTGTTTTGGGGCCTTCTGTCTTGCAGTTGGGAAATTCACCCGTTAAGAAGAGCACAGGCGCTGTCTTCCTGGGTGAAG
>CAZZYO010000154.1:0-7754 GCA_964658255.1 Candidatus Babeliales bacterium
CCTGGATGGTCACTCGAAGCCCCAGCGCGCGCTGGAGAAGGTCTTTCGCCTCACGCACGTTGGGGTCAAGGGGCTCCTTTAGCCGCCGCCGCTGCGCTGTTCCTTGGGGATCGAGGATGCCCTTGATGTAAGTCTCGGTCTGACGCACGGACATAGAAAGCGATAAGACCTTCTGGGTAACTCGCACAATGGCTGCAGCATCATCAAGCGAAAGGAGGGCACGTGCGTGTCCGAAACTCAGTTCCCCTCCCTCTACCTTCGCCTGCACCATAGGCGGAAGACGCAGAAGCCTGAGGAAGTTGGTAACTGAGGCGCGGTCCTTGCCTGTTCGCTGCGCCATCTGCTCCTGGGTAAGAGAGAACTCACGGCCTAGGCGGTCATAGGCACGTGCCTGCTCGATGGGGTTCAGATCCTCGCGTTGAAGGTTTTCGACGATGGTCATTTCGATGGCTTGCGCATCGCTGACCTCGCGCACAATCGCGGGGATGGTGCTCTTCTTGGCCATGCCTGAAGCGAGCCAACGTCGCTCACCGGCAATTAACTGAAAGCGTCCATCCGGGCGGGTTCTGACGATGATCGGCTGGACAACTCCGGTTGCCAAGATGGAGGTGGCTAGCTCTGCGAGCTGCCGATCATTGACCCTGGATCGCGTCTGATAGGGGCTCCTATCGATCTTGCCTAGGTCGATTTCGATGCTTGTTCCGGCAGGAGCGCTCTCTGGACGAGGAGCAGCCTCAGAGACGCTCAAGGCTGCAGCCCGCCTGGGAAGAAGCGATTCCAGGCCTCTGCCTAGAGCGCGACGCTTGGTTGGTTCTTGTTCTGTCATCTTTTGATTCCTATGGATGAGGCACGCAGCCTAAGAATAAGGCCAGAAGCGAACAGCTCGTGGTTTTGACGGGAGACTGGAGGTGACATGTTCTGTTGGGACGGCGGACGCAGCCTTTCGGCTGCTCAGACCATTTCTCGCCAGCAGTTCCAGCGCAAGCTCCTGGTAGCTTTCTGCACCCCGTGAGCGAGGATCGTAGAGCGCCACCGGCTTGCCATAGCTCGGAGCCTCGGCAAGACGTATGTTTCGTGGGATGGTCGTTGTAAAAACCTTATCGCCGAAGTGTTCGCGAAGGTTGGAGCTTACCTGCTGCGCAAGATTGGTGCGATCGTCATACATAGTCAGCAGGATCCCCTCAACGGCAAGGTCGGCATTGAAGCTTTCCTGCACCCGCTCAAGCGTGTGCATGAGCTCGCTTACTCCCTCCAGCGCAAAGTACTCAGCCTGCATAGGTACGATGAGACCATCAGCGGCGACCAGCGCGTTCAACGTGAGCAGATCGAGGGCGGGTGGACAATCGAAAAAGATGAAGTCATAGAGAGCTTTTAAGGGCTCGATTGCCTCTCGGAGCTTTGTTGCTCGACCCTCACGCTCGATCAGCTCTACAGTCGCGCCAACCAAGTCTTTTGAACCTGGGATTATCTTTAGTCGGGGGATTTCGCTCGGCAGTATCGCATTTTCGATAGACGCGCCACCCACAAGCACATCGTAAGTCGAAAGCCGCGCCTCATCCTTTGAAAATCCAAGGCCCGCAGTGCTGTTTGCCTGTGGATCGACATCCAGCAGCAGGCAGCTCATTCCTTCTAGGGCCAGCGCTGCAGAGAGATTGATGGCGGTAGTGGTTTTCCCAACCCCGCCCTTTTGGTTGACGACTGCCAGCACCCTGCCCATTAGGAGGAGGATAGGGTTTGTGAGCGATGAAGGCAAGGCGGGCAAGTGGTTGAGAATGTTCCACGTGGAACATTCGCGCTTTACGACTCCGATACCCAATGTTCCACGTGGAACATTCGTTGCTCAGATCAAGCGTTGTCCCACAAGAATTTGGCCGTCGGTGGTGCCTGCAAGGCGGCTTGTGGGATGCCAGCTGACACCTGGCAAATGGTGCGCTAGTTCGTCACCATGGAGCTTTGTAGTCAAAATCATGATCCATCCACCAGGCCGAACGCGTTGTAACGCGGCCTCGCAGGCCTCATTCATGCGGTCGACGGCCCGCAACGTGACCGTGTCAAACATCCGGACACGTGGCATATTCTCGACCCTACCCACATGGACCGCTACGTGCAGCCGGAGTGTGCGGGCCACCTCCTGAAGGAAAGAAGCCTTTTTTCCCTGCGACTCAGCCAGTGTGACGCTGATCTCCGGGCGGCAAATAGCGCAAGGTACCCCAGGGAATCCGCCTCCAGATCCAAAATCGAGCAAAGTCCTTACCCCCATGGGAATACTTCTGGCACATTGAATCGACTCGCAGAAGTGCCTTTGTAGGATTGTCTCCACATCCCGGATAGCGGTCAGGTTTAATTTGGCATTCCAGCGGAGGAGAACAGCAAGGTACTCTGCCAACTGGTCAGCCTCGAGCGGCGAAAGCGGTGCGAGTTCCAGGGATTTCAGCATTCCCCGTAATCGCTCCAGGGGCGCTTTATCGATCAGACCTGAAGCAAAGCGCGATTGTTCCGCAGTTTTCATGAGCGAACCCGCACAGACGCGGGCACCTGCCAGGCCTCAGCTGCTTGGACGAAGCTCTGAAATAGTCTCCGAGAAGCTGCATGGGTAGTAAAGGTACGTTCCGGATGCCATTGAACGCCGACGACGAAGCCTTCTTCGGACTCGACGGCCTCAAGAGTGCCGTCCTCTGGTACCCGAGCCACGGGCCGAAGGCCATCACCCGGCGTTGCTACAGCCTGATGATGGCTGCTATTTACCCGCGTTTGACCGCCGTCAAACGCTTCTTTCACATGGCGAGCTTCCGCGGCAAGTTCAATTGCGTGCGCTTCTGCAATCGTCCTTCCGGGAGCATGATCGACCACTGTTTCGAGATGCTGCACAAGTGTTCCTCCCCGCCACACGTTCATCGACTGGTGTCCGTAGCAGATACCCAAAACAGGCTTGTGCAGGTTGAAGGCATCCTGTAGCAACAGTTCGTCTGCTGCTTCACGCTTCACGTCCGTGGCTGCTGTTTGGGCATGCGCCTGTTGGCCGTACCGCTGCGGGCAGATGTCCGCAGGGCTGCCCGGCAGGAGAACCCCGCTGCACGAAGCGGCAAGACCAGCGATCTCTGCCGGCGTCTGATCGAGATCGACGAGAATAGGTCTTCCTCCACTTTGCTCTACCGCCTGTGCATACTGCTGCCAGCAGCGCTCGTTGTACGAAGGATCTCCAGAAGTGGGCAGAGGAATGGCAATACGCGGTCGATCCATGAATTCACCTTCAATGTAACGATTGATAAAGAGCTAAGGCCCTCCTCATCGCACCGAGTTTGCTGTTTCGCTCGACCGTGCTGGCTGCAGGTATGAGTGCTGGTAATACAAATGGCTTACTGCCTCCTGCAACTCTTGTGTGAGCTTTTCAACATCTCGTATCGAGTATGAGGTTGTTTCTACAGCTTCGCCGATCGCCAGCGTAATCGGCGAGGGGAAGAACTGCCATGCGCCCATCGGCAGCAATTCATACGTTCCCACTAACGCCATTGGGACTATGGGGACCTTTGCCCGAATCGCCATGAAGGCAGGTCCGTTCATGAACATGGATGAATGCCCATCCTTGGACCGCCCTCCCTCGGGAAAGATGAAAAGCGGCATACCGGCCCTAAGTGTTCTCACCCCACCCGAGAGACTTGCCACCGATGCTCGCGGGTTGTCCACGTTCACTGGTATTTGCCCGGACCGATGCAGGTGCCAGCCGATAAACGGCACATTCCACAGGCTTGATCGAGCGACGATTCGGAACTGGAACGGGAGAGAAGAGAAGATCGCCGGAGTATCCATGAAGGAAAGGTGATTCGAGCAGTAGACAGCAGCGGGCAGGTGGCGCACATTGCTTGCCCCGACGACCTTAACGCGCGATCCACTTACCCAGACAGAAAAGCGCGCCCATAATCGAGCGATCCTGTGTTGTGCACTACCGTCGTTCTCAAACATGGAAGCCGCCAGCGAGGCCGTGCCGCATGCAGCCGTTCCTACCAGGAAGAGCGGCAAACGAATCAAACTGGACAACAACTGTGTCGCAAGTGGCAGCGGCGATGGGCGTGGGCAAAGAGGAGATTTCATCTAAGCAGCGGCCGCATAGCACCAATCAGGATCACCGAGCCGCAGACGACTATCAAAGATGGGTCACCCGCCCCTGCTTCTGCCAGGGCTGCGTCTGTGTCGGAACATAGCGAGTAGGGTGTGCCTGTTCGGTCTGCTGCACGGGAAAGCTCGCCAGAAGAAGCAGACCGCGGCGACGGAAGCTCTAGCAGGTAAAGGTGGTCGAAGGTCGGAAAAAGAATCGCCGCCATCTCGTCTACTGCCTTGTCACGCATGCAGCCAAAAATCAGAACGCGTGGACCGCGGGAGCCGATGCTCGTCTCCTCGTGGTACAACTCACTCAGTGCAGCTCTCAGGGTCCACGCACCGGCGGGATTATGAGCTACGTCGAGGATCACCAATGGCTTGCCAGCGCGGTGTATCTGCTCCAGCCGCCCGGGCCAGTCGGTAGCACGGATGCCGCGCTCGATTGCTGATTTGGACACGTTATAGCCATGGCGATTGCGCAATGCGGTTACAGTCGCCAAAGCCAGCGCCACATTGCGCTGCTGGTGTTGTCCACGCAACGGTGAGTCAACGAGGATCTCTTCTCCATCAAGCAGGACGCTGTAAATACCTGTGGCCGGGGCATTCCGCGCCGGCAAGTACTCTGCCGCGTTGACGCCTTCGACTTCAAGCGAAACAGCCACTTCTCCGATCGCCTGGTTCACTTCAGGATGCTGCGGGAGCGTGATCATCAGTCCGCCCTGACGCAGTATTCCCGCCTTCTCGCGTGCAATTGCCGTCAGTGTGTCCCCCAGCCACTCCATGTGATCCATGGAGATGTCGGTAATCACAGAAAGTAGCGGCTCGACGACGTTGGTCGCATCAAGCCTGCCTCCCAGACCGACCTCCATGACCGCAAGATCAACGGGCTTGCCAGTGTCAGATACGGAGGAGAACGCGAGCATAGCGATCGCTGTCATCGTTTCAAAAAAACTCGGCGGCCCAGGCAAAAGGCCAGCGGAGATCAAGTGCGCCGAAGCTGCCTCAACGCGCTCTAAATAGGAGAAGAGCGGTGCGTCCTCTATTTGCCTCCGAGCAGCGTCTCGGCCTGCAGCGAAAATCTGGATCCGCTCATGCAGGCGCTCAAGATGCGGAGAGGTATAAAGCCCTACGGTATAGCCAGCAGACCCCAGGATGGAGGCAATGGTTGCAGCCGTTGAACCTTTCCCGTTCGTGCCGGCGATAAGGATCGAAGGAAAGGCGTGCTCAGGATGATCAAGCGCTCGCATCAGCGCGCGCATTTGCGCAAGGTCAAACTTGCGGCGAGGCTCCCCAACCGGGGTCACTAGCTCCCCACCGAGTCGCAAGAGCCGGTCCATCGGGTTGTCGAGCGCAGCAGGCTCAGCCATGCCTCCATTCTAAAGGGAATGGAGCGCTGACTCTTACCCGTCATCACCAGTGCGTCGAGATGATGTAAGCAGCGCGCGAGACTCTACAGCGTGCTTCTGCCCCGCCCAAATACCAGGTACAGGATCACGAGCAAAAGAACGAGGCTTAGACCACCGCCGCCGTAGTAGCCGACGCCTGGACCCATGTAGTAACCGCCGCCGCCGAACAGAAGTAGGAGAATCACGAGAATGATGATCAGGTTCATGGGCGGGAGTCTAGCATAACAACCAAAGAAGTGGCATCGCAGCAAACGCTTGCGGAAACCGCGTTGAAGGCTTGACTGGGAAAATCGTGTCAGGGCCGCATGAACTCGAGTGCACGAATCAGCGTCGACTTTAGATCGCGGCGTTCAACCACGGCGTCAAGCATGCCGTGTGCGAGTAGAAACTCTGACCGCTGAAAGCCTTCGGGGAGTTTCTGCCGGATGGTTTGTTCAATCACCCGCGGGCCCGCAAATCCGATCAATGCATTTGGCTCAGCGATGTTGAGGTCACCCAGCATGGCAAAACTTGCCGTCACGCCTCCTGTTGTTGGATCCGTCAGCACTGAAACGTAAGGCACGCCCGCATCGTCAAGCCTGGCCAGCACGGCTGAGATCTTCGCCAGCTGCATGAGCGAGACTATACCTTCCATCATGCGGGCGCCGCCGCTTGCCGAGACAATTACCAGAGCCGCTTTGGTTGCCAGGGAGCGGTCGACGGCCCGGGCAATCGTCTCACCAACGACCGCCCCCATGGACCCTCCAATAAAGCCGTACTCCATGGCCGAGACCACCGCAGGGTATGGTCCTATGTGGCCAATCGCATTCACAATCGCATCGTTCAGCCCTGTCGCTTCTTGCGCAGCGGCGAGGCGACCCTTGTAAGACTTGAGATCCGTAAATTGGAGTGGATCGGTCGAGCGGAGCTCTAGGTCAACCAACTCGTAGCCTTCCTCAAGCAGGCTGGCAATGCGGGCTTTGGCTGAGAGCTTGAAGTGATGGCCGCACTTGGGACAGACCTGGAGATTGCCATCGAGGTCGGCTTTCCAGAGCGGCTGCTGGCAGGAGTCGCACTTGGTCCAGAGACCCTCAGTTCGGACAGATTTCTCTCCCTCGGTCTCAATCGTGTTTTCCTGCCGCTTGAACCAGGCCATGCATTCCTCACCAGGCACGGGGCTTGCCGCCTCTGCCACGGTCCAGTGTATTCGATTGGGAGGAGAGCCAGTGGTAGGTAGGCGCTCTAGTACTCGATCCCGCGTTGCGCCAGAATCCCCTGTTCGTAGGCGTGCTTCACCTGGCGCATTTCGGTGACCGTATCCGCAATAGCGACCAGCGAGGGATGAGCGCCGCGCCCTGTCAGGATGACATGGACCAGGGGAGGCCGCTCGCGCAGCACTGCGGCCACCGCATCGGCGTCAAGCATGTGGTAGCCGATCGTGTACAGGATCTCGTCAAGGATCACCATGTCCCACTCGCCAGAGGCGATTGCCTGCTGTGCTTCGCGCCAGCACTCATCTACCAGCCGCTGGTCCTCCGGATCAGCGTCGGCGCCACCTACCTTCACAAAGCCGCGGCCCATCTGGCGGATCACGAAGTTCCCGCCGAAGAGCTCAGCCGCGTCAAGCTCGCCGTAGTGCCAGGAGCCTTTGAGGAACTGCAGCATAAGCACACGCATTCCATTGCCGGCAGCGCGGATCGCGGTGCCCATCGCCGCGGTGGTCTTGCCCTTCCCGGGGCCTGTATTTATCAGCAACAGACCCCGACGGGTCGCCTCTGGTGTTTCGGTCGCAGAGTCCGTGTGGCCCTCAGACGATCCTTGCTGCTGTACCTCGTCCATCATCGATCTCCTGGGCTATCCGAATGTGTCATATCCAACCTCTCTATTTTCGTTGAAACGAAGGTTCCATGCGCTGCACTACTCTCTGCTCCCTTTTGTGGAGCACCAAAGGACGGAAGATGCATGAGCGCAATCCTCGAGAGTGAATTCCTGGCAGCAGCGCGGATGCTAGCTGCTCCAGCGGCTGTGAGGGCGGTAGTAGCGTCATCCCTTGTGGGCACCTGGCAGAACCTGAACAAGGCAACACAAAACCCGGTGAAGATCGTCATTAGCGCTTCAGGCGTCGGCCTGATGTTAGAGGCTTTCAGCAGCTGCACCCATCCTGAGCCTTGCGACTGGGGGACAACATCAGGGGCGACCTATGCCTTAGGTGCGGCAGGCGGCGCTGCAGGGGCCTTTTCGGCGCTCTTTACCCTAGCGTCTTCGCAAATCTTG
>CAZZYO010000155.1:0-7720 GCA_964658255.1 Candidatus Babeliales bacterium
CGAGTTGAGATGAGCGAGATTGTTCAGCGTCAGGCCGCTCGTTGTGGTGGAGGTGCTGGTGTTTGCGGTGGTCGTCGCAGTGCTCGCATTCGATTGCTGGAAGCTCACCGAGCCGGTTTGCGGCAGCTGGATACCCATCTTGCGCAGCTTGTCACGGCTCACTTCCATCACCGCGACGTCCACCACCACCTCGGCACGCGCCTTGTCGAGATCGTTAATGAGCTTTTCTGCCAGCAACAGCTCGTCCGGGGTGCCGCGCATGATGATTGCGTTCTGCGACGGAACGCCATAGAGCTTGGCGGTAGTAAACACGTTCCGCAGTGCGGTCTGGATATCGTTCAGGTCGTTCTGTTGCGCGACGTTGGTCAGGTAAAAGGTCTGCACCGCCTGCTCGTCCAGCTCGGTGCGCTTGCCTCGGGTATTCTGCGCCACAAAGATGGTGTTGTTGGTGATCGGCCGCCAGAAGGTTCCGGAGACGGTGCCGAGGATGCGCAGCGCGTCGAACAGCGAAACACTCGTGAGGTCTACCTGGATGCGGGTGGAATGAAAGTCCGGATCGAAGAGAACGTTGATACCCGCCGCTTTGCCCACCGTCTGGTAGACAACCTTGGCGTCCTCGACCATGTGCAGAGTCAGCGGCTCAGAGCTGACAGGCTTGAGCTGTGGCGGTCCGCCGAGGTCGAGGAGTGCTCGTCGCTCCTGCGGGCTCATCACCACCTCCGGCGTAGGCACGATGGCTTCCTTGTCGATCTTCTGCCGGGTGGCGCGGATGTCCTGCGCCGCCAGCTCGTTTGAAGGATCGATCTCGAGCGCGCGCAGGAACTCGGTGAGGGCGCCGGTGTCATCCCCCTGGTCACGCAGCTTCTCGCCACGCTTGACGTGTGCAGCCGCAGCATCCAGCTTCAGCCGCTCGTAGGAGATCTTGTAGTGCTCGTCCTTCGGCTTCTTGCGCCAGGCCTTTGCGTAGTTTTCATAGGCTTCTTCGACATCATCGCGTGCTTCGGCTGCGCGGCCCATATTGTAGAGCTTGCCGGCGGACTGGGCAGAGGCGCGGGTGGGGAATCCAACAAAGGCTGTAGCGAAGAGTGAGGCGAGGAACGTGCCGCGCACCCAGATGGTAAGACTGCGGTTCATCGAACTCCGAATGACGGCTTCCTTGGTGGAATACCATCCTGTTTGCGCCGCACTGGCCCGCGTGCAAGATACGGTAAAAGCCAACCAGGACGCGGCTTTTCTAGGGCCTTCTATACAGACGAATGCTGGCAAAGTATAGCACCGTGACCCCGGCAAAAAGCCCCGGCAACCCTGCGCCAGCAAGTGTGAAATCATACCTTTAGTCATGTCCAAGCAAAGTACTTACCAGGTTGTTGCGGCCACCGGCGCCAAGCCGCAAGCAAAGGCCGCGCCTCGCGACCCGGTTGCTGCCGGGGAGCGCGATGCCGCCTATAACCGCGCCGCCGGCCATAACTATTTCCTGCTGGACCGCTACGAGGCGGGCGTAGCCCTGCGCGGCTCCGAGGTCAAGAGCATCCGCGAAGGCCAGGCCAACCTGCGAGACGCCTACGGGTTGGTCAAGGATGGCGAGGCTTTCCTGTTGAACGCGCATATCGGTCCCTACTCCCATGGCAGCTTTGACAGCCACGATTCTGTGCGAACCAGGAAGCTGCTCCTGCACCAGGCGGAGATTCGCAAGCTCCTAGACCAGACGCAGGCCAAGGGACATACGCTCATACCGACGCGGCTCTACTTCCGCAATGGACGGGTAAAGTGCGAGCTGGCGGTAGCGAAGGGCAAGCAGGACTGGGACAAACGGGCGACGGAGAAAAAGAAGGAAGGAGATCGGGAGGCGAAGGCAGCCATTGCGGCGAGTAAGGGAAGACAGGGCCGCTAGAAAACCGGCTCGAGCAAGCACCGATGCGCGCGCACGATTGCTTCACCGATGCCAAAAGATACGCAGGGACGAAGGCCGCGCAGCGCGAAGATACTAGACGTACTAGACGGCCTTGCGGTTGAAGCCTGTTTTCTTGGTGTTTGCGAAGGAGTCCTTCGCTTTTAACGACGGGTTGGACGTAGGGGTCTGCTGCTTTTCATCGTTCTTGTTTTGCGCCGCCTTCGCGCGAGCCGCTTCAAGCTTCTGCGCAGCTCGGCTGAGGCCACCGACCTTGCCCTTGGTCGCCTTGGGGATGAAGTCACTCATGAGGTCCTTTTCCGATGGTTATGCTGAGTAGCTGCACGGGTCCCGACCTTCCAGGTGAGCCCGAAACACTCGCCGTCCCTTGTAAAGTGAAGGATCTATGGCTTGCCCTGCTAGGGCGAGGAAGCTAGCCGCAGTCCCTCACTATTCTCAGGCGATAAGTAAGGTCGATCGCTTCCACATTTTCGAAGAAGCCCTGCTTCTGGTGCCTTTCGTGCTGCCAGCACTGACGAAGCACAGCAGCCGCTTAAGCGGCGGGCGCGACCGGCTCTGCTGCAGGGTTGTTCTTCAGCAGCTTCGCGACACGATCCGACAGCTGCGCACCCTTGCCAGTCCAGTAAGTGATCCGGTCGTGCTTGAACGCGACGGTGGCGGGATTGGTGCGGGGGTTGTAGGTGCCGACCAGCTCGATCGAGCGGCCATTGCGGGCGCGATCCTTCTCGATGACAACGATGCGGTAGAACGGCTGCTTACGGGCGCCAAAGCGCGCCAGGCGAATCATCAACACGGGCGAAATCCTTTCAAAGTGCTCACTCAGGGCTGAAATTGAAGGGGCGGGCCATAGCCCGGTGCGTGGCAGCGGCACGCACGGCGCGGCGCATGTACACACGGCTCCCGACAACCGATTATAGCAAACAGGCAGCCCGCTCCTTGCCTCCCCTAGCGCGCGGGAAACAGCCAGGCGAGCATCGGCCCCACGCGCGCTGCCCAGGCGGGCTCATCATGCGTGCCGCCTGGGATCCACTCGTAGTGCAGGTCCTGCTCCGGGTGCCAGCCCTGCGCCACCAACTGCGCGGCCAGCAACTCCGCATCCGGCTGGGTACGCGGCCCCTCGGCATCGCCCGCGTCCAGCCAGATGCGCGCGCGGTGCTCGGGCGTCCCGACCGACGCCAGGAACTGCAGGATGGATCGCCGGTCCCACCAGATGGACGGCGACATCACGGCCAGCCGGCCGAATATCTCCGGGTAGTGCAGTCCGAGGTAGAGCGAAACCAGTCCGCCCAGGGACGATCCGCCGAGCCCGGTGTGCTCCGGCCCAGTCTTGGTGCGGAAGGTCTCGTTCACGAATGGAGCGAGCTCGTGGACCAGCAGCATGCCGTAGCAGTCGGCCTCGCCGCCGCCCAGCTTGCGGTCGCGTGAGTGGGTGTATTCAGCCAGCCGCCTGGCCCCGGTATTGTGCACGCCTACGATGATCAGCGGCTCGACCGCGCCTGACTCGATGACAGAGTCAGCCGTCTCGGCAACCCGCCAGTGATTGCCCGGGATGAAAGCGGTCTCGGGATCAAACAGGTTTTGCCCGTCGTGCAGATAAAGCACCGGGTAGCGGCGCCCGGCTTCCTCATCGTAGCCAGCCGGCAGATAGACGGTCACGTCACGGGTGTCAGGCAGAAAGTTGCTGGGCAGATTACGGAAGACTCGCAGCTGCGCGTGGTGGTGCAGAAACTCAGCCAGCCTGGCCGGGTGCTGCAAAGCGCAGGCGCTGGTGGCATCAGGCATGGCGGCTGCGGACAAGAGTATGTCTCCATCGCCGGAAAAACCTTCCGGAGGTCGTTAGTCGTGAACTATGTGGGAGGGGCCAGGCTCTGCACCGGGCTCACTTGCTTTTAGATGCACAGCCAAGCGATCCGGACCCGCACGATCCCGTTCCCTCCCCCGAAAACGGCAGCACCGGCGATCCCGTCTGGACTGCTACAGTAGCAGGACTGGATTGCTGCGCATGCATCGTGAATATCACAAGTGGTGGTCCGACCGGCTCGGTCGTGACATGGAAATGCTCACCTTTAGTAATGGCTGGGCTCGCAGCGGCGTGCCGCTGATCGTCTTTCCCAGCTCGCGCGGCCGCTTCTTCGAGTTCGAAGAGCGGGGCATGGTCGGCGCGATTGCCGACAAGATCGAGCGCGGCGAAGTGCAGTTGTTCTGCGTGGATAGCGTGGATGCCGAGAGCTGGTACAACCGCGACGTACCTCCTAGGTGGCGGGTTGCACGCCACATGCAGTACGAGAGCTATGTGCTCGAAGAAGTGGTGCCGTTGGTGCGCCGATACAACTGGAGCCAGTGGCTGGTGGCGCTTGGCTGCTCCTTCGGCGGGTACCACGCGGTCAACATTGCGCTCCGTCGCCCGGATGTCTTCACCGGCTTTTTCTCGATGAGCGGCGCCTTCGATATCAGCTTTTTCCTGCATGGCTACAGTGACGCGGACACCTACTTCAACCTGCCCACGCAGTACCTGCCCAACCTGAACGACGGCTGGCACCTGGATCGCTATCGGCGATCCAGCTACGTGTTGGCCACAGGGTGGGATGACCAGTGCCTGGGGCAAAACCAGCACCTGTCGTACCTTATGGGCCAGAAGGGCATCGGGCACCGTCTTGAAATATGGGACAGCTGGAATGCGCATGACTGGCCAACCTGGCAACGCATGATGCAGCAGTACCTGTAAGCACGCCGGAAAGTGCTCCCGGATGCGGGTTGGTGACGGAGCGCTACTCCAGGTTCTGGACCTGCTCGCGCGCTTTTTCGATTTCGGCCTTCATCGCCAGCCCACAGGCGGTGATGTGAATGCCGTTGCCGGTCACCCCGGCGGTCTTCGAGAGCAGCGTATTTGCCTCGCGGTTCATCTCCTGGAGCAGGAAGTCGAGCTTCTTGCCCAGCTCCCCGCCCGCGGCCAGCAGTTTGCGAAAGTGGTCGATGTGGGTGCGCATGCGGGCGACCTCTTCTTCAACGTCGGACCGCTCGGCCAGCAGGGCGGCCTCCTGCAGCACGCGGTCCTGGTCAAAGCTGTGGCCGAGCAGCGCCTGCAGACGCTGGGTGATACGCGCAAAGTGCGCTTCCTGCACCGACTCCCTGAGCCCTGCCACCTCGTCAGTCATGGCCAGGAGGCGCTCTAATCCGTTGAGCAGGATCGTGGCAAGCGCCGTACCCTCTTCAGCCCGCATGGTGCCCAAGGCGGCCAGGACCTCGTCCAGACGCGCAAGCACCTCGGCCGAGAACGCTTGGTCGTCGATGCCGTCAGCCGCTCGCTCTGCGGGCGGCGATGGATCGAGCAGCAGCATGCCTGGCAAGCGCGCAATCTCGTTCAGATCCGGCTCGGAGGTAAGCCCATGCATCCGCGCTGTTTCGCGAAAACCACTCACGTAGGCAGCCACTGCAGCCGGGTCAAAGACGGGAAAGGTCCGCCCGGCCTCCGCACTCGTCGAAACACCCGGGGAGGGTACCATGGGCGCCTGGTTTGCCTGCGCACGCACCGGCCTGTTTCGCTCGAGAGTGACGACACACTCGACATGCCCTCGCACCAGCTTGTCTTTGAGGCGCTGACGTATCGCCGGCTCGAGCGCCTCGGCACCGGGCGGCATCCGAAGCTGCAGGTCAAGATAACGATGATTGATGCTCTTGAGAGTGAGCGTAAAGCTGAGCGCGGGCGAGATGCGTCCGGAGATCCGGGCGTAGCCGGTCATGGACGAGACGAGCGCCGATCCAGCATTGGGGCTGCCGGAGACTGTCGAAACCGGCGCGCCATGCGAGTGACCAGACAAGAGGCTCATACCGGAACCGGCGCTGCAGGCATAAGGACTTCTGGGCTCATCACGGCAAACTGCAGGTCATGCAGACGCCGGTAGAGCGCGGAGGCCTGCATCAGCTCGTCATGCGTACCGATGGCCGTAATCCGGCCATGCTCCATGACGGCGATACGCGTGGCCCTGCGCACGGTCGAGAGTCGGTGCGCGATCACCACCACCGTGCGTCCGGCCATCAGGTTGCCGAGCGCCGGCTGCACCAGCGCCTCTGACTCGGCGTCGAGCGAGGAGGTCGCCTCGTCGAGGATCAGGATGGGCGCGTTCTTAAGCAGGGCCCTGGCAATCGCCAGGCGCTGACGCTCGCCGCCTGAGAGCCGGAAACCCTTCTCGCCGATCGGCGTGTCGTATCCCTGCGGCAGGCTGAGGATGAACTCATGCGCAAGCGCGGCGCGGGCCGCGGCCTCAACGCGCGCCAGCGGCACATCCGGCTGGCCGTAGGCAATGTTGTTGCGCACCGTGTCGTTGAACAGGATGGTCTCCTGGGTCACCTTCCCGATCTGTTCCCGGAGCGATCGCAGCGACACATCTCCTACAGGATGATCATCGATCAGGATGCGGCCCGAGGTTGGGTCAAAGAAACGCGGGATCAGGTTCACGAGCGTCGTCTTGCCTGCACCGCTTGGACCCACCAGTGCAATGACCTCGCCCTGCTTGATCTCGAGGTTGATCTCGGAGAGCACCTGCTTTTCGCCCTCTTCGGTCGAGTAGGCAAATCCTACATTTTCAAGCCGGATCGAGTGCTTGAACGATTTCAGCTGGACGGCGCGCGGCTTCTCCACCAGGTCATCGACCTCGTCGATGAAACGGAATATCTCGGACGAGGCGCCAAGCGCCTGCTGAAAGTTGTTGTAGTAAAGCGCGAACTTGCGCACCGGGTCATACAGCTTGAAGAGCGCGACGATAAAGGTGAAAAACGTGCCCTCTGTCATGGCTCCGCGCTGGATGCGCCCGCGGCCAACGAGCAGCAACAGCGCGATCGCCACAGCGCCGATCGCGTCCATTAGAGGCGAGGACAAGGCCTGCGCGCGGACCGAGCGAAGGTTGGCACGGAAGAGCCTGCGCGCGGCTCCGCGAAAGCGTCGCAGCTCCCAGCGCTCCATGTTGAAGGCCTTGACGATGCGGTTGCCGGTGATCGTCTCGTGGAGGATGTTCTGGATCTCAGCGAGCTTGTCCTGGCCACCGCGCGTGGTCTTGCGCACGTCTCGGCCAATCTTGCGCACGGAGGTGATCACGACCGGCACAAAGATCAGCAGCAGCCAGACCAGCTTGCCCCCGAGCGCAATGACGACCACCATCGTGAAGACGAGCGTGAAGAACTGCTGCAGGAAATCTGACAGCACCGACGACATTGCGTACTGCACCCGCTCGATATCGTTGATCAGCGTGGAGAGCAGCGTGCCAGTGGCATGCTTTTGGAAGAAAGAAACCGAGCGTCGCAGGACGGTCTCGTAGAGGTCGTCGCGCAGGTCGGTGATCATACCGAAGCCCGCGTAGTTGACCAGGTAGGTGCCGGCGAAATCACACACGCTCTTGAGCAGTGTGGAGGTAACGAGCGCGAAGGCGACCATCGTCCACTCGTTGTGAAAAATGGGCGGCACAACGTGGTTCAGGTTGAACTGGAAGTGAGGGCCGAGGGCCGAAAGCAGCGGAACGGTGTGGTGCTGCGCGCCGGGGTGCAGCACATTGTCAAAGATAGGACCGATGAGCAGGACGCGGAAAGCTTCAAGCAGCCCTACAACCGCCATGAGCAGGACAGCAGCAGAGGCCTGCAGCCAGTAGTGCGAAAGGTACCCGAGCAGGCGCAGGATGCGCTTCATCGGCGCGGCTCGCAGGCACGGCTGGTTGGATCAGTCACAGCAACAGTGTAAGACACGGACGTGCTGCCGGCTCCAGTGAGCACCAGCGCAGCACCACCCGGTCCAACCACATCAGGGCCTTCCTGAGCACGGCG
>CAZZYO010000156.1:0-7718 GCA_964658255.1 Candidatus Babeliales bacterium
ACAACGCCTACAGTGCCATATTTATGTGCGTCAGGCGGTTCGTACGCAGCTTGCGGTTTGGCCGGCGCTGGCGGGGCTCCTGCGGGCCGCGCAGGGATCGGCATGCCGCGCCGGGTAAGGTCCTCCACCAGCTGCTGCCAGCGATGCTCAGTGAAAAAGAAGCTGGGCGGCACCTGCTCCAGGTGCACGCTCGCCGCAAACGCGTCCGCACCCTGGCCGATCAACAGGACATGGGGGGACTTCTCCATCACCGCGCGCGCAAGCGAGATTGGATGGCGTGTGTGTTGCACGTCAGCCGCGGCGCCTGCCTGCAGGGTGGCACCGTCCATGATCGCGGCGTCAAGCTGGTTGGTGCCGTCGGCTGCAAAGACCGCGCCACGGCCGGCGTTGAAGAGCGGGTTATCTTCCAGCAGCTTGATCGCCGTTTCAACTGCGTCGAGTGATGAGCCACCCTTGTCGAGGACCTGAGCCGCCGCCGCCAGGGCCTCGTGAATGCCGGCGCGGTAGCTCGCCTCCACCTCGGGCGTCATGGAGCTGCGGGCGATTACGCCGGCCCCGCCATGCAGAACGAGCGCCCATTTATGCTCGCCTGCAGCAGGGCTTTGCGCATGGACCACGGGTGCAAAGCAGGCAAGCGTTAGAAGGTACAAGCGAACGCTGCGTAACATAGGGCGCGCCTTTCCGTTGAACACTTATTCCGCCTCGGCAGCAATTGCCGCGCTTAACGACTTACAGGCTGCTGTAAATCGCCGCCTGGGTACACCACGCCATCTTTCATCACGAACCGAACGTGCGCTGTTACAGAGATGTTTGTAAGGGGGTCGCCGGGTACCGCGATGATATCGGCATCAAAGCCCGGCTTGAGCTGGCCGATCTGGTCCTCCCAGCCGAGGAGCCTGGCGCCGTTCAACAGGTCGGCGCGCAACACGTCCGCCGGCGCCATGCCGAACTGCACCATCAGCTGCAGCTCGCGCGCCTGGGTGCCGTGCGGGAAGGGCCCAACGTCAGAGCCTACCGCCATCGGCACGCCCGCGGCGAGCTGCTTCTGGAACTGAGCCGCGTGCATGGTAAGCATCGCGCGCTCTGCCTCGGCGGCTGCTGGCGACTGAGCGTGCTCGGCAAAGTACTCCTGGATAGCGAACGTAGGAACCGCATAGATACCCTTCTGCTTCATCAGGCGCATCGTCTCGGCGCTTAGCAGGTTGGCGTGATCGATCGAGGCAACGCCGGCCTGCGCGGCAAACAGCGTGCCCGGCTCCCCCGTTGCATGCACGGCTACATGCGTGCCCATACGCTCTGTCTCCGCGACCGCCGCGGCCAACTGCGCCTCGGTGTACTGGTACGGTGTCGCAAGCGTCTCGCCCACCCTGTGGTCGGCTCCGGTCTGGTAGATCTTGATGAAGTCCGCACCTTCTTTCAGCTGCAGGCGGATGGCTGCAACCAGCTCGTCGGCGGTGTTGGCATAAGTCGCGTTCGAGGAGATATGCTCGGCGGGATTGAACTGAATTGCATCCTCATGCCCGCCGAGGATGCTGATGGCGTTGCCGCTGATGCGCAAGCGAGGTCCTGAGATCAGGCCATCGTTGATTGCGTTGCGCACGGCGGTGTCGGCCGATCCTGCGCCCTCGGTGCCCATGTCGCGCTCGGCTGTGTAGCCGGCCATCAGGTCAGCACGCGCGGCGAGCGTCGCGAGGATCGTGCGTTGCGGCACCGACTCCAGAATGGTTTGCTGATCCTCGGCGCCGGGGTGCAGAAACAGGTGTACATGCACATCAATCAAGCCGGGCATCAATGTGCTCTCGCCCATGTCAAGCCGTATGGCGCCGGCGGGGTGGTTCACCGAGGGACCTGCCTCGACAATGCGTGGGCCGCGCACCAGGATTTCTCCGGGGCTGATCAATCTGCCGTGTTCTACGTCGAGCAGGTGCGCCGCGTGCAGTATTGTCACTGCCTGCGGTGATTGCCAGGCGCCGCCGGGCACACAGTGGCCGAGGCAGATCAAGAGCAGTGCAGGTGCTGCATGGCGGAAGTGCATGCGCTCCATCCTAGAGCATGCGCGCATGTCGCTTCCGCTCTACTCAGTGGCGCCCGAAGAGTGACCTGGCGCACACAGTGGAAAACACAGCCATCTTGGTTCCAAAAGCGCTGCATCACAACGAAAGTACGGTACAGGGAGCTCTGCTCCGCGCCGAATCTTGATGCAACATCTGGCTTGTCTCGTACCTGCGGACACGCCGCTGCCCCCTTTACAAGGTAGTTCAACCTCAGCAAGGACACTCATCAGCAGTAGCCCTACTGCCACGAGTGCGGAGTCGCTAGACATGCCACAACCTTCCACGAACAAGTTGTCTCTCTCCCCTAAACATGCTTTCTGGATCAGCGCTGGAGCGTTTGCGATCTGCGGCCTCTTAAAGAAGCCGGGCCTCGGACTCGCAGTAGCGGGCGGTGTCGCCCTGGCTGCGTACAAGACGGCAAACCCTGAGGCCACCGAGTACGCGGCCACGTGCAGTTTTCTACTTAATGCGAGCCCTGAGCAGGCCTACACGCTGTGGCACAACTTCGCTGAGCTGCCCCGCTTCATGAGCCATCTCAAGTCCGTTCGCGTGCTTGATGAAACGCGTTCCGAGTGGACCGCAATCGGACCGACGGGGGTCGAAGCCAGCTGGCGTGCTGAAATTACCCGTGACGTGCCGAATGAACAGATCAGCTGGCAATCCTTGCCCGACTCGCAGATCCATAACAGCGGCTCGGTGACCTTTGTCCCTGATCCACACGGACGCGGGACCTTGATTACCGCGCAGGTACGCTACAGCCTTCCATTTGGCCCGGCAGCCAAAGCACTGCTGACGCTGCTCGGAAAGAATCCGACCTTCGTGCTGCAGGAAGATGTGCGGCGGTTCAAGTCGCTGCTTGAGGCAGGCGAGGCGCCCACAACCCAGGGCCAGAGCCATGGTCCGCGTGGACTTAGCGGCAAGGTGAAGGACCAGCTCTTCCGCGAAACCACTAATCATCCGGAACCTCAGGCTGCCGAAGCACCTGAAGCGCAGCCAGAGTATCAGCCAGCCTAAACCGTTTCCCGCGCGACCCGAGGAGTGAGTCAATGAAAGCTGTATGTTGGATGGGCAAGGAAAAGATGCAGGTGCACGATGTACCTGAACCAAAGATCCTGAACCCGCGTGACGCAATTATCCGCGTGACCAGCACCGCCATCTGCGGATCAGACCTGCATCTGTATGACGGCTTCGTGCCAACGCTCGAACAGGGCGACATCCTGGGCCACGAGTTTATGGGTGAGGTGGTCGAAGTTGGCTCAGCGATTACTCGCGACAAGCTGCAAGTGGGCGACCGCGTCGTAGTGCCATTTACTATCGCGTGCGGTGGCTGCCACTCCTGCAAGGACACCTTATGGAGCCTGTGCGACAACTCAAACCCGAACGCGTGGATTGCCGAGACCATGATGGGGTATTCACCCTCAGGACTCTTCGGCTACACCCACATGCTGGGTGGTTATGCCGGCGGCCAGGCGCAGTATGTGCGTGTGCCGTACGCCGACATTGGGCCCGTGAAGGTACCGGCCAGCCTGTCCGATGATAAGGTGCTCTTTCTCTCTGACATCTTCCCCACCGGGTACATGGGCGCCGAGAACTGCAACATCAAGCCGGGTGACACGGTAGCCATCTGGGGCTGCGGGCCGGTCGGGCTGTTTGCCATTCGCAGCGCGTTCATGCTCGGCGCCGGGCGCGTGATTGCTATCGACCGGGTGCCGGAACGCATGGAGCTTGCGAAGCAGAGCGGGGCTGAGGTCATTAACTTTGACGAGGTGCACGACGTGATCGGCGCGCTGCATGAGCTCACCGCCAACCGCGGCCCGGACTCCTGCATGGATGCTGTCGGAATGGAGGCGTCGGGTCACGGGCTGGTCTATGCGGTCGATCGCACCAAGCAGGCCCTGAGGCTCAGCATGGAACGGCCCACCGTTTTGCGCCAGGCAATTATCGCCTGCAAGAAGGGTGGAACAGTCTCAGTGCCCGGCGTATATGCCAGCTTCATTGACAAGGTGCCTATGGGTGCCTTTGTAAACAAGGGTCTCACGATGAAGACTGGCCAGACCCACATGATGCGGTACATGAAGCCGCTGCTTGAGCGGATCGAGAAGGGCGAGATCGACCCATCGTTCGTGATCAGCCATCGACTGCCGATCGACCAGGCGCCTGAAGCCTATCGCATCTTCCGCGACAAGCTGGAACGCTGCACCAAGGTCGTTCTCGACCCCTGGGCCGAGGCCGCCGCCTAGCCAGCACCGCGAACGAGTCACCGCACCTAACGAGCCGCCGCGTGTAGATGGCGCGGCGGCTTGTCAATGCCACCAAGATGCACCGGGGAATCGATTGCTATGACGTTGCTGAACTCTGCCGTATCCGTGTTGGAACGCAGCCTGCCCAAGGTGATTGATGCGCGCACGCACGGCATCATCGATTACGGGCACGCCGCTTTCTTCGCAACCGTTGCCTTCGCCTGCCGCAAGAGCAACAAGCCCGCGGCTTACGCTGCGCTCGGGACAAGCGCATTACTGTTGGCGCAGAGCCTGCTTACTGACTATCCGCTCGGCGCGAAGCCGGCCCTGTCGTTTGATGACCACGGCAAGATGGATGCGGCCTTCGCGTCTTCGTCCTGGATGATTCCGAAGCTTTGCGGCTTTGCCGGCACAGGCGCGGCGCGCATCTTTGAGGCGAACTCGCTGGTCGAAGCAGTCGTGGTCGGCTTAACCAATTACGACAGTGACGACGCCCGCCGCGAGAAGCTATAAGCCCCGGCGCTAGACTGAAAGGCATGGCGCTGCTGTCCATCTGTGACCTGACGATCCGCTTCGGCGCAAACACTGTCGTCGATCGTCTGACGCTTTCCATGACCGAGGGCGAAAGTGTTGGATTGGTGGGCGAGTCGGGTTCGGGAAAATCCGTCACTGCACTGGCCGTTCTGCGGCTGCTGCCCCCCTCGGCCCAAGTCTTCGGCGCCATCCACTATCGTCCGGGCGTTGACGCGCCTCTCCTCAACCTGCTCACCCTCGCGCCCGAGTCCATGCGGCTGCTGCGTGGTTCAGCCATCGGCATGATCTTCCAGGAGCCGATGACGTCGCTGAATCCAGTCATGCCCGTCGGCAAGCAGATCGCCGAGGCCATCCGGGCACATCAACCGCGGCTTGGCCGCAGAGAAGTACGGGAGCGCACGCTCACCGCAATGGAGGCCGTCGCGCTCCCTGACCCGCTGCGGCGTTCGCGTGACTACCCGCACCAGTTCTCCGGCGGCCAGCGGCAAAGGATCCTCATCGCCATGGCCATCGTCAACGATCCAAGGCTGCTCATTGCCGATGAGCCGACTACCGCGCTCGATGTTACGGTGCAAGCGCAGATTCTCGAATTACTGGAGAGCCTGCGGGAGCGCTACCGCCTGGCGATGCTGTTCATCTCGCACGACCTAGCAGTGGTCTCACGCGTGTCAGACCGCCTGGCAGTCATGCGCCATGGCGTTCTTCTGGAAGAAGGTCCGGCGCAAGCCATCTTTGCCGCGCCGCGCCACCCCTACACGCAGAGCCTGCTCGGTGCCATCCCGACCATGCGCACCGACCTGGTGCAGCCCCTGGCTGTCGTCAACACTGCAGCGCGTAGCGCTTTGCAGGGCGTGTTGCGCGAGATCGAGCCCGGGCACTGGGTACGCGCGTAAGTACTGCTGCAGAGTGTCGCTGGATGATTGACCATGCGGAGCGATAGAGTAGGACGGTCTGATGCGCGCACTCATCCTGTCCGACATTCACGCGAACCTGCAGGCGCTCACCGCGGTGCTGGACCAGGCGCCTGCACACGACGTGGTCTGGAATCTGGGCGACGTGGTCGGCTACGGCGGCAATCCAAACGAAGTCCTGGCGGGCTCGCGTACGCTCGGGAGCCTGTTTGTGCGCGGTAACCATGACCGCGCCTGCTGTGGACTGACCGACGTAGATGGCTTTAACCCCGTGGCCAGCCGTGCGGCCAAGTGGACCCAGTGCGTGCTCTCAAGCGAGCACCTGGCGTGGCTGCGGCACATGGCTGCCGGGCCGGTCAGGCCTGAGTCGATGGCGGGAGTCAGTTGCGTGCACGGTTCGCTGCGTGATGAGGACGAGTATGTGCTGTCCGCGCGTGATGCCTTTCACTCACTTCAGGACGCAACCACACGCCTCAACTTCTTTGGACACACGCACCTGCAGGGTGGCTTCGCCACCAATGACGAGGAGTGGTTTCGCCTGACGCCGGATTACCAGACGCGTGACAAGGCCGAGGAGTGGGGCCTGCAGCTCTCAAGCGGGGCCCGCTACATGCTCAATCCGGGTTCGGTCGGGCAGCCGCGTGATGGAGACTGGCGAGCCGCCTTTGCGATCTACGACGAAGAGCAGCGCATGCTGAACTTTTACCGCGTGCCCTATGACCTGAAGGCGGCGCAGGAGAGTATCTACCGGGCAGGGCTGCCCGACCGCCTTGCGACCCGCCTGCGCGAAGGCCGCTAGCCAGGGCAGCTGGCAACGTTTGTTCGCCCAGCAGCTACTTACTGCGGTCACCCGGCCGGGTGCAACGGTTGACCGTGCAGGCGAGTCCAATCGTGCAGCCCACCCATGTCCATCAAGAACACTTCTGCCGCGCCGGGCGCCTTCGGCCTGGACTTCGGCACGACCAACAGCTCGCTGGCGCGTGCCTGCCGCGAGCAGGGCGTACCCGCGCGTGTGGAGCTCGCCCGCTACCCTGCCCGTGCCGGGGCCACGCCGTCCTTCCGGTCCCTGCTCTACTTTGAGCAGGGGCCTGGCCAGAGCGCGGCGAAGGTCAGGAGCTGGAGTGGGCCCGGCGCGATCGAACGCTACCTCGACCATGCGCAGGGAGGCGAGGGCGGCGGATCGAGCAGGCTGATCCAATCGCTCAAATCGTACCTGCCCAGCCAGGCGCTGACCGGGACAGAGATCTTCGGGCGACGCTACCTGCTGGAGGACCTGATCGCGCGCATGTTGCGCGAGCTCCGCGAGGGAGCGGAGGCGCAGTTTGGCGAGCCGGTCGAGCACGTGGTCGTAGGGCGGCCAGTACGGTTCGTCGGTGCGGAGACAGAGGAGGACACCCGCTACGCGCTGGACCGTATGACCCGCGCCTGCACCCAGGCAGGCTTCAGCTCGGTCGAGTTCGAGTATGAACCTGTGGCGGCAGCGTACGCCTATGAGTCGACACTCGATCACGACGAGCTGCTGCTGATCGGTGACTTCGGCGGTGGAACGAGCGACTTCTCGCTGCTCCGTGTCGGGCCCGGCATAGCCGGGCGGCGTGACCTGCTTGGCACTTCGGGCGTCGGTCTGGCTGGCGATGCCTTTGACGCGAAACTGGTGCGCAAGCTTGTTTCGCCAGCGCTTGGCGCCGAATCGCTCGCGCGGTCCATGGGCGCAAAGCTGCTGCCGGCGGTGCCGACCTGGATTTACGCGAACCTGGAGCGCTGGCACTACCTCTCCTTTCTGCGGACGCGCAACGTGCTTGAGATCCTCAAAGGCGCACGCGTACGAGCGCTTGAGCCGGAGAAGATCGAAGCGCTGCTGACGCTGATCGATGAGGACCTTGGCTACCAGCTGCACCAGGCCGTGCAGCAGGTCAAATACGCACTCTCTCACCAAGAGCAGGCCCGGTTTCACTTCCTCGATGGCAGCATGGACCTGG
>CAZZYO010000157.1:0-7669 GCA_964658255.1 Candidatus Babeliales bacterium
CTCGACGCGGCCACAAAGCAGGTGTTGCGTATGGCCGACACGCTCTACGTGGTCGCTTGCGATGGCATCTGGAGTTTGCCTTGGCGTGTCCGCTGGAGCATTCTTGCGGCGGCATTGTGCTATCGCGAGATCGGGGTCAAGGTAGGCCGCGATATCGAGCGATCCTGGCGACAACGAACCGTGGTCAGTGGCGGCCGCAAGCTCTGGCTCATTGCAAAGGCAGCCGTTCAACTTCTTCGGCCACGCTTCTGGCGGCGGCCGCGCAAGGCATACAGGTCGCCTGCCCTTGAAGCTGTCATGCTTGAGAGAGGTCGTGCTCTCGGGGTGTCTGCATGATGCTGGACGTGGATGTGCTTATTCTTGGCGGCGGTTGTGCCGGTCTAAGCTTGGCGACGGCTCTGGCCGAGCGTGCGCCTGGTGTGCGGGTCCAAACGCTCGAGAGCCGCACTCACTACACTCGCGATCGCACGTGGTGTTTCTGGAACACGGGAACGCACCCCTTTGTCGACGGCGTGACACACAGCTGGCATAGCTGGCGGGTGCGGCATGCCACCGGAGAAGCTCGCCAGCACAGTCGCCGTTACAGTTATCAGCATCTGCCGGCAGACCGCTTCTACGCGTTGGCCACAGAGAAGATCTCTCGTGCAGGGCAGGAGCTTGCCCTCGGCGTTGCCGTGCACGCAGTCCATCAGTGCGGGGGTGCATGCGAGGTCGAGACCAGCCTGGGCAAGCTGCGTTCAAAGTGGGTGTTTGATTCCCGCATTCCGAAAGCCAGCAATCACGACGCCATCCTTCTGCAGCGCTTTGTTGGGTGGCATGTGCGGACCGAGCAACCATGCTTCGAGGCGTCGGTCGTCGATCTCATGGACTTTCAACGTGGCCAGGAGCGCGGTCGAACGGACTTCTTTTACGTGCTTCCTTTTTCGGCGACCGAAGCTCTCGTCGAGGCGACTTCTTTTGAGCATCCGGCGGTGGCCCCTGCAAATGCCGAGCTCATGCTTTCTGAGTACATGCATAAGCTTTGTGGGAGCCGGTACGAGGTCCTCTACTCCGAGGCCGCAACGCTTCCCATGGGTGATCGTCGGCGAACTACACCAACGCAACGCTCAATCGTAAATATCGGTACGCGCGGCGGACGCGTGAAGGCCTCGTCCGGCTACGCCTTTCAGCGCATCCAGCGGCAGAGTGCAGCCTTGGGCGATGCGCTGGCAAGAGGCGCTCCGCTGCCTCGCAGCTTTGAGCCACGCTTCTACAGCGTTCTCGACCAGATCTTTTTACGAGCACTGAAACGGTCGCCGGATCAAGCAGCGACCTACTTCATGCTGATGTTCCGCAAGCTTCCGCCAGACACGCTGGTCCGGTTTCTCTCCGAGACCGCGAGCGCTGGCGAAGCCTTGCGTGTGATGCTCGCACTTCCCAAGAGCGATTTTCTGAAGGCAGCCCTTTTGCCCCATCTTTGGGAGAAAAGCGCATGACAGAGCGAACGCAGACCTTCGCGACGGAACGCCTGATCCTGTTCATGGCGGCTGCTGTCGCAGCCAGCATGATTTCACGCCTGCTCCCGGCACAGTGGCCTTGGGCGCCCGTCGCGATCGCCGCGATTGCCGTCGCTATCTGGCATGGTGCCTTCGATGGTGTTCTTGCCGAACAGGTGCTTCTGCCCAGGTGGGGAGCAAGTTGGAAGCCGGCCTTCTACGGCTCCTACCTTGCCGTAACAGCTGGAATTCTCCTGCTTTGGTGGGCGGTGCCGATTCTGGCGCTGGTGCTCTTCCTGCTGTATTCGGCAGTGCATTTTGGCACGGAAGGCGAGCGCCACCTCACGCCGGGCAGGCTCTTGACGGGCGCTGCTGTCGGACTGGTTCCGATCGCCGCTGCCTGCCGCTGGTGGCCTGCGCAGGTGGGCACAATCTTTGGAGAAATGCTGCGCGGTGACTCCGGGCATGCAGCCCAGCTGGCATCGATAGCCGGCCGCACGCTCTGGCCGGTTGCCGCACTTGCGCTGATCAGCACGGCGACCCAGCGTGGTCATCGTGCCGCGGCCTCTCTGCTGATTCTCACCGAGCTCATGCTCTTTCGCGCATGTTCACCGCTGGCGGCGTTTGCGATCTTCTTCTGCCTATGGCATACGCCCGAGCACATGGTAAGCACCAGCCTCGACGGCACGGGCCGGTTTCAGCCCCGGCTGCTCTTTCTTCATCTGCAGCGTGGCCTTGTCCCCTGGCTCCTGTCGCTCTGCGGCATGGCAGCACTTTTCTGGTTCGGCCGTCACTCGCTGCAGGCGTACCTGGGTGTTCTGTTCACCAGCCTGAGCGCTCTGACGGTACCCCACATGCTACTTGGTGAGGTCTGCCGGCGCTGGGAGAATGACGTACCTGTCCGGACGAGAGCACGGCAGATCGCAGAGGGTGCGGTGGCCCGCGTATGACGCTTGAAGAGGCGGTTCAACACGTAGAGGCAGAGCTTGAGCAGCAGTGTGCCGAGCTCACCGGCCCCATGCGGGAGGCATGCCGATATGCCACCCAGGGTGGCAGGAGAGTGCGTGCCACGCTGCTGCTGGGGGCAGCCGAAGGGAACCCGCACCGTGCCGTGAAGGCGGCGGCCGCGGTCGAACTCATCCACGCGGCCACTCTTCTGCAGGACGACATCTTTGACGCTGGCAGCACGCGTCGCGGGCGCCTCACCGCACACCTCAAGTTTGGCCGCGCGCTGGCCATTCTTGCCTCCGACTGGTTGCTGATACGCGCGCTGGAGCTGGCCGCCGATGTGCACCCACGCTTCTTTCGTACCCTGGCCAGGGCGGGCAGCGCCATGGCGCAGGCGGAGGCGGATGAGCTGGAGGGCGCCCTGCACTGCTCGATCGAAGAGGCGCAGCGGATTGGCAACGCCATCGCCCGAGGAAAGACGGCCATGCTCTTTGGAGCCTGCCTGTGCGGCGCCGCCATACTCCAGGGCGTCTCCGGTGCCGAGTGCTCGCAATGGGAAGAGCTCGGCATAGCGATGGGCATGACCTACCAGCTGGTTGACGACTGCGTCGATGTGTATGGCAACACAGCAGCCTCAGGAAAGACCGGCGGTGGCGACCTTGCTGCCGGACGCTTGACGATGCCCTTGCTCCTTGCTGCCGCTGCGTTGCGGGAACGAGGGATCGAACTATCGCCGGAGATGTTGCAGGCTGGTCGGTTGCAAAGCGCCGAGTCATCGCTCCTGCGAACGGCGCTCCATACAGCAGAGGTCCGGGTTCAGCTTGCATCCCTGGTGCAGCGACGGCTGCTTGATCATCGGCGCGACGCTCACCGAGCCGGGATCGCTGACAGCGCAGTGGAGCTCTGGTGCTCAGAGCTGAGCGCGCAGCTTGCCACCTGCTTCCCAGGCCGCATGCAACCCGGTCACGCGCTCATGGTTGTCGGGGGGGAAGGCCTGGACGGCGAGCGGTCAACGCTCGCGCTGCCCTGACGCGCTCCTGCAGAGCAGGGAACTGGCGCCGGCGAGTGCCTCCTCGGCCTCGCGCACGCCTGGTTCAAGACGCTGGCAGATGGGCCCGTTCTCAAAACAAAAAGCCTGCAACAGCACTCGTGTGGCTCTTCCGCTCGTCATGCTGCAGATGTGCCAGAGCGATATCCTTCCCCCTCTCGGCGGCAGCAGATGACCCGCGCGCTACCTGCCGCAAGCACCATCAACGCGGCTCGAGCGTAGGTCCTGCATCGACTTCTCGTCGTGAAGACGGTACCATTCGAGAGCAGCAGGTTATACTCCGCTTGATCTTCTGAGTGCCTGGACCTCAAAGCAGCACGCGAGCCCGTCCCCCTCTCGTTGCTCTGCCAGGCTGCCCAATGAGAGCCCGTAGCCTTGGCCGGCGCTGTGACAGATGTTGTTTTTCAAGGCGAATCGAGCAGGCATTGCGGCTTTGGTTTTGGTAAAAGCTGCACACGAAACGTACTGGAATGTTCGGGAAGGCGGTGCAACTCCGCCACTGCCCCGCAACTGTGAAGCATGTTCTGCGTCTGGTAGGTAACCAGGCGCGCCGCAGGGCGACAGATTGGCCACTGGAGAACTCTCCGGGAAGGCCGTCGCAACGGCGGATACATGCAAGTCAGGAGACCGGTTCCGTACGCCACCCCTAACCGCGCTCCGAGGGGAGCGCAGGAGAGACTGACTTTGACATTCTTTCAGGACGGGCTGCGCCTGCGATCTACGCTGCTTCTCGCTTTCTTCTCCGCTGCGCCCGCGCTGCATGCCGTGATTGTGCGCGGAACTGTTACAGATCCACTCGGCACGCCCATTGCCAACGCCATGGTCGCCCTGGTCGACAACGGTGAGGTTGTCTCGACTACCAAGACCGCAGCCGACGGCAGCTACCAGCTTGCGTCTGGGTCGGTTGGCCGCTTCTACGTGCTGGCTGGTGGAAACTCCTTTCGACAACTCGCCACGGAAAGCTTTTACGGCGGCTCACTCGACAGCCTCCTCAAGAACGTTCAACTGGAGCCGGATACTGTCCGCCAGTCGGTCGTCGTCACCGCGACTGGCACGCCGACGCCCATCGCCCAGGTCAGTGCATCGGTCACGCGGCTGGGTTCGCTTGATTTTGCGAACTTCGCCAATGTAACGGACGCGCTCCGCACCGTGCCGGGCTTCCACCTGGTGCAGACCGGGGAACGCGGCGGTGCGACCTCGCTGTTCATCCGCGGCGGCAACTCGGACGCCAACAAGGTGCTTCTCGATGGTGTGCCGCTGGAGGATATTGGCGGCACCTTCGACTTTGCCAACCTGGCTACGACCGGCGTTGCGAGTGCCGAGGCCTATCGCGGACCCAACAGCGTGCTCTTTGGCGCTGACGCCGGGGCTGGCGTTGTCGCCTTCGCGACACCCCGTGGCAGCACGCCCTTTCCTTCGCTTATCTACGACGGAGACGGGGGCAACTTCGGGACCTATCGCAACCAGGTGCAGGCGGGCGGAACACACAATGCGATTGACTACTATGGCGGCTTCAGCGATTTGCAGACGACAAACTCTGTCGCTCATGACAGCTACCACGACGTCACATCGTCGGCCAACCTGGGCTACGCGCTTGGCGCGGCGACCAGCCTGCGCGTCTCTGCGCGCAACAGCGACTCCGCTACCGGTTCACCCGGCGAGTACCAGTTCACCCGCATCGCGGGCGACGCCAAGCAGGCTGATCAGAATATTTTTCTAAGCGCCATCGCCGACCATACCTTCTCCGACTCATGGAAGGGCTATGTGCAGTACGGGCTCGCCCGCAAGCGGGAACAGTACACCTCGCTCGCTGCAACGGGGCTCTATGATCCGACCAGCGGTAATTACTTCGGCGAGAATGTCACCGTCACAGGCGCAAATGGGTACACCGTTCATGGTCAGACGATCGTGAGCTATGCAGGCTCTACGTACCCTTCTGTCTACCAGCTTGCCTCCAACCGCGACTCACTCTACGCGCAGAGCAGCTACGCCCTGTCGCCGCATACGACGGCGCTCGCCGGGTTTCGCTATGAAGATGAGCGCGGCAATTACTACGGCACGAGCCTCGAGCGGGCCAACTACGACTACACTCTCGAGTTCCAGGGCGATGTCAAAAATCGCCTCTTCTACACACTCGGCGGAGGTGTGGAAAAGAACCAGTTGTACGGCACAGTGGGTGCGCCGCACCTCGGCGCGTCGTATTACCTGGTGCAGCCCGGCGCTGGCCTGCTGCGTGGTACGCGACTCAACTTCAACTTTTCCAAGGGGTACAAGGAGCCCACGCTCGGACAACAGATCGGATCGCTGTCCGCTTTCCTGCTCGCCAACGGTGGCTCCACGACTGTGAATCAGTATCAAGTGCAGCCCATCGGCGCGGCACTCACGCGCTCCTACGATGGGGGCGTGGTCCAGAGTCTGTGGAACGAGCGCATCCTGCTTACGCTGACCTACTTCCACAATGAGTTCGGCAACCAGATCGAGAGTGTCAGCCCAGGCGAGGTGCCGCTCCTGCTGCCGCAGCTTTCTGCTGTGCAGCAGGCTTCGCTCCAGGCGTACCTCTCCAGCAACGGCGCCTACGGCATTGATCTGAACTCGCTTGCTTTTCGCGCGCAGGGTCTTGAGTCGCAAGTGGAGTATGGGATTGGCAAGGATATCTTTCTGCGCGCCGGCTACACCTACCTTGACGCGACCGTCCAGCACTCCTTCACCTCCGATGCTCTCGGCCCCAGCGTCAATCCAGACTCAAACTTTGCCAACATCCCGATCGGCGCAAGCTCGCCACTGGTCGGGGCGCGGCCCTTCCGCCGCCCGCCTCATACCGGCTTTGCGTCCGCTACCTACACGCATAACAAGTGGAACGCTGTAGTCAGTAGCAGCTTTGCCAGCCGCAGTGACGATACGACCTATCTTGCCGGGTCTGACATCAACTTTGGGAATTCGCTGCTCTTGCCGAACCATAACCTTGACTCGGCGTTCGCCAACCTGAACATAGGTGCGACCTACAGTGTCAAGACCTGGGCCGGCGTGTACACGCAGCTTGATAACGCGTTAAGCCAGCAGCACATCAGTCCCATAGGGTACCTGTCGCAGCCCCTCACCGTGAGGACCGGGGTCAAGATCACCCTTGGTAAGGGCGTCAAGTAAGTCTCCGATCACTCGGTCACTCGATCCGTGTTTCCGCAATGTGTATGTTGGCAGCCGTCTTCGCGCGAGACCCACTCGGCACTACACGTGAAAAGCCCTCTAGTAGCCGCGATGATGCACAAACTCGCTCCACATATTTCCAACCACATCGGCGGCAAGGTTCAAGCTAATCGTGGTCACAAACATCCGGGTGCCGGCGAGCGCCGGCGTACCCAGTTGCGGGTAGTAGAGTTCTTTCGCCAGGATCGCGGAGCCGAACGTGCCCAGCAGTACCGGCAGATTGACGGTGTGCCCGCCCGAGTCGGTCCGGGCCTCGACGAGCGAGGTGAACGTGTGGCTCAGGCGCTGGCCTGAGTCATAGCCCTTGCCCAGCGGGATGTAGCGGGGATCGATCCCGAACCCGACAGGCACGGCCAGGTTCTGGATCATCTGCTGCGTCTCTACCGTGGCAAGGCCCGCATAGAGTCGCCGTGCGTGGTAGCGGGCCGTCGTCTCCAAGTTCTGCCGCCAGGCCGCGATCGCCTCGCCGTAGGCTGTGTACTCAGCGTCGTACACCGCTGCATTGCTGTTATAGACCGGCTCCTTCGGCAGGTCGGCAACGCTGAACAGGCTGGCCGTGAGAAAAGCCTGCACGAACACGCGCGGAGCGTACGCACTCCGCGCCCAGTAGACCACCTTGGCGCCTGCCGACATCGGGTAGTAGGAGTCTTCAGTCGAGCGCCCGTGCAGCGCATACACCTCAAGGTCCGGCGCGACGGCTGCCCGGAAGGCTTCGCGCGTCATGTTGGTCGCTACATCACCCAGCAGACTGTAACCCGCGTACTTCAACATGAAGCGGCTGTTGTTCAACTCCGGCGCCTTGAAGAGCGTGGCGTACTCGTGGCTGCCAAGATAGGCCGCCGTGAAGGTGCTGATGAGCTTGGAGTAGTTCGGCACCAGGCGGCCGTGGTCATCGTGCGTCACGACGATGGCTTCCGCGGCATTGGCCATCCGCTGGTCGAAGGTCGCATCAATCGGCGCGGGCCGGTAGCGGCCCTCCTGGTGGAGGGCCAGC
>CAZZYO010000158.1:0-4016 GCA_964658255.1 Candidatus Babeliales bacterium
ACACGCCACTACCCCTGCACAGATTTTATAGAACAGAATGCCCTGATCCGAGTCAGAGAGTATGCCTGAAATAGAACACTTGGCTAGTGGCGAAATCACATTTTCTAAACTTTGGTACCGAGTCGAAAACAGCAGAATCGCCTAGCCCGGCGCGCGGCCTACCACTCTCTAGATTCGGTGCGCGCCCCGCACCGAGCGGAAGCACTAAACGGGCATGTTGCGTGCTTTTCCATGCCTGATGGCGGTGGCGTTTCAAAACGACAGTGGCTCCACGACCCGCACGGGAATGTGTGCGCGGGGCTGGCCCCAAGGCAGAGGCCATGTTGACCTGCTCAAAGCTCCTCCTCGGCCCGTGGGCGGGCTTGGTCGGGGACGCAAACGCATCCTAACGAGACATGAAGTGGATCGCGTTCACCTTCCTTACAGCTTGCCTCTCAACTGTAGCCATCGCTCAGAAAGGCGAGTCAGCTAAAGACCGACTCGCCGGGCAGCTGGAATCCGTGGCTACCTTCTATGGACCGATGCCTACCGGTGTCACTGTCTCGCACAAGGGACGAATCTTTGTAAACTTTCCCCGGTGGGGAGATGACGTGCCCTTTACGGTCGCGGAGATTGTGGGTGGCAAGGCGGTCGCCTATCCAAACGCCGAAGTAAATGACTGGCCCGGCCGCAGCAAGCCGAACCCCAACGCCTTTGCGGATCGACAGGCAGACCAGGCGCACTTTGTCAGCGTGCAGTCAGTAGTGGTTGACCCGGATGATCGGCTCTGGGCCCTGGACACAGGCGCGCCGTTGCTCAAGAATATCGTTCCCGACGGGCCCAAGCTCATCTGCGTCGACCTGGCGAGCAACAGGATCGTGAAGACCATCCTGCTGCCGCCTGCCTCGGCCGGGATGAACAGTTATATGAATGATGTTCGCTTTGACCTTAGCGTCGGTGAGCGCGGCCCACAGGATCCTGAGACAGCGGTCGGCAGCAAGCCTGCCCCGAATCCAGATGCGCCCGCAAAGGACGCCATGCACCCTGCCGCCGCACGCAGCCCCAGCCAGGCTTCTGCAGACCAGGTTTATGGCACCGCATACATCACGGATTCTTCGTCCGAAGGACCAAACGCGATCGTTGTCGTCGACCTGGCCACGGGTAAGAGCTTTCGCCGCCTGAACCAGCACTCCAGCGTGATCTCTGAGGATGGCTTTCTGATGTTTGCCGAAGGCCAGCCTGTTTATCAGACCTCACCCGGCTACCCCCCGCGCCCAGTCAAGTTTGCGGTGGACGGCATTGCGATCTCCGCTGACGGAAAAACGCTCTACTACTGTCCCATTAACTCGACCAAGCTTTACGCGGTCTCGACGGAAGCAATGCGCGACCGGAGCAAGTCGGACGCGCAGGTAGAAGCCACCATCCGGGTGGTCGCCGGCAAGATGCCGTCCGACGGACTCGAATCGGACAGTGCCGGCAGGGTTTACCTGACCGACCCGGTGACCGACAGCATCCACCGCTGGGATCCGCAGAGCGGACTTACCGAGACGCTGGCGCATGATCCGCGCCTGCTCTGGCCGGACACCCTGTCGATGGCCGAGGATGGCTACCTTTATGTCACCTCAAACCAGCTGCATCGGCAGGCGACCATGCACAATGGCCAGGACCAGCGGGTGAAACCCTACCAGCTCTTCCGGCTCAAGGTGGACGCGCACCCGGTGGAACTCAAGTAGGCTGCTGCCACCAGGCCTTGTCGCCCATCGTGGAACCACACACCTGCGCACGCAGCAACCAGGTCTCTGCATTGCGCTCAAAAGAAGAAAAGCCCGGCTCGTCGTCATACAGAGGACGAGCCGGGCTTGTGTGTAAGCAGATCAGGCTGTGACAGGCTCGAAGACACGGCTCCAGCGCATCCCTTTGCGCGCCTGGTAGGCGCCCTTGTGGTACGCATAGCCGGCAATCAGCGGCAGCGCAAGGGTCGCCTCGCAGAAGACCATCTGCTCGTAGGTGGTGTCGACCTTACCCCAGGAGCTGGCTTCCTTGAGCGTGCTCGACGAAAGCGCGCCATCGCGCACATCGGCGACCGTGATCTGGATCGCGTACTTGTGCATCGGCGCGTCGTCGCCAAGGATCTCAGCCGCAACGACGATATCCTGCACAAAGTTCTTTGGTACGCCGCCGCCCAGCATGAAGATCCCGGTCGTCGGATTGGCAATCTTCAACTGCGTGATCTCGTAGAAGTCCTTGGCGGAGTCGATCGAGAGCATCGGCTTGCCCTGCCGCGCGTGCTGGTGCGCGACCAGGCCAAAGCCCGCCGAGCAGTCAGAGAACGCCGGCACAAAGATCGGCACGTCGTTCTCGTAGCAGGCGTGGATGATCGAGTCGACGCCGCCCTGGGCGAGGGTTTTGCCTTCGCGCTCCAGGTAGGCGCCCATCTCGCGGATAAACTCACGTGAGGAGTAGGGCCGCGGCTCGAGCGAGTCTGCAATCCTGCCCGTGATGTCGTCGCAGATGCGAAGCTCTTCTTCGTCGATGAGCGTGTCATAGATGCGGTCAATCATCAGCTCGCGCAGGGTGTGGTCTTCGGTGCCCTGCTTGTAGAGCTCGTCAGCGATCCAGTGCTTGAAGCCAAGCGCTTCGAAAAAGTCCTGGTCGACGATATTGGCGCCGGTCGAGACGATGCCGTCGATCATGTGGTTTCGGATCAGGTCCAGGATGATCTGCTTCATGCCGGCTGAAACCATCGAACCGGCCAGGGTCAGGAACACGCCGCACTCGGTGTCGCGCAGCATGCGCTCGTAAATGGTCGCTGCCCGGTAAAGGTCACGGGAACTGAAGGCCAGGTGCTGCATGGCGTCCACCAGCGCGACGACATTATGTTGCTTGATGTCAATGTGCTGGATGGGGGTAGTCAGGAGTTCTTTCTTGGTCGGCATTATGCTTCTATCGTATCAGCCCAGACCCGCGTCTTCATTGATGATTTGTGTGAACTTTGCACAGCGAGGTTCTCGCCGACCCGAGCTGGATGCTTTACGCTCTGTGGTCTTTGTTGCGGGATACCTGCCTTTGACAATCACCACTCAACCGTATCTTTCAGGCTTTTTAACAAGCGGACCCTGCACTGAAACGGCGTCTCGCTGTGATGAAGTGTGAAGCACCAGAGGACGGAAGGGGTCCCGACCTTACCTGCCTGCGCGTTGGCGCTGCCCGTGACTCCGTGCGTCTGCATGGTACCGCCCATCCGTTGCTGTGCCGCCGGTGCACAAACCATGCGGGGCTTTCACCCGCCCCGTCCACGTCGCACTGCCTGGCAAGGCCCTACTGCATGAAGTAGGGAGCGGCTTTGCTGATAGGGCCGCTCAGCAGCCCGGCGAAAAAGGAAGCGGCGCCGCTTAACATCGTCGCCGTGCCGGTGGCTACCAGCGCCAGGACCAGCAGGTACTCGATTGAGCTGCTGCCGTTGGTTTCGGTCTTCAGGGTACGGAGCACAGTCAGCTTGAACGGGTGCATTTGGGGGGTCCTCCGAGTCATGTGTGCCGCAGGGCGCTCAGCAGTCGCGAAGCTGGTAGACAAGTGCAAGCGCCATCTGCGGTCTAGCAGTGACTATAGGGCGAACGCCGCCCGTTTCGGAACCTTTCCCGCCCAAATTGGTTTCAAATAGGTCAAGCTGCTTCCGGCGTGTCGCAGCCCGGGTCAGAAGCGCCGCTGGCGCTGGCGAAAGTTAGCGTGTGGCGTAGTACCCGGGCCGGGTCTGCACGCTCAGGTCTTTCTTGTCCACGGTGAGCTGCACCTTGTGAAAGCCCTCAGTCTCGGCGCTCTTGCCATCGGGCGTGTAGCCAAGCACATACTGGGTCCGCAACTGCTCGGCGATGGCAGCGTAAATCTCATCCAGATTCTCCTTCTTCTTCGCCTCGAAAAACCATCCGCCAGTCTCCCCGGCAAGCTGCGCCATGATCTTCTTGCCATCGACGTGCGCCTCTTCGTCCGAGGGCCGCTGACCGCCGCCCCCGCGTCCACCCGGGTAGCCGCCACCCGGA
>CAZZYO010000158.1:4026-7549 GCA_964658255.1 Candidatus Babeliales bacterium
GCCGGTCTGATCAGGCCCGGCCGGCGGCAAAATCGGATAGCCGCCGCCCATGCCTCCACGGCGCCCGCCGCCATTGTTCATCGGGTTAAAGCCGCCCCCGTGGTCTTCGCCCTTGAAGTAGACCGCGTACACGGAGGTTTCGGCGCGCTGGGCCGCCTCGATCGCGGAGGTGAGCGTCTCCTTGCTTCCCCGGTCATCGCCATCGCTGAAGAGCACGAGCGCCTTACGTCCGGTCTGCTTGCGCATCAACTCGTCTGAAGCCAGGTAAATCGCGTCGTAGAGAGTGGTTCCGCCGGAGCCCATGCCGCCTCGTCGCGGGCCGTTGCTGCCTTGCGTGTCATCCGGCCCGCTTCCGGTTGCAGAGGACGAGCCCGTGGGCCCGAGCCCGTCCAGCGCGCGCTCGAGCTTGTCCTTTGAGGCAGTCAGGTCTTCGAGCAGCTCCACCTCCCGGTCGAAGTGCAGCAGGAAGGCCTTATCCTGCGGCTTGCTCAGCATCGCTTCGACGAAGCTCTTGCTTGCCGTGCGTTCACGGTCGAGCGCGTCGCGCAGGCTGCCGCTCGTGTCGACCAGGAGCCCGAGCGTCAGCGGCAGGTTCGTATCAACGTTCAGATACTTGATCACCTGGGGACGTCCGTCCTCAACCAGGGTGAAGTTCTGCATCGTGAGCCCGGAGACGATCCTGCCTTTTTTGTCGCGCACTGTGACCGGCAGGGTAACCAGCCGCGCCTGGATAGAAAGCGTGGTCGTGGGCGATCCGGCGGGCGGCGATGTGCTCTGCTGTCCTGCGCTGGCCACGGCGGGTGCAGCAGGCTTTGCCGGCTGCGAGCCTGCCGCCGCTGTTTGTGCGGCGCAGGGCCAGCATGAAGCGCCAACCAGCAAAGCAAGCGCGGTTGCTCGCGCAAGGGGGCGCAGCGGCAGGTGGAAAGCAGTCGGTGAGCGGCGAACGCGGGCGGTCTGCATGCACTCCTTTGACGGAGTGTCTGCCTGAGTTGTTGCAGCGTTTGCCTTGCTCCAGGCGCGTGCCTGTTCCGCCTTCGCAGGAGCAAACCGGTGGGTCGGTATACTTGCGGCGTGACCCGTCAACTCCCCTTTCCGCTCCTGCGCAGCACCGCGGCGCTCGCCTTGCTCTCCCTGCTCTCGGTCCCGCCGGGCTACTCCTGGGGAGCGGAGGGGCACCGGATGATCAATCGCCTGGCAGCCCAGGCGCTACCTGCGGATGTGCCAAAGTTTCTGAAGACCGCCTCTGCTCTGGACGAGATCGAGTACCTGGGTCCCGAGCCTGATCGCTGGCGCTCCGTGGCCGAGCCGCAGCTGAGCTACGCACAGGCGCCAGAACACTTCATCGACCTTGAAACAGCAGATGTTGTCGGCTCTCTGCCGGAGCGCCGGTCAGACTTCCTGACTGCGCTTGCTGCCTACCGCGCCGCACACCCCGACCAGGCGGCAGTTGAAACCGCAGAGAAGGTTGGCCTGCAGCCCTGGCAGACAAATGAGGTTTGGGAGCGGCTGAAGGCAGCCTTCCGCGAATATCGCACCGAGACAGCCGCGCACCAGAAGACCAGGCCGGTCGAGGCAGCGATCCTGTTCTATTGTGGCTGGCTCGGGCACTATGTCGGCGACGGCTCACAGCCGCTGCACGTTACTGTGGAGTACAACGGCTGGACCGGCCCAAACCCGAGCGGCTACACGACCGCGCGCACCATTCACTCGCAGTTTGAGACAGCGTTTGTGGCGGCCAACATCAAGCCGGCCGAGGTGCGCCCGCTGCTGGCGCCGCTTCACCCAGTTGCAAACGAGTGGGCGGACTACCTGGCCTACCTGCGTACCTCACACACGATGGTTGAGCAGGTGTACCAGCTGGAGAAGGCTGGCGGTTTTTCCGGCGCAGGCACGCCCGAGTCGAGGCGATTTACCGAAGAGCGCCTGGCTGCCGGCGCGTCGATGCTGCGCGACATGATTGCTGCAGCCTGGGTCGAGAGTGCTGAGGCGGTGGTCAATCCCCTTGCTGCGCCGCCAGTGCCTGCTGCCAGGCGCAACGACTAGGGATCAGTAGCGTCTTCCAGGTGTGCCAAACCGGCAAATCATGTCGACCTCCGCCTTATCGTATGCGTCTTGCGCGGTAGCCCCGGACCTGGCGGCTCCTCTCGTCCAGAAGCCAAGGCAACATCTCGTAGCGTGCAGTCCAGCGCGGCTGCCTAGCTGCCCTTGCTCCACACCGACCCCAGCCCGCCATCGACCCCAAGCACCTGCCCCGTAATCCAGCTATTTGTCGGGTCGAGCAGAAACTCGATGGCCGCTGCTACCTCATCCGCTTCGCCGAAGCGACCTAACGCGTGCATGCCGAGCGATGCCTTCGCCGAAGCCTCACTCCCCGTGATCCGCGCCGTCAGCGGCGTGGCCGTGAGCCCCGGCGCGACGCAGTTAAAGCGCAGACCGCGCTTGGCATAGCTGGCCGCCGCAGCAAGCGCGAGACCCTGCACGCCAGCCTTGGCTGCAGCGATTGCTTCGTGGTTTACCAGGCCATGTCGCGCCGCGGCGCTCGAGACGAACACGATGCTGCCAGGCGTCTTCATGAGGCGCCCTGCGGCGCGGACGGTGGCGAACGCGCTCTTGAGGTTAACCGCCAGCACTGACTCAAACTCCGCGTCCGAGGTCGCGTGCGCCGGCTTCAGCAGCAGCGAGCCAAAGCAGTTTGCGATCCCGTCAAGCGGGCCTGCTGCGGCTGCCTTCTCGATCGCCGCTTCAACCTCGCTCGCGACCGTCGCGTCAGCCACGGCAAACGTTGCGCCGAGATCCGCTGCCAAGGGCTCCAGCTTTTCGGCCGAACGGCCCACCAGCATCACGCGGCCGCCCTTTGCTATCAGCCGTCGCGCCAGAGCACTGCCTATACCGCCATATGCGCCCAAAACCACATAGTTTCCCGCCATCCACCAGGTCCTCCACCTGCGAGCATAGGCTTGGAGGGGCCGAGAGCTCGCTGGCGATGTTGAGCAGATGAAGTTTGCGCGCTCATGCAGCAGTACGTGCTACGAGAGCCCCTGCAGCTCAGGGTCGGCATGAAGCTGTTCGTTCCGCTTGAGGAGGGCAAGCACCTGCTCGACCGACCAGTCGAGCGAACTGGTCCCGTCCACTACCAGGTCTGCATAGCGGGCCGAGGGTCGTACGTAGAGCTCGGCCATGGGCCGCACCGTCGCCGCATAGTGCGCCTGGACGGACTCTGGTGAGCGGCCGCGTTCATGCACATCGCGCCGCAGCCGCCGCTCGTAGCAGGTAGCGTCCGGCACGTCGACGTAGATGGCAAGGTCGAGCAGTGCACGCAGCTCCGGATAGTAGAGCGCGAAGATGCCGTCGATCAGCAGCACATGTGGCTCAAGCACACGCACGGTTCTCCCTGGAACCCGTGTGTGGCTCGCGAAGTCATACTCCGGGCGGTCGATGGCTTCGCCCTGCTTCAGCGCCCTGAGGTGCCGCAGAAGCAGCTCGTGCTCCAGCATTTCGGGATCGTCGAAGTTCTGCGCGCCAC
>CAZZYO010000159.1:0-7379 GCA_964658255.1 Candidatus Babeliales bacterium
CAGGCGCCAGGAGATGTGCTGGGCGATGAGGTGAGTGTTGAGCAGGAAGTACGAGGCGAGCGAGCCGATAATCGCACCGAGCCAGAACGTTGCATTGACGATGAGATCGACGGTGCCGCGAACCTTGCCTGGAATGAGTTCGTCTACAGCCGAATTGATGGCTGCATACTCGCCGCCGATGCCGAGGCCGGTAAGCAGGCGGAACACTGCGAAGCTAAGAAAGTTGAACGAGAGTGCAGTCGCGAGAGTGGCAAGGGAGTACGTCGCCAGAGTGATGAGGAAGAGCTTGCGGCGGCCGAGTCGGTCTGTCAGGTAACCGAAGAGAATAGCGCCCAGCACTGCGCCCGCCAGGTAGGTGGTCGCCCCGGCGGTCACCTGTGCGGCACTCAGCGCCAGGCCATTTTTCGCCTCAAGGATGCCGGCGAGCGACCCGGCGAGCGTAACCTGCAGGCCATCGAGCAGCCAGGACGTTCCAAGCGCGGTGACAATGCGCACATGCCAGCATGACCATGGCAGCCGATCCAGGCGAGCAGGAACCTGCGTTTCTATCGTGCGATCGTTTCCCTGCTCAACGGCTGCAGCGTTCTCCGGCATTGTGGTGTCCTGCCCTTCTACTAAACCCAGTAAGATCGGGTCCCAGTTACGATTTCTTTACGATGCTGATGGCGCCGTTGCGTTCAAGAATCGCGTACTTGATCCCGGATAGATCCTGCACACCCTTGGTGCGGGCGGACGCCATCACATCCGCATCCTCGATGTGAGCCTGATCCATCGCCTCGCGGTGCCAGTTTCCATCTGCGAGCAGAACCAGAGGCATGCCATCGACTACCGCGCCGACCCACTTATACCTGCCGCGAAGCCAGGAGACGCTCTGGTGAAGCAGCACGACCGTGATGATGGCGCAAACGCAGTTGGTTACAGACTTGTCGTCGCCAACTGTCGTCAGGATGATTACCCCACCTATCAGAAAGACGATCACGAATTCGAACGGCGTGAGTTGTGCTCCAGGTCTGCGCGTCAGCACGCGCACCGACAGCAATAGGAAAAAGTAGCCAAGTATGGCGTGGATGATTGTGTACATGGCACTGCCTTGCAACATGAGTCAGCGTCCTTTCACTTTCACGCTCACGGCATCACAATGACGCGACCTTCATACTGATCCTGCGGCGTCTCGAGCGTTGGCCCAGGCATGCGGAGCTTGAAGTGCAGCATGCCCGGACTGGCAGGCTCAAGCGCGAACTCGATCGAGTCAGGGAGCGGCAGAGACTGGAAGGTATAGAGAATACCGCCGTTGCCAATGATGGAACTTACTGGCTGCGGCACAATCCGCTGATTGCCTAACTCCTTGACCACGGAGTCAGAGACCCACAGCTGGATCTTGCCATCGTGCACCGCCGATGGGCCGAAGTGAATGGTCAGGATAGATGGCGTGCTGAACCGCTCGATCTTTTCGTAGTCGAGCACCATTGTGCCGCCAGGAGTAACAACATGCGTCTTGGCAACGGGACCCCGGCCAAACACGCCCGCTACATCGCAAAGCACAATGATGATAAAGAAGACCCATGCGACCTTCTCAAAGGCCCACCACTTACGCTGAAACTCGAGGTCTTCGCCAACAGCAACTTCGTTACCGATTTTCGCAACGCTATCTTCAACCGGCGCAGTTTCGATACCAGGCATAGCAGTCTTCCTCCGAGGGTGAAGGCTTGAAATCAGTCCTGCGAACTCTCAATGATGCTGATCTCGCCGTTGCGCTCAAGGATGGCGTACTTGACGTTGTCGAGCGACGACATGCCCTTGTCCCGAGCTGCAGTCATGACGTCTTCATCAAGGATGCGCATCTGACGCAGCGTATCGGTGTGCCAGCGTCCATCGGAAAGGAGGACGAGCGGCGTACCGTCCACCGCCTTGGCGAAGCTTGAAGATCTGCGGCGCAGGATCACAATGGCATAGTGCAACAATGCCACCGTCGCAATCTGGCAGAAGGCGTTTGTCAGCGAACGGTCATCCGCCACCATGAAGGTGAGGGTGAGCCCGCCTATAAAGAAGATCAGCACGAATTCGAAGGGGCTCATCTGCTTGCCCGGACGGCGGCCCGCGACTCGAACGATGAACACCAGGAAGAGATAGCCGAAGATAGCGCGGTAGATAGCAGACATAGTTGCGGCCCTTTGCAGGTGGGCTACCAGGTAGGATGTGCGGAAGTGCAGAACCGGTGTATGGCTATCGAGCAGGAAGACCCCTGCGAGACCTCAGGGACACCGCGCAGGCGGGAGCGCCAGCGCTGCCGTGGCGGTCACGCAAGAGAAAAGGCCTCCATTGCTGGAGACCTTCCTAGAACGCGCGTACGTGATGCCGGGAGTGGCTTAGGACTGGACCGACCCACCCATGTTGTCCGCTGATACCTGAGCTACGGTCCAGGAGGGGTCGCCAACCTTGAAGCGTGCGAAACGCCGAACGGTGATGTTTTCGCCGAGTTTGCCAACCTTGGTCGCGATCATCTCCTTGATGGTGACGGACTGCTCCTTGATGAAGGGCTGCTCCAATAAGCAGACCTCCTCGTAGAACTTGCCCATCTTGCCTTCGACGATCTTCTCGATCACGGGAGCCGGCTTGCCGGTCTCCGCAGCCTGGGCGCGATAGATATCCTTCTCCCTTTCGAGATCCGCTGCGGTCACGTCTTCCTTGCGGATGTACCGCGGATCGGTTGCAGCGATGTGCATCGCGATGTCTTTCAACAGCTCCTGGAAGTCTTCCGTACGACCGACAAAGTCAGACTCGCAGTTGACCTCCACCAGCACGCCGATCTTGCCCCCGGCGTGGATGTAGGTCCCGACAGCGCCCTCGTTGGTGCCGCGTGACGCCTTCTTGGCAGCCGATGCCATGCCACGCTTGCGCAGGACAACGAACGCATTCTCCATGTCGCCCTTGGCTTCCTGGAGAGCTTTCAGGCAGTCGCCCATAGGCGCGCCGGACTTGTCGCGCAGTTCCTTCACCAGCTTTGCGTCAATCTTTATAGTATTTTCAGTCACGGTAGACATCCTTCGAATCCCCTTCGCCTGAGAGTCGCACAGGCACGCGTGTCAGTGATGGAAGCGCCTCTACGCAGAGAGAGCGTGGTCCCGGATTCCACCGAGCCACGCTCCCGCTGCTTATGTTGAGAGCTCGAGCTAGACAGTGCCGTCCGCGAGAGCGGCTTCCGACTCGTCCACAGCTCCGACTGCGGCAGGAGCCTTGCGGATGCCGCCACCGAGTGCTGCTTCAAGGTCGATCGTCTCAGCCTCGGGCTCGCCTTCTGTCGCAGCCGGCGCCGGGGTCTCATCCGCGCCGGCTTCGAGGCTGGCTATCTCAACTGGCTCAGCGGCGAAGTGCTGTTCCATCGTCGTGGTCACACCCGCAACCTCGTGGAAGTTCTTGTCATTGGCAATCTGCACGCCTTCAATCACGGAGTCCGAGATCTTCGAGGTGAAGAGGCGGATCGCACGCAGCGCATCGTCGTTACCGGGGATTACGTAATCGACCACCGTCGGATCGCAGTTGGTGTCGACGACCGCGACCACAGGGATGCCGAGCTTACGGGCTTCCTTCACGGCAATGGCTTCCGAGTTCGAGTCGACGATGAACAGCGCGTCCGGCAGGCGCTTCATGTTCTTGATGCCGGCCAGGTTCGCCTGCAGGTGCTTGCGCTCGCGCTCCAGCTTGATGACTTCCTTCTTGGTCAGCAGCTCATAGCGGCCATCTGTCGCCATCTCGTCGAGTTCCTGAAGGCGCTTGACCGACTTCTGCACCGTGACCCAATTGGTAAGCAGGCCACCCAGCCAGCGCTGGTTGATGTAGAACATGCCGCAGCGATTCGCCTCTTCGGCAATGGCATCCTGAGCCTGGCGCTTGGTGCCGACAAAGAGGATGACCTTGCCCGCCGATGTCAGGTCGGTCACATACTTCGACGCTTCCTTGAACATCTTGAGGGTCTTCTGCAGGTCGATGATGTAAATCCCATTGCGCTCGCCGAAGATGTACTCCTTCATGCGGGGATCCCAACGCTTGGTCTGGTGCCCGAAGTGTACGCCAGCTTCGAGCAGCTCCTTCATGGTGATGGTCGCCAAACAGCCTCCTGGTTAAATTGCATCCGTCCCGGTACCGCTGGGGTGGATTGATTCCCTATTCGCCGGGAGAATCACGTCCGAGATGCCGCGCTGGACCGAAGTCCAACTACGGGTGTTACCTACTCTGCTACTGCTGCTGCCAGGCAGCAAGTTCGTTGCCGCCCGGGTCGAGAAAGTGAAAACGCCGCCCGCCGGGAAAGCTGAACAACTCCCGGGTGATGGTGCCACCTGCAGCTTTTACTGCGGCCAGGCTGCCCTCCACATCGTCAACTGCGATCACCACCAGAGGCCCGCGTGTGGCCTCGGCCGCATCGCCCTGCAGGCCAAGATCGACATCGCCGGTCAGGGTGAAGGCGTAGGTCGGGCCGAACGTAGTTAGCTGCCAGCCGAAGGCCTCTGCATAGAAGCGTGCCGCGATCTCCATGTTTGCCGCGGGCAGCTCTACAAAATTGATGCGCGCCGTCGTCACTCTTAGCGCTTGGAGAACTGGAAGCGCGCGCGTGCGCCCTTCTGCCCGTACTTCTTGCGCTCCTTGATCCGCGCGTCCCGCGTCAGCAGGCCCTCGGTTTTAAGCGTCTTACGCAGTTCGGCATTAAACTCGAGCAGAGCGCGTGAGATGCCCATCTTGACCGCATCCGCCTGCGCTGCAACACCGCCGCCGCGCACCGTGGTCAGTACGTCAAAGTTTGAGCTCATGTCGACTAGCACCAGTGGGCGCTTAGCCGAGATGCGCTGCTCTTCTGTCACGAAGTAGACATTGTGCTCTTTGTCATTGACGATGAACTTGCCCGTGCCGGGCCGGAGGAAGACACGCGCCACTGCGGACTTGCGCCGCCCTGTTCCGTAGTACTGCACTAGATCTGCCATTTAACCCCTTGCTCCCTCTGCTGCCTTTTCCGCTGCTGTTGCCTTGCCTGCATGCGCTGCAAATTCTAGCGCGATCGGCTGCTGGGCGTCATGTGGATGCTTGTCGCCGCGGTATACCTTCAACTTGCCCGCCATCTTGCGGCCCATCTTGGTCTTCGGCAGCATACCCTGCACCGCCTCTTCAATAATCTTTTCCGGCCGCCGCTGCAGCAGGCGCGTGTACGACTCTTCGCGCAGCCCGCCAGGGAATCCCGTGTACCGCCGATAGACCTTCTGGTCAGCCTTTAGACCGGTCAGGCGAATCTTCTCTGCATTGACGACGATCACATGGTCGCCCATATCAATGTAGGGCACATACTTCGGGTTTCGCTTGCCAGCGAGGATGCTCGCTGCTTCGGTCGCCAGGCGCCCCAGCGTCTTGCCGGTCGCATCGACCAGGAACCACTTGCGGTCGATATCGAGCGCGCTTGGAATAAAGGTGGACGTGGACATTCTTTGCTTTCTCCCTGCAAAACTTCTCGTCTACAACCGGTCTGCTGCCCGCCGGACGCAGAACGCCCGCGCGGGTATCTTCTGGTGCCCACGACAACCTACGGCTGCTCACGTGAGTACGGCGCTTTATCTTTTAGCGACTGACCGGGAAGGCCGAGTCACGCACCCTGGACGTGGAACAGAGACACAAGGCGCAAGACTGCGCAAGACCTTCAGCGTAAGCGAAACGGCGCCCGAAGTCAATCTTCGGGCGCCGTTTCGCGATGTTGCGTGCTTGTTACAACGCAGGCGCAATGAGAAGCGGTTCGATCGCAGGCAGGGGCACGATCTCCGGCAGCGTCACGTCGAGGGAGCGGCCTGCTGCCAACTCGGTGAAGACCTGGTTGGCCGTATCCTCGGTGCGAGTTGAAACGATGTGGAGTTTTCGCACGGCGCGCATGGTGACGACGGCAAGCAAAAAGCGGTTCTCCATCTTGAGACCCGCGGCGTACACAAGCTCTGAGCGCATTTTCCTCGTTTACGTGCTCTCGGCCGCGTCCCCACACCACAACTGCGTGGAAGGCGCCCGATCGGTTATAGGTACGGTTTGGGTTCTACAGCTCCATCTTATCCTGTTTATGCACCGGATAAGCCAGACACCCGCGAATGGATGTGGAGCTGTTCACACCGAGGTAAGCTGAGCAGACGTCTGGGAGCAGCCCACGACATGTGGCGCGCCTTCCGAGCCGGGCCTTGCACGCCGGCCTCAAATGCCTAACCAGGGACCCGGCTGAGCAGCCACGGCCGACAGCAGACCAGCTACTCTTCGCGCTGGTCGAGAAGGCCGGCCAAGGTCTCCTTCTGCTTGCTCTCGCGACTCCCTGCAGGCTTTCGCTCGACGATCACGCGCGCAGCTTTCGGCTGACCTACCCGCTCCCGTGCGTTCGCGCGCACCGCCTTGGCGGCGCTGAAGACTGGCTTGGCTCTCTTGCGCGGCATGGCTTCTTCTACTGCTTTCCCCTGGAGATGTGTGCCGGCTTGCATCGGCTATTCGCCTGGACCCAGCATATCCATACATTTGCCTTGTGTACCCGGGTTGCGGTAGGGCCTTTTCCCTTAGACCCTGATACCACGCTCGTGGTGTCACCAAGCATTGGACTCTGGCTCAGATGGTCACCGTCCCCCGCTGTACTGATAGGCGTACAGCACAGACGAGATGTCGGATTCATCCGAAAGCGGTTCGGTACCGCTCCATCCTACTGATACCTACCTGAAGTTATGGAGCGGCTCGCTCGAGGCGAGAGCGCAGATTGCCGGCCAGCTCAGCCACGGTCTGCAACTTGGCCGTGAGCGGGGCCGAGACCAGCGGCTCGGCAAGCGCCAGCTGCGAGTGAAGCAAGAGGCCGGTCACCGTGTCGCGAAGCTCGTTCTCAATAGCGGTCGTGGCGGCCCTCATCGCGAGCGCCTGCTCGTGTTCGCGGCGCTGGATGGCGGCGCGTACCTCGCGGATCAGCCGGTTGGTTCCTGAGATGGCGAAGTTGATCTGCAGCGGTATGGCAAGGCCAGCCTGCTTCCATAGCAGGTCGGCACCTTCTGGACTCGCTTCCGCTACCGGCTCGTCGATGACGACGATGCTGTACTCGCGGCGGCGCAGCGCAGCCATGCCCTCACGGCGGCTCGGAGCTACCTCGACCGGAAATCCAAGCTGCTTTGCGATGCTTGCCGCGCAGTGCTCGGCGCCAGAGATGGCTGTGATTATGAGCGCGCTATGCATACAGAATGCTCTCCTTCAGTCCGGGCCAGCCTGCGCTCTCCGGAGGTGCGGGCCAGCTCCTGGCTTGAGCATCAGTGACCGCCAGGCGGAATCGCAGTGCGAACTCCTGACCCAGTGTGACTGCTTTTGTCTGATCACGCACATTACGCCTGGCATATGAC
>CAZZYO010000160.1:0-7376 GCA_964658255.1 Candidatus Babeliales bacterium
GCAAAGGACTCCTCCTATGTCCGCTACAACATCGACGATGGCGTCTCGACGAGCGCTCTGAACGCGATCGGGGAAGCGACCTCGACAGGCTCAAGGGTGCAGAACTTTGTGCTCGAAGAGAGCCACATCGTCAACGATGGCGTGCTGAACGAAGCCCAGTTCGGCTTTAACCGCAACACCTATGTGCAGAACCAGCAGACAGGCATCGGGCTCAACGTAGCCGTAAGCGGGTTTACAACGCTGGCGGAAAACTATGGCAAGGTGCAGGTGGGGCAGAGCTTTTCGGTCAACGATACGCTGACCTGGACCCGGGGAGCGCACACGCTCAGGATAGGCGGCGATTTCCGTCTGCCCGAATACAACGAGGCGAACACGCTCGACAGCACGGCTTCGTTCTCAAGCGAGACGACCTTTGCAAACAACCAGCTCAACCAGTTCCAGCTTACCGCGCCCCTGCCGGACAAGGGACTGCGCAAGGTGCAGGTTGCAGGCTTCGCGCAGGATGAGTGGAAGGCCGCGCGCAACCTTACGGTGAACTACGGTCTGCGCTATAACTACTTTTCGCCGTTCCATGAGCAGCATGGCAATGAAGATGCCTTCGACGTCGTGGATTGTGGAGGCTACTGCGGCTACGGGGCAGAGTTCTATCACCCGAACTATCTCTCGTTTGACCCGCGCGTAGGGCTGGCCTACTCGCCGGAATCGCTGCATGAGAATACTGTCTTCCGGGCAGGATTCGGAATCTATCATGGCGAGGATCAACTGGGTGATGAAGACAGCCCGGTTGTAAATACCGAACCTTCGACGACGATAACCTCTGGCTCAAATGTGACCTACTCCTACCCGACGGCGCCAGCGCTGACTCCGCTCACCGGGCTGGCGCTCACGCCTCGCTCGATGGCCCGCAAGCACCCGGATGCCTACACGGAACAGTGGACCGGGTCCGTACAGCATGCCCTTCCGGGCGACACAGTGGTTACAGCAACCTATCTTGGCATCAAGGGCACACACCTGTTTCGTCGCTCCTACACCAACCTGCTAAACCCGTTGACGGGCACGCGGCCGCTGCCGCAGTACCCAAGCGAAATCGATACAAAGTACAACGAGGGGATGTCGATCTTCCACGCGGTCCAGCTCAACGTGAACCGCCGCTTCCACAACGGCTTCTTTGTGGCAGGGAACTACATGCTCTCGCATGCGCTCAACGACGGTTCAGTGGGCGCTGGAGAAGCAAACGCGGCGGAGAACGTACAGAACTTTCGCGCCGACTATGGCAACAGCATCTACGACACGCGGCATGTCGGCAATCTAAGTGCGGTGTATGACCTGCCTTTCGGACGCGGACGACAGTTCATGAACAGCAACCGCGGGGCAGACCTGGTCGCGGGTGGATGGTCGGTCAACACGCTGCTGACTGTTCGGTCGGGCCAGCCTGTGAATGTAACGCTGAGCCGCAGCGCCTCCGCGCTGCCGGACGGTAATAACGTCAACCAGCGGCCGGATCGTGTGCCCGGGGTGTCGCTCTATCTGCCCGGCAAGGGTGTGCGCAGCTACCTGAACCCACAGGCGTTTGCCGTCCCTGCTGCGGGTCGGTTCGGAAACCTGGCGCCAGATGCGGTGTACGGGCCCGCGCTCTGGCAGGATGACTCGACGCTGGAGAAGACCTTCCACATCACCGAGCGCAACAGCCTGATCTTCCGCGCAGAGGCGTTCAACCTGTTCAACCGAGCGCAGTACGGCAACCCTGGGGGCGCTCTGAACACGACTGCATGCACCCAGACGCTGTTCACTGCAGGCAGCTGCCCGGCAAACATAGCTGTCGGGAGCAACTTCATCACGCCGACAGCTAGCTTCGGTCGCATCACCTCGACGGTGAATCCGGCCGGGCTTGTCGGTACGGGTACGCCCCGAGAGCTTGAATTCGCGCTGCGGCTGACTTACTAAGGCCGCGATCTACTCAGGCCGCCCCGGTTCTGATAGCCAGGGCTGATGACACCTTTACAAGACGAGGTAAATACTTTGAACCGGACGATGTTTGTAATGCCCTGGCTGCTGTGCGCGGTAGCGGCAGTCGGCCAGGGGCGAACGCAGGGCAAGGCGGCAGCAGCCGTAAACGCGCGTGCGGAGAAGCCGAGGCTGATCGTCGCGATCATCGTGGACCAGTTCCGCTACGACTACACGACGCGCTTCGCGTCTCGCTACAGGGGCGGCCTGCATACGATGCTTGATGAGGGAGCCGTGTTCCTGGACGCGCACCAGGACCACTACCCGACTGTTACGGCAACCGGGCACACGACGTTTCTGACGGGATCCGTACCGGCTACCAGCGGGATCATCGCCAATGAGTGGTACGACCGTGTCACGGGCAAGGTCATTACCTCGGTTGAGGATGCGAAGACCACGCTGCTGGGTGCGGGCGAGGGAGCCAAGGGCAGCTCGCCACACAACATGCTGGTAAGCACGCTTGGGGATGAGATCAAGATTGCCGATGGGAACAAGACCCGGGTGATCGGCATCTCGATGAAGGATCGTGCGGCCATTCTGCCGTCGGGCCACATGGCCGATGCAGCGTACTGGGTGGATGGGGCAAGCGGCAACGTGGTCTCGAGCACCTACTACATGCCCGCACTCCCGCCTTGGGTGCAGCAGTTTAACGCAGGGCGACCGGCACAGGCGGCGCTCGGTAGGACGTGGTATCCGCTGGGTGCCGAGGGCCAGACCGACAAGGCTTTTCTGACGCTGCCCGCGACTGCGGACAAGCAATACTTCAGCAAGTGGGAGACAACGCCCTATGCCAATGACATGCTGGAGTCGCTGGCCGAGAAGGCGTTGGATAACGAGCAACTGGGACGGCATCCAGGGACCGATCTGCTGACGGTCAGCTTCTCGGCCAACGATCACCTGGGCCACGCCGTCGGACCGGACGCCCCGGAGGTCGAGGACATGAGCGTGCGCACGGATGCCGTGCTCGGTAAGCTGCTGGCAGCCGCGGTGCGCGCGGCAGGCGGCCGGGAGCACCTCCTGGTAGTGCTGAGCGCTGACCACGGAGTGGCACCAAAGCCGGAGGTCATGGCTGAACGCAAGATGCCCGGCGGGCGCGCGAGCAAGGCTGAGTACCTGCGGACGGTGAACGAGGCGCTGAGCGCGAAGTGGGGCCCGGGTAAGTGGATCACCGAGACTCAGGACGCCAATCTCTACCTAAGCAATGCGCTGGTGGCCGAAAAGAAGCTGAGCATGGCCGAGGTGGAAGACGCAGCGGCGAAAGCCGCGGCGACACTGCCGTACATTGCGCGCGTGTACACCCGGGAACAGTTCCAGGGGCACCATGCGACGGGAGACACGATCGATACCTACATGGCCCGGAGCTTTTACGCCGAGCGCAGTCCAGACGTTTACGCGATCCAGAAGCCCTACTGGTTATTCGGTTCCGAGGGTACCTCCCACGGCACCCCGTATAACTACGACTCGCACGTCCCGCTGATCTTCTGGGGTGGTGGGGTCGGGGCCGGCGCCTATCCCGAGACGGTCGGAATCAGCGACGTGGCGCCGACCCTGGCGGCGCTGCTCAGGATCAGCACCCCGACTGGAAGCATCGGGCACATCCTGACTGAAGTGGTGCCGCCTGCAGGCGAACGGCGGCAGGGTTCACGGCAGACACGCTAAGCACAATCACACCTGAACAACGCAAGGAGATTATGAAACACACACTGTTACAAGCCGCTACGATAGTCCTGGCTGCCTTTGCTGCAGCCCCGGTTTACGCGCAAGCTGCGCCTGGCGAGAGCGCTCAGCCGCCGGTGACGCTGGTGCGTTCCACCTACCTTCCGGAGATCACGGGCGACTTTGACCACTTCACGGTGGACCTGAAGCGCAATCGCCTGTTTGTCTCTGCCGAGGTGCATCACTCGGTGGAGATGTTTGACCTGAAGACGGGGGCACATCTCCAGAGTATCGGCGGGCTCAAGACGCCGCACTCGATCGCCTACGATGTACCGAAGGACGAACTACTGGTAGCGGATGGCGGCGACTCAGCGCTCGTAATTCTGTCGGGCAGCGATTTTCACCGCATCGACCGTGTGCAGCTGGTGGACGGCTCGGCCACTGGCAAGGGCGACTCACCGGACGCGGCATACTATGACGCCTCCACGCGGCTCTACTACATCGGCAACGGTGGTGCCTCGGCGAACCTTGAGAACTCAACGATCTCGATTTTTTCGCCTGCGGAAGGGAAGATCATCGGCGAGATCAAGCTGCCCGGCAACAACCTTGAGAGCATGGTCGTCGACGACGCGCACAATCGGCTCTATGTTAATGTGCGGGACAAGAAACAGATCGCGGTCGTGGACCTGAAGACGCGCGAGGTGCTGACGACCTGGACAACGCCGGACATGAACCGCAACACTGCGCTGACGCTTGACCCTGTTTCAGAGCGCCTCTTTGTAGCCGGGCGCAATCCTGGCATCCTTTACGTCTTCGACGTGAGCACGGGCAAGGTGGTGGCGCAGATGCCCTGCGTCAACGTGAATGATGACATGACCTGGGACCCGGGGCTGAAGCGCGTGTACGTCTCGGGATCCGAAGGGCTGAGTGTCTTCCATCAGGACTCGCCGGACAAGTACACGCAACTTGCAAACCTGCCGACGAACGGGGGCAAGACCTCGACCTATGTCAAAGAGGTAAACCAGTTTTACGTCATTCACCCGAAGACGGATGTCGATATTGCCGGACTGCTGGTCTACAAGGTCAATCCTTAATGCAGGCTGCCTTGCGTAAGCACCGTTGTGGAGGTGCTCACGCAGTCTAAAAGTCGGTTTCGCCTGCCCGGCTGTGTTCTAGCCGGGCGGGTTTTTAGTTGCCTGTTCCTAGATATTTACCAATTTCTCGTCAAGATCTGCCTTCTTCCTCGTAAGTTTCCGGCTTCTTCGCCATCAGGTAGGTCGCACCGATAGCTGCGAGACTTTGCAGGTAGTTGGAATTCATCTTGACGGCGGAATGCAAAGTTAGAAGATTAGATTCATGTCAAGGGTGGAATGTTGAACCCCTGGCCTTCGAAAGGGAGAGGCAGAATTCGGGCTCACCCATGACTGCGCCGGCCGCCCACTACCACGACGAGCGTCACCAAGCGAAAGATCTGCGCCGCGCCTATGAACACATGGGGCGAGTAGCAGTGCTCCACCAAAGCTCAAAGTCGTCTGTGACGGACGCAGTTGCCGAACTTACCAAGTTAGCGCAGCAAGCCATCGAAGACGGACACACCAAAGACGCTGCCGATCTTCTCCGAGCATCGGAGCATCTCAGTTTTGCGGTCTTGGCGGATGGGGTCTCTGGCGTAGTCCGTGTCTCCGCCGAACTTAAAGAGTCCATCACAGAGCACTTCGATGAACTGACGCGAAGGGCAGATGAGAACTGGGGGGAAGAAGAGGCGCACTCCAGCATCTTGACCGGGATCTATCAAAGCGCTCGCAACAGCGCGACCAAAACGTTCAAAACGCGCGCTTATCACCAAGCCTTTGAGTTTCGCGAGCTGCGGAAGTCTCGCTCATGTGAACCAGCATGGTTCCCTCAAGCTTGAGAGTGGCCGCAAGAACCTGAAACTCAAAAGTGCTTAGTGCATAGAAAGTTGCTCCGAATGGTCAACACTACCGAAGTCGATCCCGAGAAGAAAGGAAGTATTCGCGCCCTGGAGGCGACGAACTTCTTTCTCGCCGACGTGCAAACCGGGCTCGGACCGTTTCTTGCAGCCTACTTGGCGGGGGCCGGTTGGGAGCCGGGGCGAGTCGGGATGGCGTTGACCATCGGCGGCATCATCACAGTTGTCCTACAGGCTCCGGCTGGCGCGATTGTCGATCAACTGAGATCAAAAAGACTGATTCTCATATTGGCCTCAGCCGTTCTCGCCGTAGGAGCTGTCCTGCTGAGTATCACCGCTGCACCCTGGGCTGTGTATACCTCTCAAGTCCTGATCGGAGGCGCTGGGCCATTCCTGGGACCGACACTTGCTGCCGTCACAATGGGAGTGGTCGGCGTTACCTTCTTTGATCGCCAGTTTGGGCAAAACCAGTCCTTCAACTCGGCTGGCAACGTGGCTTGTGCTCTGCTGATTGCGGGCATGAGTCACTTGTTTGGAAACCGAGCTATCTTCATTACCGCTGCCGTTCTCACAATCCCTACCGTCCTTGCCATCAGGGCTATCAAGAGCAAGGACATCGACTATGACCTTGCTCGTGGAGGAGCGATCCAAGTAGACGGAAAGAAAATCGCTGCGAGAGTCTCGGTGATGAAAACACTGCTTGGAGACCAGACTCTCCTGGTCTTTCTGGCTTGTGCTTTCCTCTTCCATTTTGCGAATGCGGCGATGTTGCCGCAACTCGGCGAGATGCTTTCGCATGGTTCGCGGGGTTCTGCCGCTCCCTTTATGTCGGCCTGCATCATTGTGACTCAGGTCGTCATCATGTGCTTCGCCCCCGCGATTGGACGATTCGCTAACCTGCATGGCCGGAAGCCTTTGCTGTTGGTCGGCTTTGGCGTTCTGCCGATCCGCGCACTTCTCTATACTCTGACCCACAACACGGAAAGCCTGATCGCTATCCAACTACTGGACGGTGTTGCGAACGCAATCTTTGGTGTTGTCTCGATCCTCGTGGTGGCAGATAGAACGCGCGCCACGGGCCGCTTCAATCTTGTTCAAGGTAGTCTAGCAACAGCGGTCGGGCTCGGCGCAGCTCTCAGCACAACGTTTGGCGGAAAGCTGATCCAGCGCTTCAGCTACCGAATCTCTTTTTTGTCTCTCGGAGCCATCGCTGTACTCGCGTTTGCTTTGCTGTGGACGGCGGTTCCCGAGACCCTCACCCAAGAGGACGAACCAGACAAAAACACATCTTCCCCAAGAACTCCCCAGGAGATTCCAGCATGAGCACTCTTGCAGCGAAACGTCCATTCCAGCCAAACTCGCCCGACGCTGCCGGTGTGGTTAGCTGGCTTCACCTTGGCGATCTCCACATGACAAAGGCCGGCGAGCAGAACCACCTCGACCTGGCGGCGATCGTCAACGAGGTCAATCTAGCCTTCGCCGATTCTGTGAGCTTCGTCTTCCTGCCCGGAGACGTGGCCGACGACGGCAGCCGCGCCGCCTACGCAGTTGTGCGCGGCGAACTGGACCGTCTCGCAGTGCCCTGGTGCGCCATCATCGGCGATCACGATGTTCATGAAAAAAGCTTCGCAAACTTCAAGGAGGCAATGTCGGAAGAAACTCACTATGCCTTCACGGTGGGAAACACACGATTCCTCGCAATGAACGCCTTCGATGTGCCTGAGCCCCCTTCCTTCACGGCGTCGGATGAGCAACTGCAGTGGGCAGAAGAGGAGTTGCAACTGGC
>CAZZYO010000161.1:0-7147 GCA_964658255.1 Candidatus Babeliales bacterium
CGACCAGACGGCATTGCTGGTCCGGGCCGAGGACGCAGCCGAGCAGGTTGCCGCTTCGCTCGGCCCCGCTACCCTCAAGAACCGATTGGACCACGAGATACGGGATGAGTGGCGGTCCGCGCTCGTCACGCTGGCTGGCCAGTTCGTCGCAGGCGATGCACGCGTGAACCCGCGCAACGGAGCCAAGACCTGCAAGTGGTGTCCGCTGCCCGGGCTATGTCGCGTGCACGCACAGCGCGAACTCGATGAGGAGGAGGACGACTCTGAAGCCGACGCGTAGGCCCGGCAACCTGCTGCTCTTCCCTGAGGTTGTGCCTGTGCAGGCAGCCGTGCCGCAGCATGGTGCTCGCGACCAGGCGGCGCGCGACGCTGCCCTGAACCCGACCCGCTCCCTCATTGTGCAGGCCCCTGCGGGCGCGGGCAAAACGGAGCTGCTGACGCAGCGCTACCTGGCCCTGCTGGCCCAGGTCGACGAGCCGGAAGAGATCCTCGCCATCACCTTTACGCGCGCAGCAACTGCCGAGATGCGCGGGCGCATCCTGGCCGCGCTTGAGCACGCATCCGCGCTGCACGATGTCCCGGCACAGGCAGGCGAGTCGAGAGCAACCACGCTGGCTCGCGCCGCACTCGCGCATGCCGAGCAGCGCGGCTGGCAGTTGCTGGCACAGCCGCACCGGCTTGACGTGCAGACGATCGACTCACTCTGCATGCGCCTGGCGCATGGGCAGCCGCTGCTGGCGCGGCTAGGTGGCCGCCTCGAGCCGACCGAGCAGGCCGCCGCGCTCTACACCCTCGCCGCCCGCCGCACCATCGAGCAACTGGGCCGCACAGACGGGGCGCTCGAACAGGCGCTGCGACACCTGCTGCTCTCGCGCGACAACAACCTGGGCGAGTGCCAGCGACTGCTTGCTCGTCTGCTTGAAAGACGCGAGCAGTGGAGGCACATCTTTGTGCTGAGCGAGGGTTCAAGCGTCGATTGGGAGGCGGTGCGCGCCCGGCTTGAAGAGCCGTTTGCGGTAGAGGTTCATCGCGTGCTGGGGGAGCTGCATGCAGTGTTCAGCGCAGAGCCTGCGCTGGTGGACGAACTCCTCACCCTGGCGCGCTATGCATGCAGCTGCGGCAGCGAGTCCGCCATTGCGCTCCTCGACGGCATGCCAGCGCTGCCAGAGCCACACGCCGATCTCGCCGATCACTGGACCTGCGTTCGCAACTTCCTGCTTACTCAGAATGGCGAGTGGCGCAGAAGGGTCAACAAGAAACATGGCTTCCCTGCCGATGGCGGTGCCTTCACCAAGCTTGAGCAGCAGCGCTGGAAAGAGCGCATGGCTGGGCTCATTGAAGCGCTCTCCGGCCATCCCGCCGGCGAGCGCCTGCGCAATCTGTTGTGCGCTGTGCCAAGTCTGCCCGCGGCGCGCTACGACGAGGCGCAGTGGGACACGCTGCAGGCCATTTTCGCCGTTCTGCGTCACGCCATCGCCGAATTGCACGTTGTCTTCGCCGAGACCAACCAGGTTGACTTTGCAGAACTGTCCATTGCCGCCGCCACCGTGCTCGATGACGAGGAGAGCGACCGCGGACTGCTTGCGAGCGAGGTCCGCCGCCACCTGCTCATCGATGAGTTCCAGGACACCTCGCGCCGCCAGCACCAGCTCATCGGCCGCCTGCTGCGCGAGTGGCAACCCGGCGACGGGCGCACCTGTTTCCTGGTCGGCGACCCGATGCAATCGATCTACATCTTCCGCCAGGCCGAGGTAGAGTTGTTTGGGCGAGTGCAGCGCCGCGGGCTCGATTGTGGCAGCCACGCCCACCCCTGCGCAGCGCTTACGCTCACTGAAAACTTTCGCTCGCACGCCGGGCTTGTCGATCCCCTCAACCAGTACTTCGAGACGATCTTTGCCGCGGCAGGCGATGATCGAGGTGAGGTGCCGTTTTCTCCATCCACGGCCGCGGCGCCTGCGCCCCCAGGCGAGTCGGTCGTGGTGCATGGATTCTTCGCGCGCTCGGGACCAGAGGCACGCAGGGGGGCGCGAGCCTCGGAGCTTGCCCGCGTCGTCGCCATCGTCGAGGGCGAACTGCCGCGCATCGCGGAAGCAAAGCGCCGAGGCGACAGGCAATACACAGTGGCTGTGTTGGGACGAGCCAAAAACCACCTTGCGCCCATCGCCGAAGCGCTGCGAGAGCGGGCAATCCCGTTCCGCGCCATTGAGCTTGAGGCGCTTGGAGACCGGCAGGAAATCCTCGACCTCAAGATGCTCGTGCGTGCGCTGCTGCATCCGGCCGACCGCATCGCCTGGCTTAGCGTACTGCGCGCTCCCTGGTGTGGGCTCACGCTGGGCGACCTGCACCGGCTCACCGGCTCCGACGATCGAGCCTTTCGCACGCAGCTTGTGCCAGAGTTGATCAGGGGTCGAGCGCAGCTGCTTTCGCCTGATGGGCGCGAGCGGCTTGCGCGTGTCTCGGCTGTGCTGGGCCACGCGGTCGCAGAACGCTTTGAAGCCGGGCGCTCGCTTACCGAGTGGCTCGAGCGGACCTGGGTCAGCCTGGGTGCACCGGCCTATCTCAGCGCACCCGAGCGCGAGAACGCGGAGGTCTTTTTCAGTTTGCTCGAGCAGTTGCCTGGTGATGGCGTGGACGTGTGGAATGGCACGCTTGAGGCTGCGTTGGCGCGCCTGTGCGCCGCGCCAGACGCCAGTGTCGATGAGCAATTTGGCGTGCAGTTGATGACGATTCACAAGGCCAAAGGACTGGGCTTTGAAGTCGTGATTGTGCCTGCGCTTGAGCGCTCCACAGGCAGCGACGACTCGCCGCTCATCACTGTAATGGAACGGGCCCGCCAGGCTCCCGAGGCGGCCGAGGAGGTCGACGAGGTGCTCGTCGCACCGCTGGGGCAACGCGGAGACAAGCACCGCACCTATACCTGGGTGCAGGCGCAGCGACGCCGGCGCCAGGCATCCGAGCGCAAGCGTGTTTTTTATGTTGCATGTACACGCGCCCGGCGCACCCTGCACCTGCTCGGAATCGCCGACCAGGCAGCAGATGGCACACTCCGCCCAGGCAAGCACGATGGGCTGCTGGCCTGCGCGTGGCCTGCGCTCGAGCCGCTGTTCGTCGCGCAGCGCTCAAGCGCTGCGGAGAGCGCAGCCGTGCAGCAAGCGACGCCTGCCGTGATCGAACGCTTGGCGGCAGGCGTCGAGGCGCCAGACCTGCCGCTCGAGCGCGTGCCGTCGAGCTTTGCCGCGCGCCTTTTAGCTACAAATGTAACTGCGTCCGGTACCTATAGTCGCAACCCCGAGGCGGAGCCGGCAGCACCACTGTTTGCGCGGCCGGCAGGCTCTCCCGAGCGCCGCGCCCGGGGCACAGCGCTGCACGCGATGCTGGAGCTGGTTGCCGAGGCGTGGGCGCGCGAGGGCCGCGTGACCGATCCCGTGCTGCTCCGCCATGCACTGCGCCGGCTCGCTGGTGTGCAGCTACGGCAGGCAGGGCTTGCTGCGGATCGTGCGGAGGCGCTCAGCCCGGAGCTGGTCAGGATTCTGCTCGCCGCTGTTGCGAGTGAGCCAGGCAACTGGATCCTGGCACCGCACCCTGCAGCAGCCTCGGAATGGTCGCTCTCGACCTGGTCAGCCGACCAGAGCCGCCTGCGAACCGTGCGCGTGGATCGCGTCTTTCGTGCCGGCGTCGCACCGCTCACCTGGGGAGAAGAGTGCCTGTGGATCATTGACTACAAGTCCGGAGGCGAGGCGGACGGGATCACAGCAGATGCGTATGTAGAAGACCAGAAAACCCTCTGGCGGCCGCAGCTCGAGGCTTACGGAGCAGCGCTGCGGGCCATGCGGGGCGAACAACTGCCGCAGCGTTACGCACTTTTCTTTCCTGAGTTGCAGCGGCTCGCATGGTGGCGTGAAGAGAACAACCCCTAAAGGCAGGAGCCGCTGTTACGATTGCGACTCGCGGCCTCTATCAGATGCAGTCTGTCGCGCCGGCTCCAGCGCAGCACCGCCCTAGTTGGAGGCTGTTCTTCCTGTTGGAGCATCAGCGGCCGGCGCATCGCGCAGCAGCATGTGGTGGCGCACGTCAGCACCCTCGACCCAGAAGATCACATCCTCCGCTATGTTCGTTGCATGGTCAGCCACACGCTCCAGGCTGCGGGCAATCACCAGCGCGTTGAGCGCCTGGGGCGTGTTGCGTGGCTTGTCACGCATCACGGTCAGCATAGAGAAGTACGTCGCCTCGTTCAGTTTGTCTACCGCATCGTCAAGCTTCAGCACGCTCTGCGCAGCAACGGCATCTGCCTCGATAAATGCCTGCAGCGCCCGGCGTACCATGTCGGTCGCGAGCCCGGCCATGCGCGGAATGTCCACCGGCAGCTCCACAGGAGAGAAGGCCTGCAGGTCGCGCACGCGATCGGCGATAGTCGATGCCGCATCGCCCACCCGCTCCACGTCTGCATTGATCTTGATGACCGCGAGAATAAAACGCAGGTCGATCGCCATGGGCTGCTCCATCGCGAGCAGGTCCAGCGCCATCTGGTCGATCTCGCGCTCGTAACGATTGATGTGCGTCTCACCTTGATCCACCAACTCGCAGAGAGCAAGGTCTCGCGTACTGTAGGCCTCAATGGCGCGCTCAATGGACTGCTCAGCCATACCAGCCATCACCAGCAGTTTTTCTTTCAGGTCCCCGAGACTCTGATGGAAGCGGACACGCATGTGAGCTTACCTCCGTGATTGTTGGAGACCACGTGCGAGCGCGGCCAAATAGAAGAATGCCTCAGCCGAAGCGGCCAGTGATGTAGTCTTCCGTGCGCTTGTCCTGCGGATTGGTAAAAATCTTGTGAGTTGCGTCAAACTCGACCAGCTTACCGCTCAGGAAGAAGCCGGTACGCTCGGCGACACGCGCAGCCTGCTGCATGTTATGCGTGACGATAACGATGGTGTACTGCTTCTTCAACTCAAAGATCAAGTCTTCAATCTTTGCAGTGGAGACCGGGTCAAGTGCAGACGCAGGCTCATCCATCAGCAGTACCTCGGGGTCGACAGCAAGTGCGCGTGCAATACAAAGCCGCTGCTGTTGACCACCCGAAAGGCTCGCACCTGATTTCTTTTTCAGGTCGTCTTTTACCTCGTCCCAAAGCGCCGCATTCTTGAGCGAGCGCTCGACGACTTCATCAAGCACCCGGCGATTCCTGAACCCGTTGAGCTTCAATCCCGAAGCGACGTTGTCGTAGATCGACATTGTGGGAAAAGGGTTGGGGCGCTGGAAGACCATGCCTACCCGCCTGCGTATCTCCACTGGAGACGCATCGTTGTAAATGTCAAGCGAGCCGATGCGCACCGAGCCTGTCACTCGCGCCACCGGGTTGGTCTCATGCATGCGGTTAAGGCAGCGGACAAAGGTTGACTTGCCGCAGCCCGACGGGCCAATAAGCGCAGTCGCCTCGTTCGCGCGAATGTTAAGGCTAATGTCCAGCAGGGTGTGGTTGGTTCCGTACCACGCGTTCAGATTCCCTACTTCAATGCCGACGCCCAATGTGTTTCCCTTCTTCAGAGCGCGACCACAATGGCTGTGCCCAACGTTCAATCATTGCATTCGACTGCGCGAGGAAAGCTCGCGCGCCGAGCATCGTTCACACCATCCTGCGCTAACTATTGCCCTTCAACGTGCCGCGTGAGGCAACATAGCGCACCAGGGCGACCGACACTACGATCAGCAGGATCAGCACCAGCGACCCAGCCCAGGCCAGGCGGTGCCAGTCGTCATAAGGCGAGATGGCGTAGATATAGATCTGCAGCGGCAGCGCGGCAATCGGCTCGTTGAGGTTGTGACTCCAGAAGTTGTTGCCGAAGGCGGTAAAGAGCAGGGGCGCCGTCTCGCCCGCAACCCGCGCAAAGGCCAGCATGCAGCCGGTAATGATCCCCGGCGACGCGGTACGCAGAGTGATCGCGAGCACAGATCTCCAGGCCGGCACGCCAAGGCCAAGCGCTGCTTCCCGGACAGCGTTCGGCACCGTGATCAGCATCTCCTCGGTTGTACGCGTGATTGTCGGGATCATCATGATGCCAAGAGCGATGCCGCCCGACAATGCAGAGAAGTGTTTCTGCGGCAGCACGATCAATGCGTACACCGAGATGCCCATCACAATCGACGGCACGCCGTTAAGCACGTCGGCGGTAAAGCGGACGGCGTTGGCAAGCAGTGAGCCTCGACCAAACTCGGCGAGGAAGATGCCGCTTGCGATCCCGATAGGCACACCGAGCAGGCTCCCTATGGCCAGCAGCTCGCCCGAGCCGAAGATGGCGTTTGCCATACCGCCGCCCGTCTCGCCCACCGGCTTCGGGATCTGCGTAAAGAAGGCGTAGTTCAACGAACTTGCACCCTTGTAGAGCAGGTAGCAGAAGATCGCCACCAGCGGAGCCACCACCAGCAGCGTGCTGAGCAGGGCAAGCCCAGTCGCAAGATGGTTTGCAGCGCTGCGCCTGGCCGAGTTGCCACGCGTCGTTTGGCTGATGACAGGAAGGCTGGTTGCCATAGCTTAGACCACCTGGGGCGGCGCGCCGCGGGTGACAGCCCACACCAGCATGCGGGCGATTGCGTTCACAACAATGGTGACCAGGAAAAGCGCAAGCCCGATCTCGATCAACGCGCTGAGGTAAAGGTCGTCCGAGGCCTCACTGAACTCGTTCGCGATCACTGACGCCATGCTGTAGCCGGGCGCAAAGAGCGATTTCGCAATCTCCGGCCGGTTACCGATGACCATGGTGACGGCCATCGTTTCACCCAGCGCACGCCCCAGGCCGAGAATGATCGCGCCCACAATGCCGATGCGCGCATTGCGCAGGACGCCGGTGCGGATCATCTCCCACCGCGTGGCGCCCAGGGCCAGCACGGCCTCGCGCTGGGTATGGGGCACAGCGAGCATCACCTCGCGCGTAAGCGAGGAGATGATGGGCAAGATCATGATGGCGAGAATGACCCCGGCTGCCAGCATGCCGATCCCGTAGTTCGGGCCGGAGAACAGCCCGGTAAAGCCAAGCGTTTTCCCGAGCACCGGGTTCACGTGCTCACGCAGGAGCGGCACCAGCACGAAGACCGCCCAGAGGCCGTAGACCACGCTTGGGATCGCGGCGAGCAGCTCAGTCAAAAACGCGAG
>CAZZYO010000162.1:0-7140 GCA_964658255.1 Candidatus Babeliales bacterium
AGCACCGCGTCGATTCAACGCTGTAGCCGCGCGCGTCTGGAGGCACAGATAAACGCGTCACCCAAGACTTGCTGAATTTCTCGGAATGTATCCGCCGCTGTTCCGCCGTCTCGGAAACTTTCGATCCACCTACGGGATGCTGAGCGGCTTCCATCGAGCGCGAGGCAGAATGCTCTTTCAAAATCCCCTAATGCTTCCGGACGGTACTCTGCGGAGGATAGACAGGCTGAATATTCACTCCAGACATCAAGTGCCTTGATGAAGGTTTGCGGGACTGATCCCCGCAGTCGAGCGTACGACCATAAACATCGGGAAAAAACGTCTGCGGTGCGCCCCCGCAAACTACCCTATAAACCCGTGATCGGGAAGTTGGAAAACCGAACAGAGTACGGTTCCTGTCCCTTTCGCTTTAGGGGTCTGGAGATACGTCGCAGGCTCCCCGACCGCAAAGGAAACGGAATCTCTCGCGCTCCTGAAAGCGCGATTACTCCGTTAGGGTTTCCACACCCCAGGACGGCGCGTTACCATCCCGACTCCATCATCGAACATCCCTCCTGACTTGGCAATTGCCGAGCGAGAAACGGACAGAACGCCAGCGACGAGCCAAAGCCCCAATGCGTTCTGTACCTAACTAAACGGATCGATCTGGGAAACGCCAGTTCGTTATGAAAGCGACATGCGCTCTGGTTGTGCGGAATGTAGCCCGGCAAGGACCGGGCGAGTACGGGAGCTTCTGGGATGGCCCTTGGCCGAGGTATAAGATGGATTTCGCCGCAGGAAACACAGGTTTATCGTGTTACCTACTGGCTGGCAAATCTGAGAAGCGCGTCCATTATGCTTGACTGACTAACCGACTGGTACATCACGCCTGCGTTCATCTGCTAACAGGAGCTTCCACGGAGCGGAAGAGAACCCCACCGATCACGGTTGCAGTGTCGCCACTATGACTTTCTTGGAACCTATGGGCAATTCGACAAGCGTCCCGTCCTGTCCGCTCATCCAGGCACCATCACGACTGTGGCCAACTCCCCGATAGAACATCCAAAACATCAGCGGATTCGAAGGGGGCGGGTCGAGATGCGTAAAGATGAGCAGCTTCACTCCAGCCTGGTTGGCGATGCGTGAAGCCTCCAGCGGGTCCGTGTGGTAGTGCTGAATGTCATCCATTGTCTGCGCGATGCGAGCATCGGCCACGTCCAGCGCCGCATTATGAACGAGCTGCACCATGTGTTGAGCCTGAGCTTCGTGGACAAGCACATCCGCTCTCGCAGCGGCTTCGGCAAGAGGAGGATGGAAGTTAGTGTCACCGCTAATTACCACGGACCTGCCGCGATAGTCGAAGCGATAGCCATAAGCCGGTTCAGCGGGGTCATGGTTTACCTCGATGGCTGTCACTGTGACATCACCAAAGTGCATGGCCAGACTTACCCGGTCCTTTGCAGGCGTAGGAGCGCCTTGCATCTCGATGACATGGGCCTCCATCCGGTCCGCCGACGGTGTAAGTAACTCGGCTCTCGAGTTTGCAGTCCTGTAGCTCTGGTCAGGGCCGTACGCCTCATTGAAGCCGTTTACTACATGCTCCACTCCGGGACCGCCGAAAACCTGCAGGCTTCCGGGATGCCCGGCCAGCCAAGCATTTGTGTTGACCTCGCCAAGATCCCCGATGTGGTCCGAGTGGAAGTGAGTGAGAAAGACAGCGGACAACTCGCGTCCTCGAAGCTGCCAGAGTTCCAAATTGCGTGCGCTGCCTGGCCCTGTGTCCACGAGAAAATAGTGGCCGCCCGCGATGACGGCCGTGCAACTCTGGGCGCGATGCGGGTCGGCGAACGGTGCGGATGTTCCACAGAGCAACACGCGCAAGGCGTCATCTTTCAGCAGCGCGCTGTTGCCGGTGCGAAGATGCTGCCTAACAAAATACGTGAAGACCGCGTTGTCGACGGAAGGCACGGCAAGGATACCTGACCCGGCCAGAACTAGCCCCGCAAAGGCCACGCCCGCTGTAACAATCCGCCTTCGTATCTTCGTCATCACCTTGTCCCGCCGTCGGTCCGTGGAGTTCTCGTTGCAAGCAGCAGATAAGCTGGGCGATCTCCTCCGGTATGGAATGTACACGTTGTCTTCTGGCTCTTCTCATAGCAGGCCGGGAACTGGCCGCGAAACTTACTCTTCGGATAGAACCACCGACCTTGAAGATCGAGTCGCAGCTGGTCGCCTTTGCGGAAACGAGTTGCGTGTGGACGCAATGAGATGGCGACCGGCACGATCTCTCCAGGTTGCAGGGGACAGATTCTGCGATGGGTATACACCGGTTGCTCTGGCGTGGAAAGGTCCATGTCTAAGTCGCGATGAGCTGCACGCTGCCATCCTTTCGACACCATGTCTCCCGAGAATCCGTAAGATCCCTCAAAGGTTACCTCCTCGCCGCTGCGCAGTTTGCGCAATCCCGCGAACAGTAAGGCGTCGCTCGCCTCTTGTACCTCCAAGTAAAGGTTCACAGCCATATGACCGATTACATCCGTGTCTTCCGAGACGGTCCAAAGGAAAGAGAGCCGCCCCGCGGGCAACCTGACCTCTGCACTTTTAGACGGAAACATCTGGTCAAGGCGCATTGTCTTTGTGCCCGCATCCAGCCACAGCTTCTTCCACTCGACATCGCGCGGAGGCCAAGCGTCTTCCTGAACGACCAACGCAGGATCGGGACCTCCCTCTGAAATAGCCAGCCTTACGGATGGCTGTCGGTCCCACTCGTTGTCTACACCCTTGAGAAAATGATCGAAGAACCGGATACGCGTTCGCGTCGCGTCCTCGCTGTAGTAGGCGCACCACTTGCCGTCTCGATGCGTGTAGAGCCATTTCTGCCGAGAACCTGCGCGACGGAAGACCTCGAAAGAGCCACGAGTGTGCAGCAAATGGTCGGAAAAGCTGCCGCAGACAAGAAGCGGTACTTGAATGTCTTCAATCTTTGGCGTTCTGGCTTCGTACCAATGATCACGATCCGTGTGTTCAACGATGGCTTCGTAGAGCGATTGTTGGACCCGGGCCTCTTTACCCGTCAACCAACTCCACAGCTTGCTGAATCCGTTCTCCAAAACGCCACCCGGTCTGGCGAAATCGCGATAGAGATCACTCAAACCTTCCCACGGGCAGATCGCGGAAAGATGCGGAGGTTGCAGCGCGGCAACTTTGTACTGGCTGAGGGCCAGGTAAGAGACGCCGTCCAGGCCGACTCGTCCGGTGGACCACGCCTGCGTTCCGGCCCACTCGATTAGATCGTAGTAGTCGTGCGCCTCCTGGTCGGAGAACAGGTCTCCCACCCCCACAGAGGTTCCGCCGCCGCGCAGGTCCGCGTTGACGACGGCATACCCTTCGCGGACCCACACAGCGGGGTCGGGTGCCTCCCAGCTGGTGTAGGCGGAGATGTGCACAGGGTGCGGCTGCGGCAGGAGCCGCGACTGCAACGGAACGCCGCGTCCACTGCGTGTCTTCGCAGGGATCTTATCCTTGCCGTAGGGATGTGCGGACATAAGGACAGGAGATGGTCCGGAGTTCTCTGGGCGGAACACGTTGACACGTAGCACGGTGCCGTCCCGGAGGGTAACCGGCACGTCCCAGTCGACGTGAATGCCCGAGGGAATGGCTGCAACTTTCACGGTCGGCCAGATTGCATTCCGCACAAAGCGCAGACTTCGAACTAACGTACGGATAACCGAATGGGGTAGGAGCATTAGACTTCATCCTTTAGTGTGTCGGCCTGTTGTTCCAGCCGTGCAAGTATCGTTTGGAGCAGCATGGCTGCTTGTTCGATGTGCCGCGTTTCCAGCCCTTCACCCAAGGCGGAGGCCCAGGGAATTTGGCGAAGTCTCGCAGCCTGTTCTACATCTTTCCCCTTGGCGGTCAGCACCACCAATTGCGCTCGGCGATGGTGTGGATTGGGCCTGAACTCAACCAGTCCTGATGAAATTAGCTCTGCGGTGACCCCCCGTACGCCCTGTCGGGTGAGGCCGATGGTGCGCGCTATAGAGGCGACTGAGAGCGGAGCGGGAATATTTGCAACAACGCCCAGAACTTGCCAGCGTGCGCTCGTGAGGTCGAGGTCCGCTACCAAGCGGTCGCCTGCGGCAATCAAGGCCCCATTAAGGCGAAAGACACTAATGAACAATGGGGTAAGCGAAGCTTGAGCGAGTTTACGTCTTGACATGACTCCGTCTCCTGCTGGTAAATATCTTCACCGTATGACAACATGTTGTCAATAAGTGAAGCGGGATCTCCTCTTACGAGACACCATTGCTTCGCACGCGCGCCCACCAGAAAGGCAACGCTCCATGCCTGATAGCAAAAACTTTCCACGTTCTCTCGAAGCAAGACAATGCCTTGTAGTCTCGGGCCTTCTGCTGGTGGCCGGTCTGCAAGCTCCGATCCCTCTACATGCTCAGGACACGAATCGGTCAATCATCGCTGTTTCGCTGTCAAGCTTCCCTAATCTGGGAAGCGGTTCTTCACTGCCGGAGGCCCCCGAAGCTGTAACCGATTATGGAAGGACGGACAGGGACATGCAGGCTCCGTCAGCCTATCCCGGGGTTCAAACAACCGGCGACGCCTCTGCATTTCCTAAGTTTCGGCAAAGAGAGCGGCGCTTCCTGCTTGACCTCGTAGGCCCGACTGCGTTCGTTGCGCCCGCTTTCGAGGCCGGCCTCGACACGGCGAGGCCCTTGAAAGTTGGCTTTCCCTCTGACGGTGTTCTTGCGTCTGGAAACCATCCCGCACATGGTGATGTGCCCGAGTGGGGCGAAGGCGCGCAGGGCTACGCAAAGCGCTACGCCGACCGCTTTGGCCAAGGACTGGTCGGCACGGCGAGCCGGTATGCCTTGGGCGAAGTTCTTAGGCAAGATGTCACCTATCACCGCTGTCAATGCACAGGATTACTTCCCCGGACCGCGCATGCCTTCCTCGGGGCATACACGGCATATACTCGCAGCGGTCGCGCCATTCCGTCGCTACCCGCAGTCGCTTCGCCATTTATCGCATCCGAGATTGCCGTAGCGGCTTGGTACCCGGGTCGTTATGACGCCAGCGATGCCCTCCGCATAAGCGTACTGAACTATGTTGCAGCCCCCTTCAAGAATCTTTTCGCAGAGTTCATTACAAAATAGAAAGTGAACGGCGCCGAATATAGAGTTCTGTCACCACGCCGTCTTGGAGTACAACATGGGCCACAGCGCACAGGAGTATTGTCGCTTGTGTAGTGATACCGTCCATCTCGTACAGGGAAAGTGTAAGATGCACATCCTCTGTGCCATTCGGTCCCGACCTGTTTGACTTGGACAACTTGTGCGCGAATTACCGACGGCATCAAAGAAAGTATTGACCGAGAACCTTAGAGATCTGGAAAACGCCGGACGCGTCATCCGCAGAGACCTTGGCGGATCTGTTCCGCACGTCGAGTATGACTTCAAAGACGAGATGCGGCCCGCACTTCATTCCATGCTCGATCACCTGGCCGATTTTAGTAGTATGCTCAGCTTGCTGCCAGCCGTGCCTGCAAGAGGTGTTTAGGGCAGAGGTCGCGGGTCTGGACCCACGGGTCCGATAAGGGTCCAATAACTGTTCCTTGCTGTTCCCCATAGCGCTAAAACGGGCCATCCGCTACGCATTATTTCAGCTAGTTACAGTTTTCCGGTTTACTGTCACGGCAGAGGTCGCGGGTTCGAGCCCCGTCATCCCTGCCATACAAAGCGCTAAGGTGCGCCCGGCAATCATCAGGGCAAGACCGGCTAGGACCAGTTTGTCGTTTACGCTGAGTTCCACATCGTCGACTTCGCAGTCGATACTCTTGCAGAGACTCTTCGCGGAACAGAAAGCGTATGACGACAAAGGTCGCGACAGTCGATAGCAGGGACGGAACGCCAAAGTCTGCCAGCCACCTACCAAGCGGTGGCATCCGGGTATGGAACACCACGAGATTCGCCGGGTTTGAGATCGGGAGAACGAAGCTCGCGGCGTTCGCAATCAAAGCGCAGACGCACAGGTATGGAAGCGGGTAGACCTTCGCCTTACGGACCGCTGTCAAATGGCGGGCGTCATAACAACCGCCATCGCGTCATTCGACATAAAGATGGTCACGAGCGTTCCACTCCATAGACCAGCAGGAACAGACGCGAGCAACTGTCCTTGGCTCCGCGCACCGCCACAGAAGCTACTCAATCGAAGGCGACTTGCTCCCCCGCCAGTTCACTCAAGAGCATCATGCCAATGAGGAACAAGTAAACGTCGCTGCCTGTGGCTACGGCTTGCCCCGCCAACTTCAGCGGGACGAGCCGCAATACTGTGAGAAGAAGTGCTCCACCTGAGATCCACCAGACTTCGGGGATTCCACGCGGGCGCGTCAGCATCAGTGCGATGCTGACGGCGACGATCAGAGGCAGAATAACGTGTGCGACATCCGTCGGTATCATCACCACTTCTTCCCATTCTTATTGGGTCCTAGCTGAGTTCCCGGAATGCCATGCTCCGGCCACGCCTCAAGTGCATTGTCCTGATCGCGCTCCTCGGACTTCCGTTCCGCGTGCTCACCGATCGCGAGCCGTATCTCGTCGCTCGCTGACCTTCCATGCGCATCCTTGAAGGACACCCTCACAGGGTGTGTTCCTTTACTTGGAGTCGGCAATTCCACCTCCCAAACCTCGCTGTCGCCTACGCGCTCCATTGCGTGCGTCTGCCCGCATAGATCGGCACTCGCCTCCAGGGCTTCCGCTTCGCCCCAGAACTTCGCTCGCACCTTCACGATTTCTTGCGATGTCTCACTGGACTTTGTCAGAAGCCGTTCATCACTCGGCGAGGTGATGACGGCGATGGGCAGTTTGCCCAACTCTACGAATCGCCAACTTACTACACTGCCGTCAAGGCTAGTGACTGAGTACCCGACTGGCCCCTCTTCAATCTGTCCCGTGGACCGCGTCGCAGAGTAGAGCGTCCGGCCATCGTTGGCAATCTCGTTGTAGTGGGTGTGTCCCATATCGATCAAGCACACGTCGTATTCGCGGACGAGACGGCTGACCTCATCTCCGCCGAACTTCAAGTCGCTCGGGTAGCAGTGCAGCAGAAGGATTTTAGTCTGGCCGTTCTTCGTCGCCAGTTGCAACT
>CAZZYO010000163.1:0-7116 GCA_964658255.1 Candidatus Babeliales bacterium
ATGTCGTGCGTCGGGTCGCGGACCGGGTCGCGGAACCGGTCCGGGAGTGCGCCTGCCAGAACTGCGGCCGAGACTACGGCTGGGGCTGCGGCCGCTGTCCCCGGGACCGACCCTGCACCTGCGCCGGACGAAGCCGGCATACCCATCACCGCGGGAATCAAGCAGCTATGATCCGCGTCGGTTCCCGCGGCTCCGCGCTCGCACTCTGGCAGGCTAACCACATCGCAGGCGAGCTTCGCGCCGCGGGGCACGAGGTCTCGATCGAGGTCATCCGCACCACGGGCGATCGACTCCAGGGAGTGAGCTTCGCCGAGGTGAACACCAAGGGCATGTTCACCAAGGAGATTGAAGAAGCGCTCGCAGGCGGATCAATTGACCTCGCCGTGCACTCGCTCAAGGACCTGCCGACGGTGCTTGATCCGCTCTTTACCCTTGCCGCAATCCCGTTGCGTGCCGATCCATCGGACGCGTTTGTTTCGCGGGATTATCCCGGTTTTGCTGCTTTGCCGCAGGGAGCGCGCGTGGGTACGAGCAGTCTGCGCCGGCAGTCGCAGTTGCGTGCCTTCCGGCCTGACCTGGAGTACGTCGAGTTTCGCGGCAACGTGGATACGCGGCTGCGCAAGATGGCCGAGGGTCAGGCCGAGGCGATCGTGCTGGCCTCGGCCGGTCTCGATCGCCTCGGCTACACGGAATGGTTACGCGAGCGCTTCAGCGCGCTCGTCCTGTGCCCGGCTGCCGGCCAGGGCGCGCTCGCGATCGAGACGCGGGCCGGCGACGAACCGGTTGCGCAGGCGCTCGCGTTCCTGGATCACGCCGAGACGCGCTTTGCTGTGACTGCGGAGCGAGCAGCCCTGCACGCGCTTGGTGGCGGCTGCCAGGTGCCGATCGGCATCCACTGCGCGCGCGAGGCAGCAGGATGGCGGCTGAGTGGGGCTGTTGCCTCCGCTATCCCACAGCCCAGCCAGGGCCTGGTGAGGGTTGAGATTGGGCACCAGCACTCCGTCGGCGAGCCTTCGCCTGGGGATGCCGTTCCATCGCACGAGCAGGCCCGCGACAGCCTGCGTGCTGCCCAGGAGCTGGGAGAGCGGCTGGCCAGGCAGCTGCTGGCTCAGGGTGCCGGGCGATTGCTCAACATCAGCGCGCCAGCTGCGACCCATGTCTGGGCTGCGGATTGACTGGCGTCCCATCGGCGCCGTCTCCTCGACCGTTGCCAGGCAGCACAGGCGAAGCTGACCCACTCAGCGGTCGCACGATCGTGGTCACACGCTCCCGGTCACAGGCCTCAAGTCTCACCGCAAAGCTTCGAGCGCTTGGGGCGCGTGTCATCGAGATGCCAACGGTTGCTCTCGAGCCTCCGACTACATGGGAGCCGCTCGACACAGCCTTGCGCTCGCTTGCAACCTACGACTGGCTGATTGTGACCAGCGCCAATACAGCGCGCGTTCTCGGCGAGCGTCTCGAGCTGCATGGGCTTACGCCGAACTCCCAGCCGCGTACCGTTGCCGTAGGCCCGGCCACTGCCAGGGCGCTCGAGCAGGTGGGCCTGCGTGTGGACCTGGTGCCGGAGCCCGCGGTCGCTGAAAGCTTGGTCAACGCTATCAGGGGAAAGGTGCGCGGCCAGCGAGTGCTACTCGCGCGTGCCGCTGTCGCCCGCAACCTCATCCCCGACGCGCTCACGCAGGCAGGCGCCGAGGTTACCGTAGTCGAAGCGTACCGCACGGTACTTGCGCAGGACTCGCAGGCGCTGCTCGTGGCAGCCCTCGGCAGCGCAGAGGTCAAGGTCGACGCGCTGACATTTACCAGTTCCTCGACAGTGACCAACCTGGTAACGCTGCTCGAGACGGCCGGGCTCGCATGGCCGCAGGCCAGGATTTTCTCCATTGGCCCGATCACCAGCGAAACCTTGCGCGCGGCAGGTGTGACTCCAGACGGCGAGGCCGCCCACCATGATGTGGACGGCCTGGTCGAAGCTGTAGTCCGAGGTCTTGCCCCCGCTGTCTCACCCTAAGGTAGTAGGACTACCTTGCCGCCTGCGCCGCCAGACTCCGCCAGCCGTGTCGCCTCCTGGATCTGGCTCAAGGGAAAAACCTTCGCTGTTGGGATCACCAGTAAGCCTTTCGCTACCTCATCAGCCAGCTGGTAAAGCCGCGACGCATCCGGCTTCGCCATCAACGACTCAACGCGGATACCACGCTCGGGCGGGTGCGCCGGTGGCCCGACCACGGTGCCGTAGACGCCGCCGTCCTTGAGCGTCTTGAGAATGCGCAGCTGCATTGGACCGCCAACCGTGTCAGCCACGGCATCCAGGTCATGCACGGTCTCCATTTCGCGCTCGTTGTCCAGCGCGACCACGCGTTCCACGGCAAGCTTTTCTGCCTCGGCTCGCTGACTCTCCCTTACCCCGACGATTACCTTCGCACCTTTGCTCAAAGCGACATGAACTGCCACGCGTCCAACGCTACCAAGGGCCCCAGTGACCAGGACGGTCTCGCCAGCCTGGAGCTTGATGGCGCGCTCGATAAGCTGGGTGCCAGTGAGCAGGACCAGGGGCAGGGCAGCTGCCTGTTCGAAATTCAACGCGTCGGGGATGGGTGCGAGCACGTCTGCCTTGGCTGTCGTGTATTCGGCATAGGTTCCGTTGGCTAACGCCATGACCCTGGCTCCACGTTCAAATCCTGTGACGGACGGACCTGCCTCATCCACCTCGCCGACCAGGTCGCGCCCCAGGATCTCAGGAAGCTCAAGCGGAAAACGGTCCTTGTAGCTCCCGGAGCGAAGCTTCCAGTCGATAGGGTTAATGCTAGTGGCGCGCACGCGTACGCGCACCTCGTTGTCACCTACCGGCGGCAGTTCGGCATCTTCCAACTGCAGCTTATCCACATCGCCATACTCGTGAAACACAACTGCTTTCATCGTCGACAGACTCCTATGCTGGCTGAGATGTACGGCAGGTGCCGAGCGGTGCTTTTTCACGGGCGCTCTCGACCGCGCTTGTAGATCAACATACTGCAGCCTGCTATTCCTGATAAACTCAGTTGAATCCACGCAACGGAGACGTGATGCAGGCGATACTTGCGCTCGAAGACGGGCGCATCTTCCGCGGTGAGGGGTACGGAGCCAACGTCGATTGCTCTGGTGAAGTTGTCTTCAACACCTCGCTCACCGGCTATCAGGAGATCTTCACAGACCCCTCGTACGCCGGACAGATCGTCGTCCTGACCAATCCGCAGATTGGTAACTACGGCACCAACGCGGCGGATTCCGAGGCCAAGCGCCCTTATATTGAGGGACTTGTCGTCCGCGAGTTTTCCGTGGTCAGTTCAAACTGGCGGTCAGAGCAGGTAGCGGACGAATATCTCGAGCGCTACCGTGTTCCTGTCATCTCTGAAATAGATACCCGCGCCCTGGTACGTCATCTGCGCCAGAACGGGGTCATGCGCGGGGTGATCTCGACCACGGAGCGGGACATAGCCGTGCTGGTTGAGCGTGCGCGCGCACTGCGCAAGATAGATGGCACCGATCTTGCGAGCGTCGTCTCGACAAAGCAATCCTACGAGTGGCGAAGCCCTGGCGTTGATCCGCTGCGGCCTGATGATCAACCAGCGCCGCCTGACTGCAACCTGCACGTGGTGGCCTACGACTATGGCATCAAGCAAAATATCTTGCACATGCTCGGCGCGCAGGGTTGCCGGGTGACGGTTGTGCCTGCGCGGACCAGCGCCGAGGACACGCTCGCGCTGAAGCCGGATGGAGTCTTTCTGTCGAACGGCCCGGGCGATCCGGAGCCGCTGACCTATGCCAACCAGACCATTCGCGATCTGGCCGGTAAAACGCCGATCTTCGGCATCTGTCTCGGTCATCAGCTTGTTGGCCAGGCACTTGGGGGTAAGACCTTCAAGCTTAAGTTTGGCCACCATGGCGGCAATCATCCGGTGAAACAGCTAAGCACCGGTCGGGTTGAAATTACCAGTCAAAATCATAACTACGCTGTCGACGCTGACTCACTCAACGCAAATGAGGTGGATCTGACTCACATCAACCTCAATGATCAGACGCTTGAGGGTCTGCGCCATCGCACGATGCCGATCCTGAGCGTGCAATACCATCCGGAAGCGAGCCCCGGTCCACATGACTCGCACTATCTCTTCCAGGACTTTCGCAAGATGATGGAGGAGTGGAAGCGCTGAGCTCAGGGCACGCTGGCAAGTTGGACCGGAGAGCGCGCTCACTCGCGATGGAAGTACACCAGGGGTACAGTGCATGAAGACAGCAGAAGACAAGCAGAACAGGGTCTTACATGTCGCCATTGCATTTTTCCTTCCGGCTGCGATCCTTGCGCTTGTCTACTCTTTCCACCTTGCGCTTCTACCCGAGCGCGGGCAGGACTTTCAGTGGAGTGGAGCAGCAATGGTGCTTCACCACGTTGACCCTTGGAAGCAAATGCTGGCCGGTGACCGACACCTGATCCTTTTGAATCAGGTTCCGAATTACCTGCATGAGACATATCTGCTGCTTGCTCCGTACGCCATGCTGACCTTCCCCCATGCGCGAGTTGCATGGGCGATCACAAACTGCTTGCTCTCGTTATCGTCCATGTTGCTCCTCGGGCGCTACTTTGCCCTGGGTTCACGACTTACTCTCTTGCTGGTAAGTATCTTCTTTACGGGATATCCCTTTCGGACTTCACTCGGCAACGGTCAGCAGAACTTCCTGGAACTGCTGGCATTCTGCTGTGCATTTTGTCTGGCAGGTAGTTCGGCCCGAGGCCTGGCTCTCGGGATCGCGTACGTTAAGTACAACTTTGCACCCGTAGCGGTCTTCTATCTAGTCTTCCGCAGGCAATGGCGCATCCTGCTCGTCTCGCTTGTTCTCCCTGCGCTTGGCTTGCTCGGTGTCTGGGGCCTGGTGCGAGGTCCGCTTGTCCTGCTTGCGCTCGAGCCCTTTCGCGTAAGCAGGAGCGGCATCGTTGTCACGGCAGCCGACCTGATGGCGCTTACGCGCTGGCTGGGCTCCTATGTGCTTGCGGCGCGTCCGGTTGAGGCACTCTCGTATCTCGTGGGAATACTCGGCAGTGCCGCCTATAGCTTCCATCTGGCGAGATCCACCTATCTCACGCCGCGCGCAACCTTCACCTGTCTGGCTACATCCAGCCTGATCCTGATGCGTCACGGTTTCTACGACTTTATCTTTCTTGCCGTCCCACTGGCCAACATGCATTCGTTCAAAGGCACCTGGGCTCGCATCGTCACCGGCATGATCCTGGCTTACTTCTGGTATGGCGAGCGGCTGGCCGTCCTAGCCTCTGTGCCTTTGCGCATGGTTGTTGATTTACTGCTTGTCGGTGTCCTGCTCTTCCTTGTCGAGACAGAAGATAGAAAGCTGACAGACGCCGTCCACTCGCCCTCTCTCGCCTCTCCCGCAACTGCCTGATCCACTTAGCTGTAGGCTCAAACAAGATAGGTGAACGAACCCAATGCCACGCAGGAACGATATAACGAAGATACTGGTGATCGGCTCCGGGCCGATCGTGATCGGTCAGTCCGCCGAGTTTGATTACTCCGGAACCCAAGCCTGCAAAGCATTACGCGCCGACGGTTACGAAGTCGTGCTGGTCAACTCAAACCCTGCGACCATCATGACCGACCCGGACCTTGCCGATCGTACCTACATCGAGCCGCTTACCGTGGAGTACGTTGAAGAGGTCCTGCGCATCGAAAGCGAGATGCTGCGCGCGGAGGGTCGTACCGGCAAGTTCGCAGTGTTGCCAACGGTGGGCGGCCAGACTGCGCTCAATCTCGCTGTCGATCTTTCTGACTCGGGCATTCTCGATAAGTACAACATCGAGTTGATTGGCGCGAAACTTGAAGCCATCAAGAAAGCCGAAGACCGCCTGCTGTTTAAAGATGCGATGGCGCGCATTGGGCTCGATGTACCCAGGTCAGCCCTGGTCAGCAGCCTTCGCGATGGTCTCGAGTTTGCAAGCAAGATAGGTTTTCCCGTTATTATCCGTCCCTCTTTCACCCTCGGCGGCTCTGGCGGAGGCATCGCCTACAACAGGGAAGAGTTGATGGAGATTCTCTCTCGAGGAATCGATCTGTCCCCCGTCCATGAGTGCCTGATTGAAGAGTCGGTCTTGGGTTGGAAAGAGTACGAGCTCGAAGTAGTTCGCGACCTCGCCGACAACGTGATCATCATCTGCTCAATCGAGAACATGGATCCGATGGGCGTGCACACTGGCGATTCGATCACGGTCGCGCCGGCGCAGACGCTCACCGATCGCGAGTACCAGTCCATGCGATCGGCTGCCATCGCTGTCATACGCGAAATTGGGGTTGAGACCGGCGGCTCAAACGTGCAATTTGCAGTCAACCCGGCGAACGGCCGCATGACTGTCATCGAGATGAATCCGCGCGTCTCCCGATCCTCGGCGCTTGCGTCGAAAGCGACAGGTTTTCCCATTGCGAAGATAGCCGCCAAGTTAGCCGTGGGCTACACGCTGGACGAGATCCCGAATGATATTACTCGCATGACGCCGGCGTGCTTCGAGCCTTCCATCGATTACGTGGTGGTAAAGATCCCCAAGTGGCAGTTCGAGAAGTTTCCTGGCGCGGATGAAACGCTGAGTCCGCAGATGAAGTCGGTGGGTGAAGTTCTCTCCATGGGACGAACTTTCAAGGAAGCGTTGATGAAAGCCTTCCGTTCGCTAGAGACAGGAAAGAGAGTCGGCGCCGAGGTGCTCGATCCCAAGCGACTTACCCAGCGCCTGGTAACTGCTCAGCCCGAGCGACTCAGCTACATCCGCTTTGCATTCGAGCGCGGTATGAGCGTGCGCGAGGTAGCGCGGCTCACCACCATGGACCCATGGTTTCTGCACCAGATCAAGGAGATTACCGACACGATCTCTGCCTTACGCGAGACAACTCCGGAGAATGTCCCACGGCAGCAGTTACGGAAAGCAAAGCGCATGGGCATCAGCGATGAGCGTATCGCCGGCGCATGGGGACTTGCCGGGGCAGCAGGAGTGGAAAAGGTCCGGGAGCTGAGATCAAGCCATGGAATCAAGCCTGTCTTTAAACTCGTCGATACCTGCGCGGCGGAGTTCGAGTCGAGCACGCC
>CAZZYO010000164.1:0-6770 GCA_964658255.1 Candidatus Babeliales bacterium
CAGACTTCACGCATTAAGAAGGTGGCCAAAGAAGGCAGAGCGTAGAAGAGTGCGCTCAAGCAGAGGCTGATCTTTACCTTCTGAGCAAACGGGTGTGCCATGGACTTTGTTCGTCCGCAAAGCGACTCGCCATCCCCAGGAACAGCGTTCCATCGTCTTAGCGGAATCGCCGAGATCGCGGCGAATGTCGTGATCATCTGCGCAGTGTTTTTCACTGGCTTCATGTGGTGGCACCAGGCGGCCAAAGGCTCCTCTCAGGTTGCCGCTTGTGGCTCGACCGTTCATCCGGCGCCTCTTCCTGGAACGCGGATCAGCTTGCCCGGCGTCGATTGGAGCAGCCACCCGTCCACGTTGGTCGTTGCCATCTCCAGCACTTGTCCGCACTGCGTGAACAGTAGTTCGTTTTACAGCAAGCTTACCCGCTCCGCTCATCGTAATCCCGTTGTCGTCGTGATGCCGCAGTCGGAAGAGACTGCCCGGTCCTTCCTGGCCAGAAGCAGCATTACGCCGTCAAGAATGATCTCTGCCAATCTGAGCAGCATACAAGTGAGTGTCACCCCGACGCTGGTGCTGGTTTCTTCTTCCGGCGTCGTCAAACAGACGTGGGTAGGCGAACTTGACGATAGTCAGCGACGTGAGGTTCTTACGGTTCTGGATCATCTCTGAGACACGAGGTATGTATGAAGGTCATTCTCCGCTGCGCTCTGGCCCTCATGGCCGTACTTGGATCTACGCTCATCCTAAATCGTAAGACCGATCTGCATGCCCAGTCATGTTGTCCGAGTAACACGTGCACATCGGCTCCTCCGGCTTGCCCCACTCCACAATGTGAGTATGGAGGAGGCTGCAATTACTTTTGGGCGTGCAATTCGCCGATTTTGATCGATGTTAAGGATGAGGGATTTCACCTGACCGATCAGGCTGATGGAGTGATGTTTCAGTTCTATGGTGACACAAAGCAGCACGTAGCCTGGACGGACCCTAAGTACAGCAATGCATGGCTTGCACTAGATCGTAACGGAAACGGAATGATTGACAACGCAAGCGAGCTATTTGGAAATGACACGCCGCAACCGCCGTCGTCCGACCCGAACGGTTTTGCTGCTCTTGCCGTGTACGACACACCCGAGAAGGGGGGGAATGACGACGGCTCGATCTCTTCTGCTGACAGCATCTACTCAAGTCTGCTCTTATGGACGGATCGAAACCATAATGGTATTTCTGAACCGAACGAGTTCCAGACCCTTTCGCAAGCAGGTATTACAAGCATTTCACTTTACTACCATCTAGACCGCAAGATCGATAAATTCGGCAACCTCTTCCGTTTTTCAGGTCACCTTACCATGAGCTCTAAGGAATATGATCACCATATCTACGATGTCTTTTTGACCGTAACTAACTAAGCTAAGAGTGTTTTTCCATTTACACACGACCATCGTCCTACTCTTTGAAGGGAACACCGAGGTGTGCATGCATAGGTATCATCCGCGTAAATATTATCCAGCAATCTGCGCAACTTTCATTCTGCTCCAAGCCGCTTCAGTGTGGGCCCAATGCAATGCCAGCTCCGTTGTTGTGCAAAGCCAGCAGACCTGCGCATGTAACGAGTTAGTCATAAACACCCATGCCTGCAGTTTAGGCTCAGGTACGCCTCAGCAAGGCTGCAACACTTACGCCGGTTCCGTACCATGCGGCCAAACGACAAACAATCCACCTGCATGCAACGGGAAGTCCGTTGGCGCCGCAGCTTCTTGTACACCATCTGGTGGATGCAACGTCGTCGGCACCGCGGATAATCAGCAATCCGCACTCAAGCTTGACTCTCTTGGAGAAAGCTTTGACTTCTTGATGCTTGCTAATGCCAACCAAGCTTCTTGTGCGTCTCATCAACTCTTTGAGGAGTGGGTCATCAGGCACGCTGGTCCCAGTTAAATGCTCAGAAATTAAGTATGCGAAACGGGGTGTCGTGTGAAACCAAGGTCTTGCAGTGTGTGCTTAGGATTGGCGATAGCCGCCGCTTTGCCGCTTGTTGCTCAAAATCAGCAAGAAGCCTTTACCGCTTATCTATTGCACCCGATACGGAACGGTATCGTTGAATTACCCCCTTTCTCTAACGGTGCAGCCAATGTGACTCATTAGGGAATGTTTATTACGATCTCACGGGCTCCGGATATTCCAAACAACTCATTCTTCGCGTGTCGGCGGACGGAAAGACCGCGCTGCCTTTGATGGTGTCTTCGCAATCTCAAGCTGAGGGCGCTCAAGTAAGCTACTACGTGGCTCCGAGCGGGGATGTCTATACAGTCTTGTCTAGTGCTGGCCAGGCAACGATGACAAGGCGCTCATCGGCGGGTGAAATGGTCAGTCGCATCACACTGCCACTGCCGCGATATTTTCTCTTGCAATCTTTCGCTGTGCTAAACGATAAAAGCGCGCAATTTTTGGGGATTGCTCCCCTTAGTGAAACAAGTGTCAATCCTTCGTACCAGTCGCAGGCGTTGTGGATCGATCCGGCAGGCTCTGTGATTCACGTAGCGAAGAACGGTATGGATGTTCCAGACGCACAGAGTGATCATGCAGTTGTCACGACCGATGGTAATAGCAGATTTATCGAGTATATGGATGGCAAGCTGATAGTCTTCACTGAGAAAGGAGAGATATCAGCGAAGTATGCTGTGCGTCTGCCGAGTAGCGATTACTTTGTGACCGGAATACAGTATCTTGGCGGCAAGGTTGCGCTGAAAGTGTCTCAAGTAGTCGACGAAAGCAACCAGCCCATGAAATCGAGATCCGGAAAAAGGTTTGGGCCGCTTAAGCAGAGCTGGTTATTAGTCGATATGTCCGATGGAGCAGTAGGGGGTTTGTACGCTATGCCACCGACCTTTGTGGGATCGGCTGAATGTTACCTAGCAGGCGGTCACTTTCTGTACTCCTACGTGGAGAGTGGACAGCGTCAACTTGTAGAGGTGGCCCGCTAGATAGCCGCCGGTTGCTCCACCGGCACGTTGACCGGCGTAAGCCAGTTGAACCGATCCGGCGTGGTGCCGTTGACGATGCCGAAGAACTCATCGGCGAGCGCCTGCGTAATTTGCCCGGGCTTGCCGTTGCCGACGGTGATGCGGTCGACCGAGCGCAGCGGGGTGACCTCGGCGGCGGTGCCGGTGAAGAAGGCCTCGTCGCAGATGTAGAGCAGCTCCCGGGGCAGCGCCTGCTCGACCACTGGGATACCCTGGTGGCGCGCCAGCGTCAGGATCGCGTCGCGGGTGATGCCGTTGAGCACCGAGTTGGCGAGCGGCGAGGTGTAGAGGGTGCCGCCGCGCACGATGAACAGGTTTTCGCCCGAGCCCTCTGACAGGTACCCGTTCACGTCGAGCGCGATGCCCTCGGAGTAGCCGTTGGCCTCGGCCTCCATGCGGATCAGCTGCGAGTTCATGTAGTTGGCGCCCGCCTTGGCGAGCGATGGCATCGTGTTTGGCGCGAGCCGGTTCCAGGACGAGATACAAACATCAGCCCCGCCGTGTTCGGCCGCAAAGTACTTGCCCCAGGGAAAGTTGGCGATGTAGACGTCGACAGGTGCGTTCTTGGGGTTGACGCCGATCTCGCCATAGCCGCGGATGATGACCGGGCGGATGTAGCAGGGAGCGACCTTGTTGGCTTCCGTCACATCCACGACCGCAGAGCAGAGCTGGTCGAGCGAGTAGGGGACGGGCATGCGGTAGATCTTTGCTGAGTCGAGCAGGCGGCGCATGTGCTCGCGCAGGCGGAAGATGCCGGCGCCCCCAGGCTGCGTGTAGCAGCGGATGCCTTCAAAGACCGACGAGCCGTAGTGGACTACGTGGCTCATGACGTGGATCTGCGCCTTGTCCCAGGCAATGAGGTCGCCATTGCGCCAGATGTTTGCAGTCGGCTGGATAGGCATGGGGTGGGGTACTCCTTCGGTCTGCGGGAGGTCTGAGGGCTGCCTGATTATAGCGGCTGAATCGTAGGGAAGAGTGAGCCTGGATAGCAGGGAAGCGTGAGAGTAGGAGTGCACCGTGCGTGCTCGCGACGAATCTACAGTGAGGGGTATGCGTGCTGCCGCTGCTGTGATCCGCCGGCAGTGCGCAGTGACGACGACAATAGCGTTTGGCCGCTGACGGTAGTTACCTGGGCGGGTATGCCTGTCAGGAGTAAGGTTTGTCTATGCTGTTGCTGTTCATCTCGTTTGTCTATGGACCCGCGCGTGCAGCGTTCGAGGAGCTGCATTCCTCGCCTTACGTCCGGTTCTCGCTGCTTGCCCTGAGCTCCATCTTTTTTCTTGTTGACCCATTCGCGGCTATCGGTTCGTTTCTTGCGATTACAGCGGGAGCGGATCGGCAGAAGCGTAAGGAGATCGCACGCAAGGGGTGCATCACCTGCTTCATTGTGCTTACCACCTTCGCACTGGCGGGCAAGTACATCTTCCTGATGTTTGGCATCAAGCTGCCAGCCTTTGAATTTGCGGGAGGACTGATCCTGATGCTGATTGGCATCGACATGCTCGAGGCCAAGCGCTCGCCCACCCAGGAAGCCACGGGCGACACCGACGACGCGACGCATAAGGAGGACGCCGGCATTGTGCCGCTCGGCATACCGATGCTGGCCGGACCGGGAGCGATCTCAAGCGTGATGGTGATGGTTGGGCAGGCGAATGGTTTCCTGCAGTACACCGCCATCTTGAGTGCCATCGGCGTGACGGCGCTGGCCAGCTACTGGGTGCTGGGAGCTGCGGAGCGCCTGCAGCAACTGCTTGGCGCGACTGGCATTCGGATCCTGGTACGCATTATGGGGCTGTTGCTGGTGGCACTTGCGATGCAGTTCTTTGTGAACAGCCTGACCGATCTTGGCGTGATCGCCAAGCAGGTGACCGAGTAGGGCCTTTTGAATTCGGCGGCGTCTGAGGGGCTTGCCCAGCAAGACTGGGCAGGCCGGCTGCTTTTCAACAGGATGGAGCAGTTTTCAACACTTGTGCCCCGAGTGGTTGGAGCGCTAGTATCAGTCTTGTCACGTGGGACACGGACAAGCGGCTGCGATACAGATCGCAGTAAGACGGCTTGAGGGTGGAACGAGACACAACGCAAAGCTTGCAACAATGGCTGAGTGGTGCTAAGGTAAGAAAGTCGCATCGCAAGCGACTGCCCGCTGCAAGGTGGGTTGAAGATACAAAGAAGTCATGCTACAGTTTTAAAGAAGATACGGCCAGATAGTTGGCCACAGCAATAGGATGTGTCCTTCGTAGGACGAGAGTTACTCGTCCCTTTCATCTGCGGATAGCGATGACCGAAGGGTTCGACGGCTCACCGAGCCCAGAAGGCAAAACCCTTCCAGCGCGAACAATCCATTGCACGACAGGGCATGAATGCCCACCTCTCGATTGAATCGAGTGTGTTGTTCTTTTAAAGTTTTGCGCGGTACGACGCACAATCCACCTTCTAGACGGGGTTGGACTTAGCGCCTAACGTTTTGCGCTCCCAGTTTGTCGGTGATCTTACCCGGCAGGTGAAGCAGCATACGTCCCTGGAAGAAGTAGCGATCAAAGTACTTGACCGGGACGAACAGTTACGGTAGTCTAAGGAAATGCGTAGTACGAGGCGCAGCAAGTTCGAGGACACGCAGACGACTCTGTCGGATGCGGATCCCGATCCCAAACGGCCCGCTTAGGCGGTTACCGCTAGGATCTTTGAAAATCAGGTTGAACATGCCAGTCGTGAGAATGACGAAAAGAATTGGTTTGATCATTCTCACTAAGTTATACCCTTGATCGCCTTTCGAGCGCGATCAAGGGTTTGGCCGCTATCTTCGGACCTCCGTCCTGAAGTAGCGAGCCGAGTAGGATTTAAACGAGAGTTTGATCCTGGCTCAGAATCAACGCTGGCGGCGTGCCTAACACATGCAAGTCGAACGAGAAAGGGACTTCGGTCCTGAGTAAAGTGGCGCACGGGTGAGTAACACGTGACTAACCTACCCTGGAGTGGGGAATAACTTAGAGAAATCGAGGCTAATACCGCATAACACCTACGGGTCAAAGGAGCAATTCGCTTCAGGAGGGGGTCGCGGCAGATTAGTTAGTTGGCGGGGTAATGGCCCACCAAGACGATGATCTGTATCCGGCCTGAGAGGGCGCACGGACACACTGGAACTGAAACACGGTCCAGACTCCTACGGGAGGCAGCAGTGGGGAATTTTGCGCAATGGGGGAAACCCTGACGCAGCAACGCCGCGTGGAGGATGAAGTATCTTGGTACGTAAACTCCTTTCGATGGGGACGATAATGACGGTACCCATAGAAGAAGCCCCGGCTAACTTCGTGCCAGCAGCCGCGGTAATACGAGGGGGGCAAGCGTTGTTCGGAATTATTGGGCGTAAAGGGTGCGTAGGCGGTTTGATAAGTCTTGTGTGAAATCTATGGGCTCAACCCATAGTCTGCACAGGAAACTGTCGGGCTTGAGTATTGGAGAGGTGAGTGGAATTTCCGGTGTAGCGGTGAAATGCGTAGATATCGGAAGGAACACCTGTGGCGAAAGCGGCTCACTGGACCATTTCTGACGCTGATGCACGAAAGCTAGGGGAGCAAACAGGATTAGATACCCTGGTAGTCCTAGCCCTAAACGATGATTGCTTGATGTGGAGGGTACCCAATCCTGCCGTGTCGAAGCTAACGCGATAAGCAATCCGCCTGGGGAGTACGGTCGCAAGGCTGAAACTCAAAGGAATTGACGGGGGCCCGCACAAGCGGTGGAGCATGTGGTTTA
>CAZZYO010000164.1:6780-7061 GCA_964658255.1 Candidatus Babeliales bacterium
GTGTCGTGAGATGTTGGGTTAAGTCCCGCAACGAGCGCAACCCTTATCTCCAGTTGCTACCATTTAGTTGAGCACTCTGGCGAAACCGCCTCGGATAACGGGGAGGAAGGTGGGGATGACGTCAAGTCCTCATGGCCTTTATGTCCAGGGCTACACACGTGCTACAATGGCCGGTACAAACCGCTGCAACCCCGCGAGGGTGAGCTAATCGGAAAAAGCCGGCCTCAGTTCGGATTGGAGTCTGCAACTCGACTCCATGAAGCTGGAATCGCTAGTAATCG
>CAZZYO010000165.1:0-7054 GCA_964658255.1 Candidatus Babeliales bacterium
CGCACTGATCCCGGGCAGTGCGTCGATCTCTGCTACCGACGCCGTGTTCAGGTCGACACGAGCGTGCTCGTCCCCGCCCTTGCCCGGCGGGGCACCCTGCTGCCAGCCCTCCCGCACCCCGGCGATGATGTCACGCGCCTGCCTGCGCGCCTGCTCGGCGGCCTTTCGAGCCTCTACACCGGCGTTCTGCGCATCCTTGCGGATCTGGCGCGTATCCTCGGCGGCCTGCCTCTGGATGCGCTCATCTTCGGTCTCGTGCGGACGCGCGCAGCCGGCGGCCAGCAGACCCATCAGCAACACTGCACTCGTTGTGTGAACCCGCGTCTTCATAGCCACTCGGCCCCTACTTTGCTGCCTGCAATCCCTCTACTGTTGCATGCGCCACCATGGAGATGTGAACGGTCCGCGCGTGCAGCAGCATCGTGCTGGCATCCTTCATCCCCCACTCTACATAGGGCACATCCCACTCGGCCCTGGCGACAGCCTGGTCGCCGTGCACGGACACGATCGCGTCGATCTTGAGCGGGTGGTCCGCGCCATGCGCGTTGAAGGTGCCAATCAGCGCCAGGTGCTGGTCATCGCCCTGCTTCAGGCCGCCCGAGCTTTTCTCCGCGTGAAAGAAGAGCTCCGGATACTTGGTGCTTTCCAGCACCTCGTTCTGGATCCGGCTGTCGAGCTTCGCGTTGTCGCTGTGCTCGCTCGAGGCGTCGACGAGGATCTGCCCCTGGGCAACGCCTGCAGCCGCGTCGAAGGCTACCTGCCCGCCCTTCAGCACGAAGCTTCCGTGTACCCGGTGGAGCGAGCTCCCGGCGGTGAAAAGAATCTCGGTCTTCTCAGGCCGCAGGTGCAAGGTCACGGTTTGCGCGCGCGCCGCGCAGGCACCCGTCGCCACCGCGAAGATCGCGGCAAAACGGCAGAAGCGAGGCAGCAGCCGCGCTTTGGGGGTATGGACAACGAGCGTTTCATTCACGATGCGGATGGAAGTTCCTTTCGCGGCAGCAGGCTTTCGAGCTGGTTCTACTACCTATGGGGCACAGTACCACGCAACGCTTGTGCGCAGCTACGAAGGCCTCGCCTGCTGCTTCGTTGACGCGGAGCCCGTGCCTGTCTGAAGCTGGAACGATGAACTATGTGTGGGTGGGCCTCGGCGGCTTGCTGGGGGCAGTAGCCCGCTATGCAGTGGGAAGCTGGATGACGCGCCGCTTCGGGCTCGCCTTCCCCTATGGCACCTTTGTGATCAACATCTCGGGCTGCTTCCTGCTTGGGCTCATGCTGGCGGTACTCGATGCCCGCACCAGCCTGCCCACTGCCCTTCGGCTTGCCGGGCCGGTCGGCTTTGTCGGGGCCTACACCACCTTCTCCACCTTTGAGTACGAGGCGCTCCGTACTGCCCAGAGCGGGCAGAGTGGCCTGGCACTGCTCTACGTGCTGCTGAGCGTCGTGGTCGGCTACACAGCAGTGTGGCTTGGCCAGGGTACAGGCAGGCTTCTGGTCTAGATACATCGGCCTGCTTCAGGCGCCCTGGGTGGCCAGCTGCGGAGTTGCCGCCTCAAGCTGCGCGACGGCCTGCTCGGCTGACTGCACGGTCTGCTCCATCAGCGTAGCGATGGTCATGGGCCCAACCCCTCCTGGCACCGGCGTGTAGGCCGCGCACCGGTCGACCAGCGGTCCCAGTTCGACGTCACCCACGCCCCCCAGGCCACCCGGATGGTAGCCAGCGTCGACCACCACCACGCCATCCTTCAGCCACTCCGCGCGGATGTATTCACGCTTGCCGAGGGCCGCCACAACAATGTCCGCATCGCGCAGGAAGCGTGGCAGATCGACCGTAAAGCGGTGGCAGAGCGTCACCGTGGCGTTCGCGTTGTTCAGCATCATGGCCATCGGCTTGCCCAGGATCGCGCTGCGTCCGACCACGGTCGCGCTGCGTCCTTCGAGCGCAATGCCGTAGTGCCGCAGCAGGTGCATGATGCCCGCGGGCGTTGCTGACCCGTACGCCGACTGCTTCATTGCCATGCGCCCGAAGCCGTGGCTGGTCACGCCATCAACGTCCTTCGCGAGGTCGATGCGATCAAAACACTGCCGCTCGTCGATCTGGCCAGGTACCGGGTGCTGAAGCAGAATGCCCCGCACACGCGCATCTGCATTCAGGTCGTCGATGACGGCCAGCAGCTGGTCGGTGGTCGTTTCCTGGGCAAGGGTGATCGGGCGCGACTCCATACCGACGCGCCGGCAAGCATTGCCTTTCATCCGGACGTAGGTCGCCGATGCAGGATTGTCGCCCACCAGGATGGTCGCAAGCACTGGCGGCGCTTCCCCGGTTCTGGCCACCAGCCGTGCCACGCGCGCCTTCAGCTTCGTTTCCACCGCGAGCGAGAGCGTTTTGCCATCGAGGACCAGTCCTGCCATGGAGCTAGTGTAAGCCACGGCGCGCCGGACTTAATCCGCGCTGAGGATCGCCTGGTGGCGCACATCGGCGCCCTGCACCCAGAAGATGACGTCGCTCGCGATGTTGGCGGCGTGGTCTGCGATGCGCTCCAGGTTGCGCGAGATGATGATGGCATGCAGGGCCTGCTGCGAGATCTCTGGCTGCTCCTGAATGACGCGCGCAAGGTCTTCATGCGCCAGCCGGTTCAGCCGGTCGATTTCGTCATCCATCTCGATCACCGCGGCGGCAACGCGGGTGTCGCCTTCGAGCAGCGCCTGGAGCGCCATGCGGATCATGCGCCGGGCACAGTTGCGCATGCCCTCGATATCAGCCGGCAGCGCGGCCGCCGGCATGCTGATCAGGTCACAGGTGCGCTGGGCGATGGACATGGCCTGGTCCCCGATCCGCTCGAGGTTGCCGTTGATCTTGATCACCGCCAGGATGAAGCGCAGGTCAATGGCCATGGGCTGCTCTTTCGCGAGCAGCTCGTAGCTCATCTCGTCCACCTCGCGCTGGGCCAGGTTGATCGCTGTCTCGTTCTCGCGAACATACTGACAGAGCGTCAGGTCGCGATTGAGGTAGGCGTCGACCGAGGACTCAAGCGCCTGCTGCGCAAGCGCAGCCATGGCCAGAAGCTTGTCCTTGAGCTGCGCGAGCTGCTGATGAAAGTGAACACGGGGCACAGGCGCGATCCTCTCTGTTCATTGTGCATGAAGCGGGTAGCGGCTGGGGCTGGGCTTTCTTGGTGCTGTTGTTGCCTGTCGATTGGCTCGAAGAGTGGTAACGATTTCTGAGCGGCCACCGGCGGCCTGAGCGTTCGCGTTGCCCTACTTCGCCAGGTTCCCTCACCCACGACAACCAGAGTTGTCCTGGGCTTTGCCTAATGTCAAAAATCTAGACGGCTCATGTGGTAACTGCACACTCTCCGGGTCTCATGCCCGAGGTGGGATAGGAGAAGATCTCTTTCCAGTACTTCTGGAAGCCATTCGCCAAGCTCTATGGCGATTAGGTCCTCCAGTCGCTCGTCGCTTCTACTGCAAAGGCTGAAATCTCTAGGAAATCGCAGACTTTTCTCACGTTGGCTATGTCGCGTGCTTTAAGACATGATGCGAGCCACGGGTTGAGAACACAACCAAAGGCTACATACGCCAACGGCTCGTCCTCCTCCATGTAGGTAGAGCATTCGGCTTGTAGGAATGGAAACCGGGCGAGCATTTCCTTTACGAACGTCTCGAAAGTCATGGCAGAAAGCTTAACCCGTTGCTCCGGAGCTGAAGCGTAGAACTCTGTACTTTCTGAAACGACCGTTTCACAGCGGTACTCAGAATCAGGCCACCACTCCTAGTCCTTTCTTGTCCACAAGGGAGAGCAGCTTTAGAACCGCTCCCTGAGGGTGCTTTTCGCCACGCTCCCACTTGCCGACCCGGCTAGGAGTGACGTTCAGGTCGGCGGCAAAGACCGTCTGACTGGCCTTCTCACGAGTGTGCGGAGCGCGAATCTTCTTAGGCGTCATCTCCTGGATGGGCGTGAGACACAGCGCGTCAAACTTGCGCATTATCTTTTGATCCATCCCACCGACGCGGTGCAGATCGATTGCCGTCTCGCGAATGGCAGCTAAAGCGTTACTTCGATGCTTACTAGGCATTGTCTGCCCCCGGCTCTTCCACGCGAGCGATCAGGTCACGCGGCTTGCTACTCCTGAAGCGGGCACTTCAGTATGCGACAAGCTTCTCTCACACCGACAGATCCGCGCCCTTCGCCTCGCGCCCGAACCAGGTCACCACCGCCAGGTAGCAGGCCACCAGCAGGACCGTCACGGCCAGAACAGGACGAAAGCTGCCGATGCGCTCCGCCAGGTGCGCCTGTATGACTGAATTGCGAGAAGTAAGCAGGTTGCCAAGCTGGTAGGCCAGGCCGGGGAAGGTCGCTCGCACCGGCCCGGGCGACAGCTCTGACAGGTAGGCCGGCACCACTCCCCAGGCGCCCTGCACCATAAACTGCATGCAGAATGCGCCTACGGCCAGCATCGCGAGCGAGTGCGAGTAGGCGTAGAGCGGGATTGCCGGCAAGGTCAGCAGCGCAGCCGTGATAATGGCCCGCTTGCGCCCGATCCGCTCAGAGAATGCGCCAAAGAGCACGCCTCCCAGGATCGCGCCCACGTTGTAGAGGATGCCGATGGTGCCGGTCTGCCCGGGCGAGGCGTGGTGCTCCCGCTGCAGGAATGTCGGATACAGGTCCTGGGTTCCGTGAGAGAGCGCGTTGAAGCCGCTCATCAGCAGGACAAGGAACAGAAACGTCCCGCCATAGAGTCCAAGGCTGCGCAGGAAGCCGACTCGGGGCGCTGCAGCGCCAGCCGCCAGGCCGGACGCTCTGCTCGCGGTCGAACTCGGACCGAGCGCGCTCCGTCGCCGGGCATCCTGCTCACGCCAGGCCGGTGACTCCTCCACCTTGCGCCCGATGTAGACGATCAGCACCGCGGGCATGGCGCCTACGACAAACAACCCGCGCCAGCCGGCCGCGTGCCCGTGCCAGGTCAGCGCGGAGAGCGGACGAAAGAGCAGCCCGTACGCGGCAGCCGCGACCAGGTACCCGACCGCGTACCCCTCCTGCAGGATGCCCGAGAAGAAGCCACGCCCCTCCTTGGGCAGGCTTTCAAAAGCCAGCGCCGCACCCACGCCCCACTCCCCGCCCATAGCGATGCCGAACAACGCCCGCAGGACCAGCAGCACAGGCAGCGAGGGCGCAAAGGCGCACGCCAGCTCCAGGATGGAGTAGCAGGCAATGTTCAGCATCAGGGTCGGCCGGCGCCCGTAGCGGTCTGCGAGCATGCCAAACAGGAACGCACCTACGGGGCGGAAGGCAAGCGTGAGGAAGAGTGCCTCGGCCACCTGCGAGGTCCTGGCGTGGAAGTCGGCCGAGATAGCCGGCACGCAGAAGACTAGAAGGAAGTAGTCAAATGCATCGAGCGCCCAACCCAGAAAGCAGGCGATGAAGGCATGCCTCTGCGCAGCAGTAAGCAGGCGCACGGCGGTGAATAGCGATGGACGTGCTGGCTGCGAGAAGGACTCCGGCATGCTCAATTCCTTGGCCGCTGCCCCGGATAAGTGGAGGGCAGAGCAGCAGCGTACCCCAGAGTAGCCCGAACCAGGCCCCGGCGGGAAAGTGGAGAATGCGAAGCCGTGGTTGAATCCGCTTGTCGCCCGTTATCGTAACTTAGAACAGAGTCATTACTTAAGTACCACCTAGAACGACCTGCGGTAGGTACCGCTTGATTGACCTGTGGCGCTCGATCAACTTGCTCCCAGGCAAGCACGCATGGAGCGTGCATCCGCCAGATGCTATACCCTTGGCGTTGTCCGCAACTCTACTCCTGAGGCGACCTTGATCCCTGCGCTGCGCACAACGTTCAACGCCACATACAGGCGAGAAGATTACGAGCGGCTGAAGCAGCACCTGGAACAGGGTCTTGGTTGCCAGCTTGGCTTTCGCGTAGCCGAGACGCCCTGTTTTTTACCCCGGCAGCTGCTGGACCGCTGTGCAAGCATTGGCGCAGACCTGACCCGGCAGTTAGTTGCCAACCCGACCTACCTGGATCGCGCCCTGGCTGCAATTCCTTCTGGATTTCGCGCGCCAAACTTCTCTGACCATCCCCACTTCATGACAGCCGACTTTGGCCTGGTCGAGGAAGCCGATGGCTCCCTGGCCCCGAAGATCGTTGAACTCCAGGCCTTCCCTTCGATCTACGCCTACCAGGTTGCACTGTGCGCGGCTTACCGGGCCGCCTACCATCTGCCCGATAACCTCGGCCAATTCCTGGGCGGCCATACCGAAGAGACATACTGGCTCAAATTAAGACAGGTCATTCTGAACGGGCATGCACCTGAGCATGTCATTCTGACCGAGGTCGCGCCGGAGAAGCAGAAGACCTACCCTGACTTTGCCTTGACGGCTGCACGGCTCGGTATCCGCGTCGTCGATATCAGCGATCTTGTCATCGAGCGGCACAGCTCCAGGCCGTCCAGCGTCTTCTACCGCTGGAACGGGGAGCTGGTGCCGGTGCGACGGATTTACAACCGCGCCATCGTGGACGAGATACTCGCAAGCCAGGTTAAGCTTCCCTTCAGCTACGAGGAGCCGCTGGATGTCGAGTGGGCCGGGCATCCCAACTGGTACTTCGCCATCAGCAAGTTTTCGCTTCCCTACCTTCAACACGCGGCAGTGCCGCCTGCCTTCTTCCTGGATGAGTGGCTGGGCGACGCGGCCGGGATGCCGCAGCTGCCTCGCTCGGAGTGGATCCTGAAGCCGCTGTTCGGTTTCGCCGGCCGCGGCATCGAGTTTGCTCCATCCGATGAGCAGCTGGCAGCGATCCCTCAGGAGCAGCGGCGCGACTACCTGATGCAGCAGCGTATGCATTTTGCGGCGACAATCGATACTCCGTTTGGCCCCACCCAGACTGAAATTCGCATCCTCTATCTTTGGCCGGACGGGGAGGCGCTGCAACCGGTGTTCGCGCTTACACGGCTGGGACGGGGCAAGATGATGGGGGTCGACCACAACCGGGACCAGGAATGGGTGGGTGGATCGGCTGCCTTCTATCCTGAATGGGAAACTTTCGAAAATGGGAAA
>CAZZYO010000166.1:0-6974 GCA_964658255.1 Candidatus Babeliales bacterium
AAGTGGCTGGCATCCTGACCGGAAGCACAGGTTGTAAAGCCGGTCAGGCGTGGTGCTCATGCGCCACCTCCGTAAGAATGAGAGTGTCTGGAAGGTCAGGGTCGAGATAAGCGACCTGCGCAGGCTGGAGCACGCCAAGCCTTCCGGACGCACTGCCCATCGCGCGATGCACCCTGAGCGTCTGCTGCGGCGGCCGGGTCGTGATCCTGGTTAGGGCGGCGGCGAGCAGAGCAGCGTCTTCAGTATCGGTCTCGCTCACTTTGTCCAGGGTCGTGACAAGCACGTAAGCCACTCCCTCCACCTGCTGCATGGTGCTGATCACTTCGCTCAGGTACACAGACTGGCCCAGGCCCCGCGCGTCAAAACTGAAGGCCGCCAGCAGCGCCGTAGTTATGTTTGGGACTACATCATCCCAGTCATACCCATCGAGCAGCTGCACCTGCGCAGCGATGACCAGCAGAAGGAACTCGGCCACGCCGACCTGCAGAGGGAGGTGCGGATCGCCGACATCCGCAAGCGACTCCGCCAGGTTGACAAATGGCTCCGAGGTTTCATCGAGGACTGTACCTTCGCTGCCGGCGACGGTGACATAAACAATCTGCGATCGACCGTCAGAGAGTTGAGTAGCATCCGCTTTTCCAATTGCGGCAAAAGTAAGCGCATAGGCAGCGTAGTCCTCAATCGAGACCAGCCGGTCGAGGCTTGCCGTTGCGAATGGCGCGTTGCTGCGGCCCTGCTCCATGGTCTCTTTGTCGGCTCCGGCGGTAGAGGGCAGAGGATTGACGACGCTCTTCACCCCCAGCGGCCGAGTCCCCAACATATTGATCTTGCCGCTGTCCACGTTGCCGGGCGTGCCCAGGCCGCTCCGGTACACAGCGCGTACGTTGGCCGCGCCGGTAGGCAGGCGCATGCCGTGGATGCCGTCGCCAAACTGGACTGTGGTGATACCGGCAGAGTCGGTCTGCGTGGTGTACACGCGGTCCGATGGGCCGGCGCTTGCAAGCGTATCGACCTGTCTCCACGGTATGTCGTTCACGTTTACCTGCAGCGTGCTCTGCGCGCCTCCAGGAGTAGACGCGGGCACATGCGTCACATGCGGGTAATGCAGTTTGAACTGCTGCATGGACTGCGACCCGTCGCCGCTGCCCAGTACCTCGCTGCGACTCTCTCCATGCGTGGCGCGCACAACATTTCCGTAAATCTTCACGCTGTCGCGCTTGTAGCTGTAAGAGAGCGGCTGCGCGAGATTGAGGAAGGAATGGGTCGTGTCACCTGGCAGTGGCTGTGTGGTCGGCGCCGGCGCCGGGGTAGGCGTCGGGGTAGGCATGGCGCTGCCGCTGCTTGCAGTGTCCTTGTCCGGAGGTGAGGCAGCGTCGCAAACCGGAGGCGTTCTGCTGCCGGCATCCGAAGGGGTAGTAGCGCCGGTGGCTGGCGACGTGGTACCAGCGGGCGCCTGCGTGGGAACCGGAATCTGCTTGACGCCCTGCTGCACCCCGGCAAGCATCACCAACTCGGTGCCGTTCACGCCGGTGGTAGGCGTATCCGTCCGTTCGCCCTGCACAATCATCCAGCGTCCCGCGTCCAGGCCGCTGTACATGTCGTCCAACTCGATTGTCCCGCCTGCAAGGTCTTCTGTGACCGGCTGCTGCGCCATCACCAGCTCCTCGCTCTGGGCCGCAATCGTGGTCTGCCTCACCGCGGCTAACATACGATCAGTGGCCGGATCGAGCCATGGCTTGTCGAGCGTGAGCTGGGTGACCTTGTTCGACTGGTTATACATGGCAAGCACAGTCCGGCGCGCGTTGGTGACGGTGACAACCTGGGCTTTTTTCCCTTCACCCCGGTCGATCGCAACCAGGCTTCCAGGAACGATCTGGTCGTAGACCGAATCGAGAGAGAGCGTCATGGCATCGGGCGCGTTCGCCGATTCATAGTCAATGACGATTTCGCTCACGGCCGATACGGTGATCTCCTCACCGTTTGACTTGGCCGATGCTGATTGGCCCGCGCGCGCCTGGACCACCGTATTCGCGTCTGCCGTCACGCTCAACGTCTCCGCGCCTTTCTCAATGGCAATCTTGAACGTCGGAAGCGAGGGCGAGAGCACGGCGCTCAACTGGCCCTTGCCCTCCTCCAGCTTCGCGGTCCATTTGCCTAGCTGATCATCGCCTTCCTTCTGTGGCAGAGTGAAGGTCCTGGTTGCACTCGTGCTGCCGCCATCCACTGTGATCGAGACAGTGACATCACGCCACGATGCAAACACTTCCAGGCTGCGTAACCCCTGAGCCCCCGCCTGCGAGTCGCTCTTCACATCCTCGCTCGTCCCTCGCGAAATCGACGACGCCGGGGCGGCGATCACGAGTGTGACGGCCGTGCTCCCCGCAATCGGCCAGTCTTTGGTCCCGATGACCGCACCGGCGCTGTTCAGCACTGGCTTGGGTGGGGCGGAACTGCCGAACGGCGACGCCTGCACTCGCAGCGCATAGACCTTGCCGGGCGCGGCGGCGACATTGGTGTTCGAGAGCCCGGCATAGAGTTGCGTTTCAAGCAGGGGATGCAAGGTCGCGAGCATTGCTGGTGTCGCATCCGAGCCAGGCGCAAACGCCTGGGAAACACTCCTGCGCAGATCGAGAGCACTCGCAGGGTGAGCCGCAGGCGCGACCATAAGAGCCTTCAGCATGCCAACCGAGGTCGCCGCCAGTGAGCCCGAGGCTGTTCGGTCGACATCATCGCTGGTCTTGACAGACGTGTCTGTCTTGGCTGTAGCCACCGGCTCGGTAGACCGCACAACAACGTGTGTCCGGCCATTGTTATGGACATTGACTGGCATGGGAGGCGCAAACTGCTGCTCCACGCCGGCTACCCTTAGAAACACCGGGTCACTGGCAGCAATCACGATTGCATCGTTCGGCTTCAGGTTGGTACTTGTGCCGCTTACGTAAAAGTCGGTTGTCTCCTTAGTGATGACCTGCGGCTGCGTCTTCCGGGGCGTCAGGTTGTTCCAGTCAGCCTGCGCGGAGAGATCCGCTTCTGTCTCGAATGCCTGCGGAAGCGCGCCCTGCGTTGCTGCCTGGCTCTGTACCCGGCTGCCCGCTGGAATGGTTGAAGCCGGCACTGTGCTCGGGTCGGCAGTGTAGGCCAGGTAGACACTCGCAGAGACGCCGGGCCGGAACGTATAGCCCACCAGTTGCGCCAGGTCCATGACCGACTGCTGCTCAGTTGCGGTGCGCAGGTATCCCTCATTCGCGATGCGCTCCTGGTAAAAGGTCAGCACATCGGCGACCACGGCCCATGCATCGAGCATCGCAATGGCCGGGTCGTCTGTCTCGCGCGTCCGCAGCGCGGCGAGCGCAGGATAATCCCGGCTCGATAAGGCAGCCTTCATGGTTGTAAAGAAGGTGGTATATGTGCCCATTCGGTAGGCCAGTGCAGGCAGGCTGGGGCGATTTGTGATGGCGACCGGGGTCATGGTCCCAGTGCCTCCCATGCAGCAGCCGCAGGATGTTGCCTTCATCTCCCACCTCGCAGCTCGAGCGAAAACCTGCCATGATCCGGCCGCCCCGGATGGTTGTCAAGCCTCGGTATTTCGAGCGGACCAATCGCCAATACACCACTCTGCAACTCACCATTGGGCCCGTTAAAGAGCCGCTGCAATCTCGTGACCTTTACGTTTCGAACGCCGGGAACGGACTGCGCCGCGTTGACCAGCGCACTAAGGTAGATAGCCTGGCCGAACGTAAGACTGTCAGGATGAAACAACCCCAGCGCTCCCGTGGCCAGTGTGCGATCGCTGAAGATATCGAGCAGGAGCGGCTGTAGGTGCGCGCGGTCGTACTTCGGATGCAGCTCGACGCGCATGGCGATATCGAGCGGCACGTACTCCGGCGACACCACGACTACCTCGTGGCCGATGCGGCGGTACCGGTAGAGATACTTCTGAATTTCCTCGGGTAGCGAAGGATTTCTCCGCTCCGTGCCATAGGGATCGATAGCCACATGCACTTCATAGCGGCTGCCTGTCCATTGCAGCTCTGCTGCCGCGCGCTGGACCATGGGATTGCGCTCGGCGAGCGCGGCGTAATCCTCAGCGGTGATGGCACGCTCGATCTGCTGCTGCAGGGCTCCGGGCGCCAGCAGCTTGACCACATCCACTGACTCCGGCGGGGTCCCGCCCTGCGCGGCGAGCGGGTTTCTCGGGGTCAGCGTGCCTCCATAAAGCGTGCTCCCCGCGAGCACCACATCAAACATGGTCTCGGCGCCCACATTGCCGCTCGGCCCATTGCCAATGCGATAGTTCGCGGCGAAGGTCTCGCCCGCTCCGGGCGCACGCCCGCACTCCCCGTCCCCGAAGCGTACATGCGCCACACCATGTTCATCCATCTCGACAACGAAATCGAAGTCCTCCGCGCTGCTGCTCAACAGGTCCCGCTGCACAGTCCATCTGCGGACATGGCCGGCCATCCATGCCGCGAGCGCGCTCAGCAGCTGCGGGTCAGGATCTGCGGCGTTGAAGGAAGAGAGCAGCTTGAGCGTGGCGGCCGGCAGCTCCGCTCGCAGGTTCTGCGTCTGCAGATCAGGTGGTTCGCCAAGGCGAGTTGCGAACGAAGCAGGATCGGCGAGTTCTTCAAACGTGAACAGCGGACCGGAACCGGCCGGCAGCCCGGGAATACTTTGTACCAGGATCTCAGGGAGAGCCGCGCGCGGGTCCTGTAGCAGGCAGCCGGAAGCAGGTGCAGCCGTGGCGAGCGGCGCGCTGTACGTGAGCGGCGCCTGCCGCAGGACCGGATGAAAAGTTCTGCCCGCCACCGTAACTTCCGAAGCGCTGGCAATCCCCGCGCACGATTGCTTCGCGTCCGCCAGGGGAACGGTGCCGAGGTCTTCCAGCGGCACCCAGCTCCCTTGGTCGGCAAGAGTTACATTGCCCCGGGCCACGCTTACATCCGCAATGTAAACGCAATCGGGCGCAAGGCCAATGGTGGAAAGGCAAAGCGCAAACGGCAGCGCGTCCTCGCGGCTCCACTCCACCTCAACGACCCTGGTTCCGTAAAGACTATCCTCGGATAACTCGATCCGAGTAAGCCTGACCAGGTGACGGTGCTCGGGATCAGCATCGTCAGGTGAACCAGTGGCGGGCCCGATGACTTCTTCGAGCAGAAGCACGTCGCCCACCTGCAAATGCAGCTTGCGCTCCACTTCGGCTCCTGCGGCGGGTCTTCGGTCCTGGTCGAGCAGGGTGGCCTGCGTAGCTCCTGCCGGCAGGCAGCATAACTCGTCTCCCCAGGTATAGAAGCTAATCCTGTTATGCGCAGCGTAGAGCAACAGCGGCGCTTCGCTCACCGGCTGAAACGTAACACACTGACTATCACGCAACGTCGGCATGCGGGCTGCCCTCAGGTTGGTCCCGGAGGGCGGCAGAGGGCCATCATAGGCGGCAAGGAAGGAGATATCCGCCGTGGCAATCGGAGGATCAGTCACATCCTGATCCGCGGTGATCGACACCCATGCCCGCGCATTGCAGCCCTCATGCATGGAGTAGTCGACCAGCCGCACATGCCGCCGGACCGAGATACGCTGCCGCGCGGTGCTGAGATATGCCTCGGTGGCGACAGCGTCCTGATAGTAACTGAGGTAGTCAGCCACATAGGCAAACAATTCGACCAGGACTATACCGATGTCGGGCTCATGCCGCTCCTGCCAGTCAGGCATGGTCAGCGCAAGCCGATCCAGGATCAACTGGCGAAAGGTTCCGTAATCCTTGGCGAGATAACTGATCTCCGGCGCGCCAGGCTCCTGCGGGGGGCAGGTCTCTAGCCTCCTGCAATCGAGGAGGCTAGGGACCTCCGGCACAAAACGAAACTCCGCCTGCGCATAGCGCGGGTCCATGCCAGGAAAAGGCTGGTCTGTTGGCTGGCCGTCCTCGTCGAGGTCTGCCAGGCGCAGCGTGTGGGTTGAAGCATCGCCTGGATGGTCTAGGGTCAACTGCAAACTATCATCCCGCTCCGGATCGTCCACCTGGTAGAGACGTAGTTCAATCACCCTTATGTGGCGAGCCCCGCCCCCCGTAATCACCACGTTCGCAATGGTTAGATCTGCCGGTGCGGTGCGGAACAGGAACACATTGATCTGGTAGTTCTCTTCCCTGACCTCTATGTAGTCAATGCCGTTCGGACCCCGCCGGCGCAGGTCAGCGCGCCGATTCTCCTGCCGACATGCCTGTACAGTCGATGGTGTCATCACTTACACGTCTTCCGTAATCTCTACCGCGTCGGGCCGGTTGGTGCCCCGCCGGATGTAGACGATGTTGATACTGAGCTTTGCGTCCACGCTCGTCACTTCAAGCGTCTGCACCTTGATCAGATCGCCCAGCCAGCGCTGCAGCGCAGCCTGGAGGGTGAACTGCAGCGCTGCCGCTAACTCCGGACTGTTGGGAGCGAAGATCATTTGCCGCAGGCCGCAGCCAAAGTCCGGCTGATTGACCCTTTCCCCCGGCGTAGTAAATAAAAGCTGCCTGATCATCTGGCGAAGATGCGCCTTGTCTCCAATCTCCGCGGTGCGCCCGCGGCGATCAAACTGGAATGGAAATTCAATGTTGATCATCGTCATGCCCCGGTAGCCCTCTGCTGCATCGCTGCCACGACCGGCGGACCGGCGGGAATCATGGTGGCGCTCAGGCAGATGCCGTTGCCTGTACCTTCAGGAGGAGCCTGCAGGAGTACGAACTGCATCGTGACCATCACACGCGCCGAGATATTGGCCCACTGCACCGGCACGCAAGGTTGAGGGACCGGCCCTCCCGGCGTAGGTATCTGGTACAGGCACCCGGCAACGGTAAGCTGATCGCTCGCAGTGGCCACAAACATCCCGCTGACGACGACTCGGGTCTGACTGGGAGGGATAGTCACAGGAGCCACGTGCGGGCAGTTCATCGTCGCCCCGGTATGTAAGAGGAACCCTGGCATCTTCTCTCCCTTCTT
>CAZZYO010000167.1:0-6820 GCA_964658255.1 Candidatus Babeliales bacterium
ACCGGCTGCTTGCAAGATGGCTGTGCGCAAGCGGCGCGGCAAGGCAAAGCTTGCGTGATGCACCAGGTCCAGCTTGAGATCAAGATCAGTCGCCTCGGTCGGTCTACGGGAGCGTGGCCGAATGTCCACGATGGCTACATCAATGCCGTCAGCCGAGGTGCCGCTCATGATGCCAGCCACCCTCATGGCTGTCAGCGACGGTAATGGGAGTTGCCTCCGCGATCTTCGCTTCTCTCCCTGTTGCTTCATGCGGATGAGCCTCGTAGTCAGCTGTGGTCAAGCGTGTGCGTGTGCTTGCGCTACTACGCTCGTGAACGTGCGTATCTCCGCGCGCAACTTCTCGAGCTGTGCAGTGGTGGCGTCGCGGGGCAGCTGGGGCGTGAGCCACTTGCCTGTCTCTGCTTCGACGTGTGCAGCGGCTCGCCTCACCTTGAAGCGAAAAGCAGGCGAGCGCTCAGCCTCCCGCAACAGCGCCTCCCAGGTCCGCAAGACGAGCGCAGGCTCGCGACAGACTTCAAGCAGGTCGGTGCCGAGCGCAATGGCCTGCACGGCTGCGTCTTCTATCGACATCACGGAAAGCAGTCCGCCCATCTCCATATCATCTGACAAGATCAGCCCGGTGTACTGCATCTTTCGACGTAGGACGCTGCCGAGCCAATAGGCAGAGACCGAGGCGGGCTCGTGATCCCGTGTGATCTTTGGATAGGCGGCGTGCGCCACCATGATGATGGGAAGGTACCGCACCAGGTCGCGGTAGGGGCGAATATCCTCCTCCCAAAGCTGGGCCCAGGTTCGCGCGATCCGAGGCATGGCTGCATGCGAGTCAAGCGTGCCCCCGCCGAGACCAGGGAAGTGCTTGCCGCAGCCCAGCACGCGCTCCATTCTAAGGCCCTCAAGGAAAGCCCTGCCGTAGGCGATCACGCCGTCAGCATCCGCAGCAGTAACGCGCGTCCGCATCACTGGCTTTGACTCGGGCAGCGCAAGGTCGAGGACGGGTGCGAAGGTAGTGTTGAAGCCGAAGAGCCGCGTGGCGCGACCTATCAGCCGGCCGTGCTTCTTTGCGTCCAGGCTACTGCCTGTCGCTGCCACTTCGCCCGCCCCAGGCATCGGTGCAAGTACGTCGCGAAGCCTGTCGACCAGGCCGCCTTCAAGATCAATTGCGCGTATGGCCGTGCTGGCGCACAGCCCGGTAGCATCGCGCAACAGCTTCGTCGTCTGGCGCGGCTCCTCGATATTGCGGCGGAAGAGGATCACTCCAGACGGCCTGAGTATCTTCAGCCACGCGCGTTCCACTGTCGATAACTCCGTTCCCTCAACGCCGACAATCATCAGCCGTCCAACCTGCGCTCGCAGCGTTTTGTCAGCCACGGCCCTGCCTCACTTCTTCCTTTAGCTCTTCCAGCAGATTGAGAGCCTGCAGCGGTGTAAGCGTGTTGGTGTCGGTCGAGTCCAGGCGGTCGAGCACACGCTGCGATAGCGGCGTAAAGATGGTCAGCTGCATGGGCGCATCCTGCTCAACGGCTGTCGCCTGGCGCTCGGCGCGCTCGTGCACGCGCAGGACGGAACGCGCGCGAGCAATGACTCGCTGTGGCAGCCCTGCGAGCCGCGCCACTTCTATCCCGTAGCTCTTGCTGGCCGCACCTGCTTCAATTGTGTGGAGAAAGACAATGCCGTGCGCTCCCTCCCGCACACACACGCGCAGGTTACGCAACCTGGGCAGCTGATCGGCCAGCAGCGTCAGCTCGTGATAGTGCGTTGCGAAGAGCGTGCGCGCGTGGGTCTCGTTGTGCAGATGCTCCAGCGTGGCCCAGGCCAGCGACAGGCCATCGTAGGTCGCGGTGCCACGACCCATCTCATCGAGCAGCACCAGCGACTTATCGGTCGCCGTGTTCAGGATCATGGCCGTCTCGGTCATCTCGACCATGAACGTTGATCGCCCTCGCGCGACATTGTCGCTTGCCCCGATGCGCGTGTAGACCCGGTCAGCAGGCGTAAAGCGCATGCGTTCGGCCGGCACATAGGCGCCCATCTGTGCCATGATCACGCACATGGCCGCCTGGCGGAGATAGGTCGACTTACCACCCATGTTGGGGCCCGTGATCAGGAGCAGGCTTGCCGCGTGCGCGTCGAGATAGAGGTCGTTCGGCACAAAGCGCTCCACGCCTGCGCGCTCCATCATGTGCTCGATCACCGGGTGGCGTCCCTGGGCTATCTCGAGCACACAGCTGTCTGCGTCGAGGATTGGCTCCACATACCGTCGCTGCGCGGCCAGGTGCGCGAAGTTTGCCAGCAGGTCGATCTCGGCTACGGCGACGCTGGTTTTGCGGATCCGCCCTCCGCCGGCGAGCACCCGCTCCCGCAGTGTGGCAAACAAGTGCTTTTCAATCTCGATTGATCGCTCATGCGCGGTAAGGATCTTCTGCTCGTATTCCTTCAGCTCAGGCGTGGTAAAGCGTTCCGCGTTGACCAGTGTCTGCTTGCGCTCGTAGTCCTCGGGCACGTGGCGCAGGTTTGCACGGGTCAGCTCAATGTAGTAGCCAAACACTGAGGTGTAGCGAACCTTGAGTGAGCCGACGCCGGTGCGCGTGCGCTCGCGCTCTTCTATTGCAGCGATGGCAGCGCGGCCCGTGTGTGAGATCGATCGTAGCTCATCAAGTTCAGTATGCAGACCTGCACGGATCACGCCTCCCTCGGCAAGGGTGAGCGGCGGCTCAGGCTCGATCGCACTCTCGATGGCGGCGGCAAGATCTTCAAGCGGGTCGAGGCCGTCGAGAAGAAGACGCCAGAGTGCTGCACCGCGTCGCACGAGGACCTGGCGCACCAGGGGCAGCGCGCGCAGAGACGTGGCCAGGGCAAGCAGGTCGCGCGGCCCGGCGCTGTCAAGCGAGAGACGCGCCAGCAGCCGCTCCAGGTCCAGCATGCCTCCAAGCGCGCGGCGTAACTCCTCGCGCTCGATCAGGTCAGCCTTCAGCTCGCCGACTGCTGCGTAGCGCGCGGCAATCTTTTCAGGCGCAAGCAGTGGACGCAGGATCGCTGCGCGCAGCAGGCGTTTGCCCATCGGAGTCTGGCAGCAATCCAGCGTGTGGAACAGGGTCGACTCTGCACCGCCATCGCGGAACAGTGGCTCGACCAGCTCAAGGTTGCGCACCGTGACCTGGTCGAGCTGCAGGCAGTCCACGCGCTCGTAAAAGCGGAGCGAGTCAATGTGGGTGAGCGTGCGTTTCTGCGTGGACTGCGCGTAATGCAACAGCGCGCCTGCGGCGATGGCGGCAAGCGGATGCTCGGCCACGCCGAAGCCATCGAGGGAGTGTGCACCCAGCTGGCGCTCGAGCAAAGGCAAGGCATAGTCGCGCGTAAACACCCAGTCCTCTACAGGGGTCCTGGTCCGGATGCGCTCGAGAGCACGCGTCCAGTGTTCGTCCGTGGCCTCGGCATGGCTGGCTGCAAGCGGGTTGCGGGCGGCAAGCAGAACCTCTGAGGGCGTGGCGCGCGCGAGCTCGTCTGCACAGAGGGCGTGAGCGTTTGGACCGGTGAAGCCAGTTGCGCGAAACTCACCTGTCGATAGGTCCAGCAGCGCGAGCGCAGCCTCGCCCTGCGCAAGTGCGATAGCAGCCAGGTAGTTGTTCTCGCCAGCGCCCAGCGAAGCGTCGAGGGCGGTACCAGGAGTGAGCACGCGGGTGATTTCACGCCGGACAATCTTTTTGGCGAGCTTTGGATCTTCCATCTGCTCGCATATCGCGACGCGGTAACCCAGCCGCAGCAGCTTCGCGATATGGCCTTCAGCAGCGTGGAAGGGTACCCCGCACATGGGCACGGTGCGTTCCTTGTCACGGGCCGTGAGCGTGATTTGCAGCTCGCGCGCGGCGCTACGGGCATCGTCGTAAAAGAGCTCGTAGAAGTCGCCGAGGCGGAAGAAGAGGAGCGCGTCCGGATGCTGCTGCTTGGCCGTCGAGTACTGGCGCATCACAGGGGTCTGCGCCTGGTCAGATGGATGGGTTGGTTCGTTCACAGGTGGCGAGCACAGGATAACGCGAACGCGAGGGGTGCGTGCGCGACCACTGAGGATTGCGCACCAAAGAAAGGCCGCCTGCATACGCGCAGACGGCCTCGGTGTTGAACAGCAATGCTAGTTCTGCGGCGAGACGCCCCTGGGGCTACGCGCCGCGGACTTCGGCGTCGGACCCGTGCTGCTTCACCATCTTGTTGTAAATGCCCAGCAACAGGAACGGCGCTGCCCACTGTCCTACGAAGAGAGCATTCTCGTCTTTTCCCTGCGTCTTAAGAACCAGGGACCCGATGATGGATGCAAAGCAGGCACCGAGAAAAAAGCTGCTAGGGAGCTTGGCCGAATAGCTCTCCATGAGCGATGTAACCTGATCTTCCTTGATTTCGCCTGCACGCACGCGGTAGTCAGACATGGTTTTGGTCCTCTCCTGGTACCCAGTTGGTTCGTTGATCGTTGCGCAGCGAGCACGGCCCAAGCGGCCTGTATTTGCTGCAGACAGAGGGAGAGATGGGCGTCTGCCCGCTTTCGTTGCCGGGCAGCCTGCAGATTTGTCGCATTGCAGAACAGAGTGGCGCTGGCTTTGTTCATTTGACAACAAAGTATTGCGGGATGCTCCTACACACGACCAGTCGCCTCTACGGGGCGGGGCAGGGTGCTCCGCTTATACTTGAAGCTCAATGTCCCTGCTTTGGATCCGTGTTGCGGCCGTGCTTTACGCCGCCGCCAGCGTGTGTGCGCTCCCGGCGGTGCTGTGGAGCCGCGCCCTGTGGCGGCGGGCGGCAATCTCGCTTGCGCTCACCGGGTGGCTGCTGCACTTTGTCTCGTTCAGTGAGACCCTGGCCGGCGCGCACCGGCTGATACCGGTCGGCATGCATGAGGTGCAATCCACGCTCTCCCTGCTCATCGCGACTGCCTTCCTGGTCATCCTCGCGATCTACCGCACTGTCTCCTTCGGCATCTTCGCATTGCCACTTGCCTTCCTGCTCACGCTGCCCTCGGCACTTGGACCGGATCAATACACGTTTTCATCGCCGCTGGTGCGCGGTGGCTGGATCTTCATCCACGTGACGGCGCTGCTTGCCGCCGATGCTGCGCTCATCTTCAGCCTGCTGGCCAGCCTGCTCTACCTGGTGCAGGAGCGTCGGCTCAAAGACAAGCACATGCCAGGGTTCCTGACCTGGCTGCCGCCGCTTGATACGATGGACCGCATCGCGCAAAACACGCTGGTGCTTGGTTTTTGCGGCATGACTCTGGGCTTGATTGTCGGCTCGTTCATCGCGCAGGAGAAGGTTGGTCCGGCCTACTTTCTTGATCCGAAGGTACTGCTCTCGTTCGTGATGTGGGTGCTTTACGTGGTCATGCTTTTTGTCAGGCGAAGCACAGGCCTGCGCGGTCGCCGAGCGGTCTATCTCTCGTCCATGGTTTTCCTGCTGATGTTGAGCGTCTGGGCGGCGAACCTGTTCAGCTCGGTCCACAGGTTCGCCCGCCCGTGAGCACCTCTGCAAGCGAGCCCGTGCGCCTGCTCCTGGCGGGCATAAATCACAAAACCGCGCCCGTAGAGCTGCGCGAGCAGCTGGCCATTCCAGGCGACCGCCTGGCCGAAGCTACGCGCGCGCTGCTGGCGCACCCGGGCGTGAGCGAGGCCATGATTGTTTCGACCTGCAACCGGGTGGAACTCCTGGCTGCCTACCACGACGAGATACCCGACATCAGTTCGTTTTTCGACGGGCAGTTCACGGTCAGCAGGACCGAGCTTGCGCCGCACCTCTACCAACATCGGGGCCAGGATGCGGTTCGACACCTGTTTCGGGTCGCCTGCAGCCTGGACTCGATGGTTGTCGGTGAGCCTCAGATCCTGGGCCAGGTCAAGGAGTCATATTCGGTCGCCCGAGCTCTTGGAGCGGTCCGCTCACAGCTTGACCGCTTGCTGCAGAGTGCCTTCTCGGTCGCAAAGAAGGTGAGGTCCGAGACGCAGATCGGCAGCTCATCGGTCTCGATCGCTTCCGTAGCTGTGGACCTCTCGCGCAAAATCTTTGGTTCGCTTGAGGGCCGGCGTGTGCTGCTGGTGGGTGCCGGCAAGATGGGCGAGCTGGCAGCGCGACACCTGCTGCAGCAGGGTGCCAGCTCCCTGATGGTCACCAATCGCACGGCGGAGCGTGCGGAGCGCCTGGCCCGCAACTTCAACGGGCAGGTGCTTGACTTTGCGCAGCTTTATGAGCGCGCCGGCGAAGCCGACATCGTCATCACCTCTACCGGGTCGGCTGAGTTCCTTTTCCGGCGCGAGCACGGGCAGCAGCTCCTGCACCGACGCCGCGGGCGGCCTATGTTCTTCGTCGACATCGCTGTGCCGCGCGACGTGGACCCGGAGATGAACCGGGTGGATGGCGTCTTTCTCTACGACATCGACGACCTGCAATCTGTTGCTGCCGCGAACATGGCTGACCGTTCCCGCGAGGCGCTCGAGGCCGAGCGCATCATCGCCGAGGAAGTTGCCCGCTTTACGCGGCGCGTGTCTGCCCTCGACGTGGTGCCGTCGCTGGTCGGCCTGCGGGAGAGTGTCGAGTCGATGCGGTTGGCTGAGCTTCGGCGCGCACAGGGCCGTTTGCAGGGGCTCTCCACGGAGCAGTTGGCAGCCGTTGAGGCCCTCACCCGCGGCATCGCCAACAAGTTTCTACACCTGCCGTTGCAGGCGCTGCGAGAAGCGGCCCAGCAGGGGGATGCAGCTCGGCTTGATGTGTTGCGGGAGACCTTCCAGCTTGAGGATGCGGGGCCTGCTGCACCTGCGCTCGTCGCGGACGAACCGTCCGCGGATGC